>JBFMHS010000165.1:0-30624 GCA_040751765.1 Pseudomonadota bacterium | reverse complement strand
GCACATGGATTACCCTCAGCGCCGCCTTGCGGGATGGATCCTCGCCGCCTTCGCCATCACCTTCCAGGTTCTGGTGAATATTCCGGTGGGCGGCGGCTACCTGAGGCTGGGCGCCTCGGACCTGCTTCTGCCCGTGTTTGCCGGCGTTGTGGCTTGGCATGCCGCCCGCCACCCGGCGCAAGTTCCCCGCTGGATCGTTCCCGGCCTATGGTTTTGGCTGGCGGCGCTGACCGCTTGGCTGACGGTGGCCCTTGTGATCGGCCACGGCCGGATCGGCGCGTGGCAGGAATGGGCGCTGGTAAACAAATTTGCCGGCTGGTTCGTCCTCGTCGCCTATCTAGTGGTGGGCGGCTGGGTGGCCCAGTTCGCCGGGCGGCCCGACGAGGACCGCTTCGTGCGCTGGTTGGCGGTGCTCGCGGCGGGGCTGTCGCTGGTCAGCCTGGCCCGTTACCTGGTCATGCAGGCGGTCAACCCCGAGCTTTATCCGCGCCTCGAGGGGATTGCCGGCAATCCCAACAGCTTCGGGTGCCTGCTCGCGGTCGCCTGGGTGGTGCTGGTTGCGGTCCAGTCCGACCGTCAGGTGATGAGCGTGAGGCACTTCCACTGGACGATCGTCTCCCTGAACATCGGCCTGCTTTATGCCGGGTCCCGCAGTTCGTGGCTGGGGCTGGTCCTGGGGCTGGCGGTCCTGCAAGCCTTCCACTGCATCCCTTGGCGCCCGCTGCTGCGTGCCAGCGCGGTCAGCGCGGTGCTTTGCGCCCTGATCGCCCAGGTCCCCCCCTTCATCCACGCCACCATCCCGCCCGAGGACGCCCCCAACCTATCCGAACCCTATTTCCTGAGGCCGTCGATGGTGGACGACACCGGGGTCTCGCACCGTGTCCGCCTGATGCGGGAAGCCCTGGCCCTGTGGCAGGAAAATCCCGTGGCGGGCGTCGGGCTGGGGACCTTCTACTGGGCGGATCGCCAGGCCCACGGCGGCACCGGCGCGGTCATCCACAACACGGCGCTGTGGCTGCTGACCGAAACCGGACTGGTGGGGGTCGCGCTGTTCGGCGGCTTCTTCCTGGCCGGCACCCTGCGGCTATGGCGGCGCCTGCGGCTGGAACCCGATCCCCTGGGCGTCGGCATCCTGGCGACGCTAGCCATCTTCCTGGGAGCCTCGGTGGGCATGGAGGCCATGTACCAGCGTCACCTGTGGTTCCTGGCCGGCTATGCCCTCGCCTTGCGGCCGCCCCTGCGTCAGGCGCCCGTCTGACGGCGCTCGACGACCACCATCAGCCGGAAGGCCATCAGCGGCCCCAGGACCGGCATCAGCACGTCCTCAAGCTTGAGCATCCCGCCGACCACCGACTGCGGCAACAGGCACCACGGCCGGAACCCGCCCGACAGCGGATAGGCGAACAAGCTGAGCCGCTCGACCGAGACGATGCGCAGATCGGGAAACTCGGCCTCGAACCGGCGGCGGTGCCGCTGGAACATCAGCGATGGGATCGCCTGGTTGGCGGCATAGGGGTTGTTCTGCGCCGCCCATTCCTGGTCGCGGAAGGGATCGGCGGCCATGATGGCCGGTTCGTGGTGCATGGTGTTCATCATCACCCACGACACCGGCGTCACCCCGGGCTCCATCATCACCACCCGCCCGCCGGGGCGAAGCACCCGCTGGGCCTCGGCGAAGAAGCGATGGGGACCCGGAATGTGGTGAAGAACGTCGAACAGGATGATGTTGTCGAAGCTGGCGTCCACGAATGGCATGTTCTGGGCGTCGGCCACGGCGTCCAGCCAGGGGGCCCATTGGATGTCGGTGGCGACGACCGACGGAAGCCATTCCTTGAGGTTGCCGCCGCCGCCGCCGATCTCGAGGCTGATCCCCGGCCGGCAGGCCGCCTGCATGCGGCGATAGAGGTCCTGGTAGATGGCGCGCAGCACCGGCTTGCGCTTCCAGGCCTCGTGGTCCTGTTCGATCCGTCGGATGTATTCGGCGTCGTGCGACATGCGGCTCCCCCTGCCCCCCTCACTACACGCCCTGGCGCCGGCGCGCAACGGCGCTTGCGTGCGCTTCGGCGTTGGGACTAGGGTGCGGCACCGTGGATTTCCTGGCAGGAGCCGAAGCATGGAGCTGTTCCGCAAGTCCCTCGAGCGCGACGTGGCCGTGATCGCCGAGATCGGCGTCAACCACGAAGGCGACCTGGAGGCCGCCAAGCGTCTGGTGCGGCTGGCCGCCGAGGCCGGAGCGGACGCGGTCAAGTTCCAGACCTACACCCCCAAGCGCTTCGCCTCCGCCAACGACCCTGAGCGGCTGGCCCGAGTGACGCGGTTCTCCCTGGGTGAGGGCGCGCTGAAGCAGCTGCGCGAGGTGGCCGACGGCGCGGGCATCGCCCTGTTCTCCACCGCCGTCACCGAGGACACGGTCCCCATGCTGGCGGCCATGTTCGACTGCATCAAGATCGCCAGCGGCGACCTGACTTTCGAGCCGGTGATCCGGGCGGCGGCGCGCAGCGGCCGGGTGGTGATCCTGTCCACCGGCGGTGGAACCGTGGACGAGGTGGACCGGGCGGTTGCCTGGGTCGCCGACGAGGTGGGGTCCGAGCGCCTGGGCGAGCGGCTGGTGCTGATGCATTGCGTCGCCTCCTATCCCGTTCCCCCTGAACAGGCCAACGTCCGATCGGTGCCCTTCTTGGCCCAACGGTATCCCGCGCTCACTGTGGGCTATTCCAACCACGTCATCGGCACCGAGGCCTGCCTGGCGGCGGTTGCGTTGGGGGCCAAGGTTGTCGAGGTCCATTTCACCGACTGCAAGACCGGCCGCAGCTTCCGCGATCACGAATTGTCGCTGGAAGCCGGGGACCTCAAGGAAATGGTGCGTCAGATCGGCATCATCTCGCAGGCTTTGGGCCAATTCGACAAGCGGCCGCAGCTTTGCGAGGAACCGCTGCTTCCCATCATCCGCAAGGGTGTGGTCGCCGCCCGCGACCTCAAGGCCGGCCACCGGCTGGAAAGCGGCGACCTGATGTATGCGCGTCCGGCCACCGAGTTCCCGGCGTCCGAGCTGCCGCGCCTGGTCGGCCGGGTACTGACGCAAGACGTGGCCGAAGGCTGCCTGATCGAACGTGCGGCGGTGAAACCCTAACGGACTCCCACCGCCCGCCGCACCGCCTCGGCCACCCGCTCCTGGGTGGATACGTCGAGATAGGGATGCATGGGCAGGCTGAGGACGCGGGCGCTCAGCGTCTCCGCCGTCGCGCACCCCTCCGGCGCGGTCGGACAGCGGGCATACCCGGTCTGGCGGTGGAGGGGGCGCGGGTAGTAGACGGCGGTGGGAACGCCGGCCGCCTTGCAGAACGCCGCCACCTGGTCGCGCCGGTCGCACAAGATGGTGTATTGCGCCCAGGCCGACACCCGGCCCTCGGCGACGGCGGGAACCCCGACCACGCCGGAGAGTGCCTCGCAATAACGCCGGGCGGCAACGCCGCGCCAAACGATCTCGTCGGCCAGGATCGCCAGCTTTTCCAGCAGCACCGCCGCCTGGATGGTGTCGAGTCGCGCATTGAGGCCGACGCGGACATTGTCGTATTTGTCCGTGCCCTGGCCGTGCACCCGCAGCGACTTCATGGTCGCGGCAAGGTCGTCGTCGTCGGTGAAGACCGCCCCGCCATCGCCATAGCACCCCAGCGGCTTGGCAGGAAAGAAGCTGGTCGCGGTGGCCTCGGCAAGGGTGCCGACACGTTGGCCGTCAAGGCTTCCGCCAAAACTCTGGGCCGCGTCGGCCACCAGCCGCAACCCAAACTCGGCGGCCACCTCGCGAAGGGCGGTGTAGTCGGCGGGCAGACCGAAAAGGTCCACCGGAATCGCCGCCGCCGGGACCAGTCCGAGCTGGCGCGCGTGGCCGATGGCGGCCCGCAGCGAGACGGGATCCATGTTGAAGCTGTCCGGCAGGACATCGACGAAGACGGGCGTGGCGCCCAGCAGCGCCGGAGCTTCGGCGGTGGCGACGAAGGTGAAGGCGGGGACGAAAACCGCTTGGCCCGGACCGATTCCCATGGCCATCAGCGCCAGCACCAGCGCGTCGGTGCCGCTGGCGCAGGAGATGCAGTGGCGGGCGCCGCAGAACGCCGCAAGCTCCGCCTCCAACTGGGCGACCTCGGGGCCCATGATGAACTGGCCGTGGGCCAGCACCGCGCGGATACGCTCCTCGATGCGGGCGCCGACGCGGGCTTGCTGAGCCTTGAGGTCGATGAACGGCACCGACGTGTTCATGGCACTTCCTCGAGCAACCCCTCGGCGTTGACCACATGGCGAGTTCCGGTCCGGGGACAGACGAGGTCGGCGCCCAGCACGTCGCCGGTGCGCGACACCCAGCCCGACTGGCGGGCCGGGACACCGGTCATCAGCGCGTGGGGCTTGACGTCGCGGGTGACCACGGCGCCGGCGCCGATCAGGCAGTATTCCCCCAGCGTCACGCCGCAGACCACCGTGGCATTGGCGCCGATGGTGGCGCCGCGCTTGACCAGGGTGGGAAGGAACTCGTTCTTGCGGTCCACCTGCGCCCGCGGCGTGTCCACGTTGGTGAACACGCAGGACGGGCCGCAAAAGACCCCGTCCTCCAGGGTGACGCCCTTGTAGACGGAGACGTTGTTCTGAATCCTGCAGTCGTCGCCGATGGTCACGTCGGGTCCGATCGAAACGTTCTGGCCGATGGTGCAATTCCGGCCGATGGTGACCCGGCCGAGGACATGGCTGAAATGCCAGATGCTGGTCCCTTCGCCGATACGGCACGGTTCGTCCACGAACGCCGTGTTGTGAATGCGGACTCCGGGATGGGCGCCATGGCGGCAATCGGCGCCATCCATGGCCCGGTCGGCGGCCTGCAGCACCTTGAGCACCCGCACGCCCTCGGCCCCGTCGGTGACCGGCCGCTCCCGCGTGGCGACGCAATGAAGGAAATGGCGGCATTCCTCGGCCAGCGGCTCGCAGGCCTCCAGCGGCACCGGCTCTCCCTTGGCCTTGCTGGCGCGGGGCGCGCCGTCGCTCCACTCCACGGGCTGAGAAAACAGGATCAGCTTGCGGTCCCATTCCTGGCCGTCGTCGAACACCGCCATGCCGGCGTCGCCCACCACCACCAGCTTCTGCTCCTTGAACGGATGCAGCCAGTTGACGAAGACGTGGGCATGGATGCCGCCGGGGAATTCGAGATGGGTGGTCGTCACGTCGGCGATGCACCGGTTGACGTAGTTTGCCCCCACCGCGGTGACCTTGGTCGGCTCGGCGCCGACCAGCGAAAGAATCATTGAGATATCGTGAGGCGCGAAGCTCCAGAGGATGTTCTCCTCCGAGCGGATTTTCCCCAGGTTCAAGCGGTTGGAATACACGTATTGCAGCCGGCCCAGGCGCCCCTCGGCCACCAGCGCCTTCAGCGCGCGGAAGGCTTGGTGGTATTGCAGAAGGTGGCCCACCATCAGCACCCGGCCCGTCTCGTCCGCCAGCCGGCGCAGGAACTCGGCGTCCTCGACCGCCAGGGCCAGCGGCTTTTCGACGAACACGTCCTTGCCGGCCAGCAGCGCCGCCTTGGTCAGCTCGTAATGGCGTTCGGCCGGGGCCGCCACCGCCACCGCGGCGATGGCTTTGTCAGCCAGGATGTCGTCGAAGCCGCGCGCCTGCACGCCATGGGTTTCGGCCAGCTGCTCCGCCCGTGCGCGGTCCGCATCGACCACCGCCGCCAAGGCGCCCAGCTGCGCGAAGTTGCGGACCAAATTCTTTCCCCAGGCGCCGCAGCCAACGACTGCGACCCGGGGCGGGTTGCCCGTCGCCATGGGATTCATCCAGCTTGTGGACCAGTCTTGGTCCTTGGAGGGGCCGTCCCCTCCCGATCAGGCACCGCTTATGGGTCACCCGCCGGGGAAAGTCAACGTATGGCTGTTTCGCCTTGCTCCCCGCGGTGACATTAGGAAAGATCGCCCCGCCATGGGCAAGGAGCAGGGGACGATGTGGAAAAGCCTGGGACTGGTGGTCGCCTCGGTGCTCTTCAGTTTGGCGGTCGCCGAGGCCGGGTTCCGCCTGGCGGGATACAATTATCCCCTGGTCACCCGCTACGACCCTTGGACCGGCTTCACCAACGGCGCCGACATGGACGGACTGGTGGACACCGAGTCGGTGGAGCGGCTCACCCTCGACCGGTTCGGCCTGCGAACCCGCGACGGGTCGGCACCGGAGCGCACCCTTGCCAAGCCAGCCGGCGTGTTCAGGATCGCGGTGTTGGGCGATTCCTACACCGAAGCGTTCCACGTCGCCTACGACGAGGCCTTCCCCACCGTCATCGAGCGCGAGCTGAACCGCTGCCCCGCCATCGGCCGGCCGGTCGAGGTGCTGGACTTCGGCGTCTCCGGCTACAGCAACGTCCAGGAGCTGGAACGGTGGCGCCACGTGGCCCGCGCCTTCGATCCCGATCTCGTGCTGCTGGTGGTGCATGCCGCCAACGACCTGCACAACAATTTCCGCAAGCACGAGCAGAACCCTTTCATCCCCTATGGCGAGCTGCGGGACGGCCGGCTTGTCATCGACCGGTCGTTCCGGGACGATCCCGCCTTCCGGGCCAAGCTGCGGTGGTCGAATCTGCGCAATGACCTGGCCAACCATTCGTGGGCCATCCGGTTCGCCATCAGCACCATCGGCCGGGCACGGCTGCAGGCTTGGCACCGCGGCCGGACCGAGCAGCTGGCGGCCGTGGAACCCGCGGCGGTTCTCCCCTCTCCTCCTCCTCCGGCGGCGGGACCCAAGACGGACGGCTGGCCGCCCCGGCCCCAGCCCGACGATGCCGAGATGGCCGCCATGTTCGATCCGGGGAGCCCCACGCCCCCTCCCTATGAAGATCCCGAGGCCAATCCGCCGCGCACCGCGGCCGAAGAGACCCTGTGGCGCCTGGCCGAGGCGGTGATCGCGGAGCTGGCACAAGAGGTGGAAGCGTCGGGCGCCCGGCTGTGGCTTACCACCACCGCCACCCGGCTGGCCATCGATCCGGACCCCCGCAAGCGGGAAGCGTGGACGGCCCGCACCGGATGGCCGGCGCCGGAATATGCCCGCCATCGGCTGGGCGGTTTCGCCGCCGCCCACGGCATCCCCTACGTGTCCGTCAACGACGAGCTGAGGGCTTATGCCGAGCGCACCGGCAAGAACCTCGAATTCTTCGACAAGAAGCAGGTGGCCCACGGCCATTGGAACCGCGACGGCCACCGCATCGCAGGCGAGACCGTCGCCCGCGCCGTCTGCGCCTCGGCCGGCCCCTAGGAACCGCTCCGGAAGCGGAATTCGTTGCACGGCGAGCCGAACAGGCCCGCCGCCGGAGCCTGCCGCACATGGCTGTCCTCCAGCCGGAAGCCACGGGTGGCGAAGAAGGATTCCACCTCGGCCGGCGTTGCCGACTCATAGGGATAGCCGCCCAGCCAGTCGTGGACGTCGTGGCTCCAATTCATGCCGCGCTTGGTGCGGTACTCCCTCACATAGGTAGCGGGACTCCGGCCCTGGGCCAGCAGCGCCGCCAGATAGGCGGCCTTGAAAACCCCCCGGATCACGGACCGGACCCATTCCGGCGCCTTGGTGTAGAGGCGTTTCTCCCATCGCCAGAAGCCGCAGACGGGCGTTTTCGCGTACAGCGCGACTGCCAGTGTCCCACCGGGTCGGACCAGCCGCGAGGCCTGGTCAAGGGCCCGCCACATGGCACCGGTATGGTGCAGGACGCCCCAGGAGTGAACGATGTCGAACCGCCCGTCAGCCGCCGGGTCCAGATCAAAGACGCTGACCCGGTCCGCCTGCCAGGCCCCGTCGGGTACGAAGCGCTGAAGCACCCGGCGCGAGGTGGCCACCGACTGGGGATCCAGGTCCACCGCCCGCACCGAGGCGCAGCCCAGCCGCAACGCGGCCACCGCCGACAGGCCCGACCCCGAGCCGATGTCGAGCAGGCGGGCGCCTGCCAGACGCTCGCGGGGCAGCAGGCGCAGCAGGTCGTCCATGGCGCGCGCGACGGCCGCCTCGTCGAGGCCGTCGGCGAAATTGCTCCAGTTGTCACCGAACTGAAAGTGGCTCTCCACCTTCAGGAGATTCTCCCGGTCGCTCGCCATCACCGTTGCACTCCCAGCGTCGCCAGTTCCCGCGCGACGAATTGTCCGATCAGCCGGTTTGATCCCGGCCCATAATGGCCGTCCGACGGCACATAGGCCTGCTCGGGCGGCAGAGCCTGGGTCGGCACGCCGATGGCCACCTGCCAGCGGTCCTGGCCGACGCGATGGATCAGGCCGGCCTGCTCCGGCGGCAGCCGGTCCATCAGCCCCGCGTACTGGTCCATGGGGTCGAGAAAAACCACCGGTACGCCGGTGCGCAGCGCCAACCGTCCCAGATGGGCCAGCGTCGCCGCCTTGATGGCGTTCTCGTCCACGTTCACCGGGCGGAAATCATGTCCGAACCCCGAGGCCAGGCCGGCCCGCACCAGGAGCTGATGAAGCTGGGCCAGCGGCCGGGAGACGAGGAAATAGACCCATCCCGTCTCACCCACCCCCAGAATGCCGCCCGGCATGATGCCGCGGCGGGCCATGGTCGTGACGTAGCCCGGCGGCGGCACGACGAGGTGGGCCTCGCCGCCGCCCGGCGGCTGCCAGTAGCAGGGCTTGAGGATGGCCGTGGGAATGTCTGACCCCGAGCAGGCGGCCCGGTTCCAGAAGCCCCGGTCCAGGAACACCATGGCGCGGGGTCGCAGGCGCCCGGCCCAGCGTTCGGCCAGCAGCAGAGCCTGGGCCGCGCTGTAGGCGGGGCTGGCGACGGTCACCACCGGCAGCCCCGACGCCTGGGCGAGCCGAGCCGGGTAGGCGTCGGGATAATCGACCCCGAACCCGAAAGTCCATGAATCGCCCACCGCCAGGAGTCCCCCCACCGGCGTCTCCCCGCCGGGGCTTGCCGACCGGAAGCCGTTGACGTCGGTGTGGATGGTGAAGCGGAAACCGGCTTCGCCGTCACGGCCGGAAGCTTCGATGCAGGTGGAAGCCTCGGACGCCAGGATCCAGCCGATCTCGTCGTCGAAACGGGCCACTGACCCGCACGATCCCGCCGGGTAGGTCAGCTTGGCGAACGCGTAATACCCCAGGCCGGCCATCACCAGAACCACCACCGGGGTGGCGAACAGGATCGCCCATTTGACCGCCGTTCTCACCGCGCGCTCCATCGCGGTGCCAGCGAGGCGGCGCACAGGATGGCGGTGATCCACAGCGTCGATTGCCACCAACTCTGCCAAAGGCCGAAACTCATGTTGGCGACCACCGCGCCCGCGGCCACGGCGCCCATGGCATAGGCGGCCTGCGGCACCCCTCCGCGGGCACCTAGCCGGCCAATCACCCGCCACAGAAGCGCTCCCGCCAGGAGGATGCCGACGGCCCCAAGCTCCAGCCACACCTGCAGGACCGCACTATGGGGGTGAAGGGGCAGCTGCTGCTCGTAGATCTCCACCGGCAATCTGGCGGGGGAATCGTCCTCCCTCACCACGGTGACGGTATCCTTTCCCCCCGGCAACGCCCGGGCGGCGTCCATGCCCCATCCGACGATCGGCTTTTCGGCCACCTTGGAGGCGGTGAAGCGCCAGATGGTCAGCCGATGGTGCATGGAGGTGGGGAGTTCTCGCCATTCGACGAACGACCACTGGGGATCGGGCAGATGCCGCGCCATCAACGGCGCAAAGGCCAGCAAAACCACCATGCCCAGGCGAAGCGCCCAAGAGGACGCCCGGGGAAACCGGATGGCTGCCAGGGCAGTGGCGGCTCCGGCCAGGGCGGCCGCCTTGGCCGAGGAATTGTCCGCCACCAAGAGGGCCGCCACGGCGGCGGCGACCAGGGGGACGGCACGGCGGGGACCCCAGCGGCCGTGGACCAGCGCCGCCAACGGCCACAGCAGCACCGCCAGCACCGAGCAGCCGCGGTTGAGGCGGGACTTCCCCACCGGATCGTCCTCGCCCAACAGGAGCGAGATCAGGTGGCTGAGAAAACCCCCGGACAGATATTCGACGGCCATCAATGCCACCACCGCCGCCAGGACCCAGGTGGCGATGCGCGGCAGAACCTCCGGCGGCTGTCGAGATGCCAGGCGGACGAACAACAGCCCGACGACGGCGGTCCCCGCGAGCTTGCCGGTGGCGGCGACCGCCTGGGACGGATCTACCGCCCATGGCGCGGTTGCCAGGGCCCAGGCGCACAAGGCGGCCAGCACCGCCGTCTCGGACCCCCACGGCCGACACATTCCCTGGCGCCAGGCGGCGAACAGGACGACGGCCCCCAGAATGACGAACAGGACCGCTATGGCCAGCGGCGCGAACAACCCGAGAAAGGGGGCCAGCACGGCGGCCGCCAGCAGCGCCGGCCCGACCAATCTCGAGTCCGGTACCTCTCCGCGCGCAGCGGCCATCACAGGCGCCAGAGCCGCATGCCCTCGGGCACCTCGGTGCCGCGCCACATCCCCTTGACGTCGGCGATCAACCCACCTTCGGCCAACAGGGTTTCGAACGATTCGGCCGTAAACGAAAGGTACGGAGCATGGGGCACGGCGCCGATGGCGCAGGCATACCCGCCCAGCCCGTCGAGACTGGGAATGACCGTCTCGCCGTATTCGTGCAGCGCCTCGGCCGGCTCGGCATATGGATCGTGGATGTCCACGATGTGCCCCCGCTCACGCAGGGCGCGGACCACGTCGACCACCTTGCTGTTGCGCAGGTCGGGGACGTTCTCCTTGAAGGTCAGGCCGAGGACGAGGATGCGCGACGGGCCGGCCAGCTGGCTGTCCACCCGCTCGGCGATATAGGGACCCATGCCGTCGTTGATGCGGCGGCCGGCAAGGATGATCTCGGGATTGTGACCGTTGTCCAGGGCGCACTGGGCCAGGTAGAAGGGATCGACGCCGATGCAGTGGCCGCCCACCAGGCCGGGCTTGAAGTTGAGGAAGTTCCACTTGGTCGCCGAGGCATCCAGCACGTCGTAGACCGAGATGCCGAGACGCTGGAAGATCATGGTGATTTCGTTGATGAAGGCGATGTTGATGTCGCGCTGGGCGTTCTCGATCACCTTCGAGGCTTCGGCCACCCGGATGCTGGTGGCGCGGAACACGCCGCCGCTGGTGACGCTGCCGTAGATGCGTTCGAGCAGGTTCACCACGTCCTCGGTCTGTCCCGAAATCACCTTGGTGATCCGGTCCACGGTATGCTCGCGGTCGCCGGGATTGATGCGCTCGGGGCTGTAGCCCAGGAAGAAGTCGCGGCCGCAAACCAGGCCCGAGGCCTGCTCCAGCTCCTTGCCGCAGATGTCCTCGGTGACGCCCGGGTAGACGGTGCTCTCGAACACCACCACCGCACCCTTGGCCATCACCTTGCCAACGGTGCGGCAGGCGCTGATCACCGGCCGCAGGTCGGGCTGGTTGTCGTCGGTCACCGGCGTCGGCACGGTGACGATGAAGACGTCGGCCCCGCGCATGTCCTCGGACTGCGCTGTCAGCGACAGGGTGCTGGCGCGCAGGCGGGCCGGCTCGACCTCGCCAGTGCGGTCGATGCCCTGATGCAGCTCGGCGATGCGGCCTTCGTTGATATCAAAGCCGACGGCCGGGAAATGGCGAGCGATCGCCACCGCCAGGGGCAGGCCGACATAGCCCAGGCCGACGATCGCGATGTGGGGAAGCGGTTGGGTCATCGAAACACCTTGGTTCATGGCGCGTCGGGTCTCGTCTTCGCCAAGGGCGGTCTGGCGGACCCGTGGTTCGGCTGGCGTCGTCATGACGGTTGAAGGCATATATCATGACCCGCGCACGGATGGCAGGCCAATTCGAAAGGCCGGTTCTTGGGCACCGAAAGCCATAGGCAAAGGCAAGAAGCTTCGGCTATACCCAGAACTTTCCCCGACACGGGGAAGCCGGTTCTGGACAGGGTAGAAGATGACGATTCCCATGCCGCCCCTGCGCGGCCACCTGGCGCAATTGGAAGCGGATGCGATCCACATCCTGCGCGAGACCGCCGCACAGTTTTCCCGCCCGGTGATGTTGTATTCCATTGGCAAGGACAGCTCGGTCCTGCTGCATTTGGCGCTCAAGGCATTCTACCCAGCCAAGCCCCCCTTTCCGTTGCTACACGTGGACACGTTGTGGAAATTCCGCGAGATGATCGCCTTCCGCGACCAGCAGGCGCGCAAGGTGGGAATGGAGATGATCGTCCACGTGAACCCCGAGGGAGCGGCCATGGGCATCGACCCCCAGCGCCACGGCTCGGCGGTCCATACCGACCTCATGAAGACCCAGGCCCTGCGCCAGGCGCTTGACGCCCATGGTTTCGACGCCGCCATCGGCGGCGCCCGCCGCGACGAAGAGAAGTCGCGCGCCAAGGAACGGGTATTCTCCTTCCGCGACCGCAGCCACGGCTGGGACCCGCGCGGCCAGCGTCCGGAGCTGTGGCGCCTCTACAACGGGCGGGTCGCCAAGGGCGAGAGCATGCGCGTGTTCCCTCTCTCGGACTGGACCGAGCTGGATGTCTGGGAATACATCAAGGCCCAGGGCATCCCCGTGGTGCCGCTCTATTTCGCCGCCGATCGCCCGGTGGTGAGCCGCGACGGCACCCTCATCATGAAGGACGACGACCGCCTGGTGCTGGCAGAGGGCGAGAACGTCGATATCCGCCGGGTGCGGTTCCGCACCCTGGGCTGCTATCCGCTGACCGGCGCCGTGGAATCGGACGCCTCGACCATCGACGACATCCTTGGCGAGCTGCGGTCCAGCCGGCTCTCCGAGCGCCAGGGGCGCATCATCGACAGCGACCGGGACGGCTCCATGGAGCGCAAGAAGAAGGAGGGCTATTTCTGATGGGTCCCGCCGCGGAAACCTCGGTCCTGCGCTTCATCACCTGTGGCAGCGTGGACGACGGCAAGAGCACCTTGCTCGGACGCCTGCTCTACGACACCCGGCTGGTACCCGACGACCAGCTGGCAGCGCTGGAGGGTGACAGCCGGTGCCACGGCACCCAGGCCGGCGGCCTGGACTTCGCTCTGCTGGTCGATGGCCTGCAGTCCGAGCGCGAGCAGGGGATCACCATCGACGTCGCCTATCGCTACTTCTCGACCGCGCGACGCCGCTTCGTTGTGGCCGACACGCCTGGCCACGAGGAATACACCCGTAACATGGCCACCGGCGCATCCTCGGCCCAGGCGGCGGTGCTTTTGGTCGACGCGCGCAAGGGCCTGCTTCCCCAGACCCGCCGGCATTCGTTCATCGTCTCGTTGATGGGCATCCGCCATGTGGTGGTCGCTGTAAACAAGATGGACCTGGTGGACTGGGACGAAGTGGTCTTCGAGCGGATCGCCGGCGAATACCGCGCCTTCGCGCAAGGCCTGGGTGACATCGCTGTGACCTGCATCCCCGTTTCGGCCCTCCACGGGGACAACCTGACGCGGCCTTGCCCGCAGGCGACCTGGTACAAGGGGCCGTCGCTGCTGGAATGGCTGGAAACGGTGGAGGTCGATACCGACGAAGCCGACAAACCATTCCGCATGCCGGTGCAATGGGTCAACCGTCCCAATTCCGACTTTCGCGGCTATTGCGGCACCATCGCCAGTGGCGCGGTGCGGCCCGGTGATGCGGTCATGGCGTTGCCGTCCGGACGCGGCAGCCGGGTGCGGGCCATCGTGACCGCCGATGGCGAGCTTGCGGAGGCGTTCGCCGGACAGGCGGTAACCCTGACCCTGGAGGACGAGATCGACGTCACCCGCGGTGACGTGCTGGCGGATCTTTCCCTTTCCGTTGCCGACCAGTTCGCCGCCCATGTGGTGTGGATGCATCCCCATGCCATGATGCCGCACCGGCGCTATCTGTTCCGCCTGGGGACCGCCGAAGTGGCCGGCCAAATCACCGAGCTGAAGTACCGCTACAACGTCAACACCATGGAGCAGCAGCCGGCCAAGACACTGAGCCTCAACGACATCGGCTTCTGCAACGTGGCGTTGGAAAAGGCACTGCCCTTCGAGCCCTATGCCGACAATCGCACCCTGGGTGCCTTCATCATCATCGACCGCCTGACCAACGCCACCGTGGGAGCCGGCACCATCGCGTTCCCCCTGCGCCGTGCCAGCAACATCGGCTGGCAGCCGCTGACGGTGGACAAGGCGGCCAGGTCCGCGCTGCTGGGCCAGAAGCCTTGCGTGGTTTGGTTCACCGGCCTGTCTGGATCGGGCAAATCGACCATCGCCAACCTGGTCGAGCAGAAGCTGCACGCCATGGGCCGCCACACCTATCTGTTGGACGGCGACAACGTGCGCCACGGACTCAACAAGGACCTGGGCTTCACCGAGGCCGACCGGGTCGAGAACATCCGCCGCGTCGCCGAGGTCTCGAAGTTGTTCGTGGATGCCGGATTGATCGTCCTGGTGTCGTTCATTTCGCCCTTCCGCGCCGAGCGCACCATGGCCCGCGACCTGATCGGCACCGAGGAATTCGCCGAAGTCTATGTATCGACCAGCCTGGAGGAATGCGAACGGCGCGACCCCAAGGGGCTGTACCGGCGGGCGCGCAAGGGGGAGATCAAGAACTTCACCGGCCTCGACTCCCCCTACGAACCGCCCCTGGAACCCACCTTGGTCCTGCGCACCGAGGCGGGAACCCCCGAGGTCCTGGCCGACGAGGTGATCGCCGAGCTGGCGCGGCGGGGATCGGTCTGACGGACGGCAGGGGGCGGCGATGGGAGCGGAATTGGCGGCAAGCTGGCCGGCGGCGGCGGTGGCCTTCGCGGTGGCCGTCCTGGGAACCAGGCGGCTGCTGGGCTGGTTGACTGAAAGGCGGATCCTCGACCTTCCCAACCATCGCTCCAGCCACTCCCTGCCCACGCCGCGCGGCGGCGGCCTCGCCGTCACGCCGGCCGCCCTGGCCGCCTGGGTCATGGTTGCCGTCTCCACTGCCCAAGCCGGCTGGATTTGGACCCTGGCCGCCGGCGGCGGCGCGCTGATGGCCGCTTCATGGCTCGACGACCGCCATTCGCTTCCCGCCCTGCCCCGGCTTGGCGTTCACGCCCTGGCAGTGACGGCGGGACTGCTGACCCTTCCGGGGGATGCCCTGGTGTTCCAAGGCTGGCTGCCCGTCGCCGCCGACCGCGTGCTCACCGCGTTGGGCTGGCTGTGGTTCGTCAACCTTTACAACTTCATGGACGGCATCGACGGTATCACCGGCGTCGAGACGGTGTCGCTGGGATTCGGCATCGCCCTAGTGGCCATCGTCGCCGGCGTCGCGGCGCCGCTGGCCCCCCTCGGGATCGGCCTGGCCGCCGCCGCCATCGGTTTCCTGGTGTGGAACTGGCACCCGGCGCGGATCTTTCTGGGCGATTCGGGATCGGTGCCGCTGGGATTCCTGCTGGGCGGCCTGCTGGTCCACCTGGCGGCCGCCGGCCATCTGGCGGCGGCGGTGATCCTCCCCGCCTACTACCTTGCCGACGCCAGCATCACCCTGGGACGGCGCACCCTGCGGGGCGAGAAGGTCTGGCAGGCGCACCGCCAGCACTTCTACCAGAGGGCGGTCCAGGGCGGCCGGAGCCATGACCAGGTGGCCCTGGCTATCCTGGGCGCCAACCTGGTCCTGGGGTGCGCCGCGTTGCTGTCGGTGACCCGGCCGGCGACCGGAGTGGCGCTGGGCGCCGCCGCCACCGCTATGCTGCTGACGGTGCTGGCTCGATGGGCCGGCGGAGGGCGGCCATGAGGGTGCTGGTCACCGGCGGCGGCGGATTCGTCGGGCCGGCCGTCTGCGAGGCCCTGGCGGCCCGCGGCCACCAGCCGGTGGCCGCGCTGCGCCGCCCCGTGCCGGGCTTTCGTTTCGAAATCGTTCCGAGCCCCGACCTGGGACCCGAGGCTGATTGGAGCACTGCCTTGGCCGGCTGCGAGGCGGTGATCCACCTTGCCGGACGCGCCCATGTGATGAAGGACGCCGAGCCCGATCCCCTGGCTGTCTTCAGGCGCGTTAACACCGAGGGAACCCTGCGGCTGGCACGTCAGGCTGCGCAACTTGGGGTCCGCCGGCTGATCTTCGTCAGCTCCATCAAGGTCAACGGCGAAGCGACTCCGCCGGATCGCCCCTTCACCGCCGACGATGCCCCCGCCCCCCTTGACCCCTACGGCATCTCCAAGGCCGAGGCCGAGGCCGGGCTGGCGGACGCAGGCCTTGACACTGTGGTGGTCCGCCCTCCCCTGGTGCACGGACCCGGCGCCAAGGGCAACCTCGCCACTCTGATGGCGGTCTTGCGCCGGGGCATCCCGCTGCCTCTGGGGGCCATCGACAACCGCCGCTCGCTGGTGGGTGTCGCCAATCTCGGCGATGCGCTGGCCTTCCTCGCCGACCATCCCGGGGCTGCCGGGCGCACGTTCCTGATCCGCGACGGCGATGACGTTTCGACACCGCAACTGTTGCGCCTGCTCGGTGTCTTGCTGGGCCGTCCCGCACGCCTGTTCTCCGTGCCGGTGCCGCTGCTGCGCCTTGCCGGCATGCTTGCCGCGCGCCGCGCCGCCGTCGCCCGGCTGACCGGGTCGCTTGTCGTGGAGGACGAGCCTTTGCGCCGGCTTGGTTGGACCCCGCCGCACTCCTTGGCGGACGGGTTGGCGGCTATGGTACGGGGTTGTCATGATCTGGGGGACGGTGGTCGCTGACGCCCCGGCCCAACGCATGGCCCGCCCCTGGCTCAGGCGCTAGGCCCTCGGTCCCGGCGACGGGCGAGCCACAGGCGTTCCGACCCCAGGCCAGCGGCGACGGCGAGGGCGGTCACCGCTACCAGCTGGTAGCGCGGGATGTTCAGGGAAATGGCCGGATAGACCGTCAGCGACCACAGGCCGGCGGACAACGCCGCCACGACGTCCCACCTCCGTCGCTTTACGGCCCATCCCAGGCCCCAAACCAGCATTGGCAACCCGAAGACGATAAATTCATCGAACCAGATGCCGCGATAGAACAGGACCGGCATGGTCAGCAGATAATCCGGCAGGTGGTCCAGAATTTCGCCGACGATCACCCCGGCCATGCGCTTGCGCGCCTGCGATTCGTCGAGGCCGCCAGCCATCAGCCGCGCCATGCGCTCCTGGTTGCGGGCGTTTTGGCCCTGCAGGTAGAAGCCGTCCGCCTCGTACCATTCGTGCCGCCGCCAGGACTCGCGGGGCAGCAGACCCTTGGCCCAGTCGTCACCCGGACCCCGGGTCCACCACAGCCAAGCGGCCAGATGCTCGTCGGGCCGCATATGGTCGAAGACCTCACGCGTGCTCAGGGCCACGTAGCTGCGGCCATCGTCCGCCACCCCGAACCAGACGACATTGCGCAGGATCCATCCACCGTTCACCGCCGCCAACACCGCGGCGACCAGAAGGGCCGGAGCCAGGGCCCTTGGCCCCCTACGGCGCAGCCCCCATGCTCCCGCCGCCAGCAGAACCGCGACCACCAGCGCCCCGAAAGGAACGAAGATCGCTTTGCACAGGCCGAGCGCGGCCAGCGCCAGACCGGCCGCCAACCAGCGCCACCACGACTCGCGTCGCTGCACGGCGGCGACCAGGGCCAAGCCGGCCAGCGCCGCCAGAAAGACCGCCAGATAGTCGGAGATGACGTATTTTACGTCCTTGAGGCTTTGGAAATTGAAGGCGATGTAACCCCACGCCACCACCCAGGCCAGCCGTCCGCCGCCCAGCCGTTCGGCAAGCATGGCCGCCACCACCGCGGTGCCCGCCACCAAGGCCGCGTTGACGAACGCCAGCGCCCTGAAGCCTGAGGCGCACCCGTCCGATGGCGGCGAACATTCCACCAGCGCGGTGGCCAGCGGCGGATAGAGACGGGCGGCAACGGCCACCATCAACGGATACAGGGGCTCGCGCCCCGGACGGATGTCGGCCTGCGGCCCCTCGGGCGTCCCGGCATAGGAGCCGGAAAGATACAGCGAGCGGGCGTAGGATAGATAATCAACCGAGTCGTTGGCCGGCGTGGGGAACTTGCGGGCCGCCCCGACTCCCGCCGCCAACGCGAACGCCACCGCGAACAGGATCAGGCGAAGGAAGGCCGGGCGCGGCAGCCGCAGGGACATGGCCTCAATCCAGGTCGAAGGCGTTCTTGTAGTCCAGCTTAAGCGCCGGGTCCTGGTCCTCCTTGCGGAGGAAACAGTTGCCGACGGTCAGCACCTCGATCTCGCTGCCCATGAAGCAGCGGAAGGCATCCTCGGGGGTGCAGACGATGGGCTCGCCGCGCACGTTGAAGCTGGTATTGACCACCACGCCGCAGCCGGTCAGGCCCTTGAACGCCGAGATCAGGGCGTGATAGCGGGGATTGGTGTCCGCATGCACCGTCTGGATGCGGGCCGAATAGTCCACGTGGGTCACCGCCGGGATGGTCGAGCGCGGCACGTTCAGCTTGTCGATGCCAAAAAGCGCCTTCTCGTCGTCGGTCATGGTGCGCCGGTGCCTTTCGGCAACCGGGGCCACCAGCAGCATGTAGGGCGAATCGCCGTCCAGTTCGAACCATTCGGCCACGTCCTCGCGCAGCACCGACGGCGCGAAGGGGCGGAAGCTCTCGCGGTACTTGACCTTCAGGTTGAGCACCTTCTGCATGGTCGGCGAACGCGGGTCGCCCAGGATCGAGCGGCCGCCGAGCGCACGTGGCCCGAACTCCATGCGGCCCTGCATCCAGCCCACCGCCTTTTCATCGGCCAAGGCCTTGGCGGTCTCGGCGATCAGGGCGTCGTCGGACAGAACGGTGAAGCGGGCGCCGGCCTCGGTCAGACGGTGCTCGATCTCGGCCTGCTCGAACACTGGACCCAGATAGGAGCCGCGCATGGCGTCCCTGCCCGGTGTCAGCGAGCGCGGCTGGCCCTTGTGGATATGGTAGCCGGCCAGCGCGGCCCCCAGGGCGCCGCCGGCGTCGCCGGCCGCCGGCTGGATCCAGACGTCGTCGAAGATGCCTTCGCGGACGATCTTGCCGTTGGCGACGCAGTTCAGCGCCACGCCGCCGGCCAGGCACAGGTTGCGGGCGCCCGTCTCGGCGCGGATCGACCGCGCCAGCCGCAGCACGACCTCCTCGGTCACCGCCTGGACGCTGGCGGCGATGTCCATGTGGAACTGCGTCAGCGGATCCTTGTCGGCGCGCCGCACCGGCTGGCCGAACAAGGCCGCGAAGCGGTCGTTGGTCATGGTCAGGCCAGTGCAGTAATCGAAATACGACTGGTCCAGCCAGAACGAGCCGTCTTCCTTGACGTCGATGACGTTGTCCAGGATCAGTTGAGCGTATTTCGGCTCCCCATAGGGCGCCAGCCCCATCACCTTGTATTCGCCGGAATTGACCTTGAAGCCGGTGTAGTAGGTGAAGGCGGAGTACAGCAGTCCAAGCGAATGTGGGAAATGTATTTCGCGCTGGATCTCCAGCCGGTTGCCCGATCCCATGGCCAGCGAGGTGGTGGTCCACTCGCCGACGCCGTCCATGGTCAGCACCGCCGCCTCCTCGAACGGCGACGGGAAGAACGCCGAGGCTGCGTGGGAAAGGTGGTGTTCCGCGAACAGCAACTTGTTCTGCCAGTCGAAATCATTGCTGAACTTGGCGAATTCCCTGCGCAGCAGGTCCTTCTGGAACAGCTTTTCCTTCAGCCACACCGGGATGGCGGTCTTGAACGACCGGAAGCCGCGCGGCGCGAAGGACAGATAGGTCTCCAGCAAACGCTCGAACTTGAGGAACGGCTTGTCGTAGAAGACGACGAAGTCGACGTCGGCCAGGCCGATCCCGGCCTCGCCCAGGCAGTAGGCCACGGCGTGCTTGGGAAAACGGGCATCGTGTTTGCGGCGGGTGAAGCGCTCTTCCTGCGCAGCCGCGACGATTCGTCCGTCCTCGACCAGTGCCGCGGCGCTATCGTGATAGAGCGCAGAGACGCCCAGCACCCGCATCCCGGCGTACCCTAGAACAGTGTGTAGATGAAGGGCGCTACCGCCGAGCCTTGGCTCAAGACGATCAGGCCCCCGAAGAACACCATCATGACCAGGATGGGAAGAAGCCAGAATTTCTTGCGGGCACGCATGAATTCGAACAGTTCAAGGAGAAAGGCCATCCGTTTCGTCCTAGAATTGGTTTCTCATGGTCTCCGGCGCTGGGCCGCCAGACGTGCGATCGATCCAATAGGAGCGGGCCTGCGGCTTCTTAAGCCGCATGGGATCCTTGCCGGACATCCGCATCAACAGGCCCACGGGCGTCACCGTGCAAAAGAATAGCAGCCCCATGACCACGGGCGTCACCACGTGGTGCAACAGCATCCCGAACTTGAACCAAACCACGTTCAGGGGCCGCAGGACATCGGGCTTGGCCAGGGCGGCGGCCAGGAAGGCGCCGCCTACGGCGGCCGACCACCACCGCACTCCACCTCCATCCAGAAGCGGCAACAGGGCGAGGCCGCCAAACACGACTGCGAAAACAATGCCGAAGGCGCGTTCCGAGCCCATCTGGACCTCGGCCGCCGCAGTCGGCTCGTGACTGGAATTGGTGCTCATGCGCAGCTTACCCCTGACGCCGCACTCTTTAGCATCGAACCCGGCCGAAGCGAAAGCGGTTTCGCGCTACCGCATCCCCCATGCCGCCGCCCTGCTGGACCGGAGTGACCGGAACATTTCCTCGGCAATGCGGGCATTCCCTTGCCCGTTCACATGGATCATGTCGCCGAAAACCGGGACATCCAGGCCGTCGAGGGAGTGACGAAGGTCGTGAACCGGTATCGTTGCGTCAACGA
Organism: Pseudomonadota bacterium; assembly: GCA_040751765.1. Lineage (GTDB taxonomy): Bacteria > Pseudomonadota > Alphaproteobacteria > Rhodospirillales > Magnetospirillaceae > CALABS01. The sequence goes on along the minus strand of JBFMHS010000165.1, from coordinate 9,857 downwards.
AATATTGGCTGTAATGGTGATCGAGGAATTCGCCAAGGGGACCGAAAGCGCGGTTGCTGTTGTCGCGGAGCGCGCTCTCGCGGGGGTGCAGAGGGGCCTTGTGATGCACCCAGGGCTGCAGCATCACGTCGCAGGCCAACCCGCCGGCCCGGCAATAGTCTGCGGCTTCAGCCAGGGCACCACCGACCTGGGACTTGAACAGAGAGTGCGCGGCAACTGACGGCCGGCCGGGCAGGCGGACAGCGGGACTGGCCAGAGCCAAGGCGGCGCGGACGGTGGACAACTGGCTCAAGAAACTCATGACGCCCTTATGGCTTTGCGGCCGATAGCCGGTCCATTTCGAAAACATGGCCCAGCCATCGTTGCCGCCGGTGTAGAAGATCACTTCATCGATGCCATAGCGTTCGCGGAACGCTTTCAGCAAAGCGACTTCCTCGGCGAGCACGGCACTCTCGATCCCAAAATTGAAGACTGTCACGTGGATGAGGCCGTGGTCGTGGAACACGCGCTGGAGATGGGCCGCCAGGGTCTCGTCGTCTGCCACCCTCCAGCCCCAGGCCGTGGACCCCCCGGTCACGGCAATCCGCCATTCGCCGGGAGCCTTGGCAGCCGGTTCCGGACTCCGCAGCCCATCCGCGTTGATTCGCACCACGCCGGTGTCCACGGGGCGGTACAAGCGATGCGACCCGGCCTGTACCAATCTGTCGTCCCGCCCCATCTCGGGGGGCCAGATCCTCCAGGACGAGAAATGACGCATGTCCTCGATTGCGTAGACGCCGGGCCAGACCAGAAGCGCCACTTCGGCGGCCGCCACCAGCCCCAAAGGGAATGCGAGCGCAAGTCCCTGAAAGCTCAGCACCCGCAACCTCCTGCCCCCGGCCATCCCCAGCCCCAGCAGGATCGCAAACAATTCCGCTACCAAAACGATAACGAACATGCGCGGCGACAGGCCGGGCCGCCCGAAGAACCAGGCCACGGAGACGGGGTTGACCACCAGCCCGGTGACAGCCAGGCCAATGCCGACAAGGCGGAGGGATATCGATCTTTCGTGTTGATACGGCAACTGAGGCCTCTTACCCGGGGACGGCGGCGCTTATTAGCCCGCCCCCTGCTCCAGCGCGTCGCACAGCGCATGGCCGATCAGGATGTGCATTTCCTGGATCCGCGCCGTCACCGTGGAGGGGACCACGATCAGCGGGTCGCACAGGCCCGCCATGGCGCCGCCGTCGCCGCCGGTGAAGCCCACCGCCGCCACGTCCATGGCCCGCGCCGCCTCGAGGGCGCGCAGCACGTTGGGGCTCTTGCCGGAGGTCGAGATGCCGATGGCCACGTCGCCGGGCCGGGCAAGCGCCTCGATCTGCCGGGCGAAGACGTGGTCGAACGAATAGTCGTTGGCGCAGGCCGTCAGCACCGAGCTGTCCGTGGTCAGGGCGATTCCGGCCATCGCAGCCCGCTCGCGCCGGTAGCGCACCACCAGTTCGGCTGCCAAGTGCTGGGCGTCGGCGGCGCTGCCGCCGTTGCCGAAGAACAGCACCCGGCCGCCTTGGGCGAGCGAACGGCCGCACAGCGCGACCAGCCGGCCGAAGGGCTCGCGCACCGCCGCCAGGGTGCCGGCGAGGATGTCCTGGTGCTGGGCGAACTGCTGGTCGAGAAGGGCCACGGGGGTCATGAGGGTCCTCGGATCGGGAAGTGCCGGCATGCTATGCCAAGGCTCCGGCGGCTGGCAACCGCGCCGCTCACGTCGCCGATGACGATTCCGCCAGCGCCCTGAATTGGCGGTTGACCACCGACAGCATGGCCAGCTCGATGGCATGGGCCGCCCTCAGCTCGGCGACCAGCGCGTCGGTCCGCTCCACGGCGGCGGGGCGGCCGGCGATCCAGGCATCCAGTGCCTCGGGCGGGGCCAGCCCGGGGGCGTCGGCCGCCACGGCGGTGGTGATGTCGCGCTGGTGAGCGTAGAGATCGTCGATGGCCGCCTCGGCCGCCAGCTTCTGCCAGTGGCCTCGCGCCGCCAGCTTCTGGGCGGCCGCCCGCAACGGCCCCAGCCCGAAGCGGGTGCCGACGGCGAAATAGAGCCGGGCCGCCTCCTCGACGGTGGCGCCGTGACGGGTGGCGATGCGAACGATGTCGGTGGCCGAGGCCAGCACGATCAGGTTGGCCACCCTGCCGGCGGTGTCCTCGGGGACGCCGGCCTTGGTGTAGTCGGCGGCACGCGCGGCCACCGCCTCGCGCAGGTCGGCCGGCAGAATGACGGGCAGCGCCGCCTCCAGGGCGCGGATGCCCGGCGCCAGCTCGGCAATGGTGGCGCCGATGTCGAAGGGCTGCGTGACGCAGCGCAGCACCCAGCCGGTGGCCCGTTCCAGCAGCCGGTTGGCCTCGGTCTGCATGGCGGTCTGCACGGCCGCCGGCACCAGGCCGTCCAGGGCCTCGATGCTGGCCCACACCTCGCGCAGCGCGAAGGCGTCGCGGGCGACGATATAGGCCCGCGCCACGTCGGCCGGACCGTGCCCGGTCTTGTCGGTCAGCTCGGCCACGAAGGCCACCCCGACGCGGTTGATCATGCTGTTGGTCACCGTGGTGACCACGATCTCGCGGCGCAGCCGGTGGCACAGGATGCGCTCGCTGAACCGCTCGCGCAGCGGCGACGGGAAATACCGGGCGAGGTCGCCGGCCAGGAACGGGTCGTCGGGCAGGCCGGACTCCATCACCGCGTCGGACAGCCAGATCTTGGCATAAGCCAGCAGCACCGCCAGTTCCGGCCGCAGCAGGCCCTTGTGCTTGCCGGCCCGTTCGGTCAGCGCCTCGTCGTCGGGCAGGAACTCGATGGCCCGGTCCAGCCGGCCGGCCTTCTCCAGCAGGCGCATGAAGCGGGTCTGGGCGTCCAGTTGCTCGGGCCCCTGGGCCTCCATCAGGCTCAGCGCCCCGGTCTGCAGGTAGTTGTCTCGCAGCACCAGGGTGGCCACCTCGTCGGTCATCGCCGTCAGCAGGTCGTCGCGCTGCTTGCCGGTGAGGTCACCGGCCGCCACCTCGCCGTCCAGCAGGATCTTGATGTTGACCTCGTGGTCCGAGGTGTCGACGCCGGCGGAATTGTCGATGGCGTCGGTGTTGAGGCGGCCGCCATGGGCGGCGTATTCGATGCGGCCCAGCTGGGTCATGGCCAGGTTGGCGCCCTCGCCGACCACGCGGGCCTTGACCTGGCCGCCGTCGATGCGCACGGCGTCGTTCGCGCGGTCGCCGACCTCGGCGTTGCTTTCGTCCGAACACTTGACGTAGGTGCCGATGCCGCCGAAGAACAGCAGGTCCACCCGCGCCTTGAGCAGGCAGCGGATCAGCTCGGTGGGCGCCAGCGCCGGCTTGGCGATGCCGAAGCGGTGGGCCATCTGGGGGCTGATGGGAATGGACTTGGCCGAGCGGCTGAAGACGCCGCCGCCGGGCGACAGCGCCGCCACGTCATAGTCGGGCCATGCCCGCCCCAGGTCGAACAACCGCTTGCGCTCGGCGAAGGAGCGGGCCGGGTCGGGGTCGGGATCGACGAAGACGTGGCTGTGGTTGAACGCCCCCACCAGGCGGATATGCGGCGACAGCAGCATGGCGTTGCCGAACACGTCGCCGGACATGTCGCCGACGCCGACCACGGTGAAGTCGTGGGCCTGGATGTCCTTGCCCAGCTCGCGGAAGTGCCGCCTGACCGCCTCCCAGGCGCCGCGGGCGGTGATGCCCATCCGCTTGTGGTCGTAACCGCGGCTGCCGCCGCTGGCGAAGGCGTCGCCCAGCCAGAAGCCGTATTCCGCCGACACCGCGTTGGCGATGTCGGAAAAGCTGGCGGTGCCCTTGTCGGCGGCGACCACCAGATAGGGATCGTCGTCGTCGTGGCGGACCACCCGGGGCGGCGGCACCACCGCGTCGCCGACACGGTTGTCGGTGATGTCCAGCAACCCGCGCATCATGGTGCGGTAGCACTCGATGCCCTCGGCCAGCAGGGCTTCGCGGCCGCCCTCGGCCGGCGGCCGCTTGACCACGAAGCCGCCCTTGGCGCCCACCGGCACGATGACGGCGTTCTTGACCATTTGGGCCTTCATCAGACCCAGGATCTCGGTGCGGAAGTCCTCGGCGCGGTCCGACCAGCGGATGCCGCCGCGCGCCACCTTGCCGCCGCGCAGATGCACCGCCTCGACGCGGGGGCTGTAGACGAAGACCTCGACCCACGGACGCGGCAGCGGCAGATCCTCCACGGCCTGGGAATCCAGCTTGAGCGACAGATAGGGCTTGGGCTGGCCGTCGGGGCCGGGCTGGTAGCGGTTGGTGCGCAGCGTCGACTGGATGAGGTTCTGGTAGCGCCGGAGGATCCGGTCGTCGTCGGCCCGGACCACCTTGTCGAGGGCGGCGGCGGCCCGCGCGCCGGCCCGCTCGGCGGCGGAAGTGTCGGCATCGGGATCGAAGCGGGCCTCGAACAGGCCGACCAGCGCTCCGGCGGCCTCGGGGTTGTCGGCCAGCACCCGCTCGACATAGGCCTGGCTGAAAGTGATTCCCGCCTGGCGCAGATACTTGCCATAGGCCCGCAGCACCGTGACCTGTCGCCAGTCCAGGCCGGCCGCCAGCACCAGCCGGTTGAAGCCGTCGCTTTCGGCGTCGCCGTCCCACACCCGGGTCAGCGCCTCCTCGAAGGCGGCACCGCGCCCGCCCAGGTCGATGGCCGACCCTGCCGCGCTCTCCATCTGGAAGTCGTGGATCCACACCGCCTGGGCGTCGTCGGCGGGACGCACCTCGTGCGGGACCTCGGCGATCACCCGCAGGCCCATGGCCTCCAGCACCGGCAACACGTCGGACAAAGCCACCGGTTGGCCCTTGTGGACCAGCTTGAGCCTGGCCTCGTGCGCCGCGGCTTCCACCGGACGGTACAGCGCGATGGCGATGGCCTGTCCGGCGCGCACCGCCTCCACCCTTTCCACGTCTGAGACCGCCACCGCCACCGGATGGCGCTCGCGGTAGGCGACCGGGAAGGCATCCCGGTAGCGCCGCGCCAGGGCCAGGCCGTGCGCCTCGCCGTGGGCCGCGACCAGCACGTCGGACAGATGGTCGGCCCAGGACCGCGACGCCTCGGCGATGCGAGCCTCGATGTCGCGCTCGTCCACTGCCGGCACCGCCCCGGGCTGGGTGCGGATGATCAGGTGCAGCCGCGCCAGCGGCGCGTCGGTGACCTGGGTGTAATAGGCGTCCAGGCTGCCGTTCCAGGCCTGTTCGAGGATGCGGCTGATGGTCAGGCGCAGCGGCGTGTCGTAGCGGTCGCGGGGCAGGAAGACCAGGCAGGACACGAAGCGGCCGAACTCGTCCTTGCGGGCGAACAGGGCCGGGCGGGGCCGTTCCTGCAGCCGCAGGATGCCCAGAGACACCCTGAGCAGGTCGTCCTCGGACATCTGGAACAGCTCGTCGCGCGGAAAGGTCTCCAGGGTGTGGACCAGGGCCTTGTCGTCGTGGCCGAAAGGCGGAAAGCCGGCCCGCTTGCGCACCCGGGCCACCTTGCCCTGCAGCAGCGGGATGCCGGCGGGATTGCGGGTATAGGCGGCCGAGGTGAACAGCCCCAGGAAGGCATGCATCCCCACCACCGCTCCCGCCGGCGACAGGCGCTTGATGCCGATCACGTCCATGTGCACCGGCCGGTGGACGGTGGCGTGGCGGGCCGACTTGGTGACCAGCAGCAGATCGGGGCGGCGCAGGAAGGTCAGCACCTCGGCGGGCATGGCCGCCAGGGGCAAGGCGTCGTCGAAGACGCGGGCGTCGGCATCGGCGAGGATACCCAGGCTGGCGGCCGGATCGAACTCGACCGTCGGCGCCTGCCCGTCGCCGAGGAACGTGAACGAGCGGTAGCCCAGGAAGGTGAAGTGATCGTCATGGAGCCAGGAGAGGAAGGCGGTCACGTCGGTCGCCTCGTCACGTGCCAGATCGGCCACCTCTCCGGCCACTTCCTTAAGCCGGTCGCGCATGGCGCGCCAGTCGGCGACGGCGGCGCGGACCTCGGCAAGGACCCGCGCCAGGGTATCGGCGAGGCCGGCCATGGCGCCGGGGTCCTGGCGGTCGACCTCGATGAACATGACCGATTCCGGATGGCCGTCGGGAGGGGACTGGTCGGGCGCCGCCACGTCGAGGAGGATCCCGGCGGCGTCGCGCCGCACCGTCAGGACCGGATGGACCAGCCGGTGGATGGCCGTCGACCGCGCGGCCAGCGCCATGGCGACCGAGTCGACCAGGAATGGCATGTCGTCGTTGACGATCTCGATGACGGTGTGGGGCGAGGTCCAGCCGTGCTCCTCGAGATCGGGCTGGAAGACGCGGATGGTCGCCTCGCCGGGGCGCCGCGCCCGCATGAAGGCCAGCAGCCCGACCACCGCGCCGTAGAACGCGTGCGGATCGGCCCCATCCAGGTCGGCGACGGGAATGCCGCCGAGGAAGGGCCGCACCAGGCGGTCGACCATGCCGGCCCGCTCCGGATCCAGATGTGCGCGGGCCAGTGTGGCGACGTCGTCGGCCAGCCCGTGCCGCAGCACGTCCATGTGAAGGGCCATCTTCCGCCTCCTCCCGTTCCGTCCCTTCGATATGGGCGCAAAGGCGCGGGAATGACAACCGTCGAGCAGGAAAACGGTCAGCCCGGCAGCGGCCACAACTCCGAAAGGTCGCTGACCAGCGGCCCGCAATCGGGCAGCCGTGACAGGGTGCCGTCGGCCACGCCGAAGAAACGGCAGCCGACCTCGCGCGCGGCGGCGCGGTCGTCCTCGCCGTCGCCGATCATGGCGACCTGGGCGGGATCGAGGCCCTCCTCGGCCATGATCTCCAACAGGTTGGGGACCTTGGCGCCGTGCCCGCCCCGGACGCCGTCGAAGACCCCGTCGCCGTAGCGGCGCCGAACCACCGTCCGCAGCGGCCCGGTGGGCGTGGCGGAGTTGATGTGCTGGCGCAGCCCCTCCGCCCGCGCCCGGGCCAGGACAAGCCCGGCGCCGGCGCGTTCGGGGCAGACCAGGATCTGCTCCTCGCACCAGGCCGAATAGCGGCGCACCAACTCGGCAGGATCGCCGCCGAAGCGGGTGGCGAAGGCCGCCATGATCGCCGTGCGGTCGCCCGGAGGCGAGGCCAGGATGTCCTCCATGGCCGCACGCCCGCCGGCCACCTCGTCGGCGAGCACCAGGAAGCCGTCACGCTTGAGGCCATTGGACAGGACCAGCGTTCCGTCGAAGTCCCAGACCACGCAGCGGATCATGCTACCGTCCCCTTCCGGCCGCCCGGGCCAATTGCATCACCGCCCGCGAGCACAGCTCGGCGGCGGGCATGCCGGTGGTCTTGCAGTCGGCCTCCGCCTCCAGCAACAGCTCCAGCGCCCGGCCCAGCCGGTCCACCGGCCAGCGCGCCAGTTGGCGTTTGAAGCGGTCGGCGGCCTTGAAGATCACCGGCGGCCGTAGCGCCGCCATGGCCTGGTCGGCGGACTTGCCGCCGGCCATCAGCCCGCCGGCCAGGTGAAGGCGCTGGAAATGCCGGGCCAGTCCGCGCAGGACCGAAACCGGCTGGTTGCCCTCGCGCAGCAGCCGATCGAGAACCCGCTGGGCGGTAGCGTGGTCGCCGTCGGCGGTGGCCAGGGCGAGGTCGTCCATGCCCAGCGCGGCGGTGTCGCCGACGCAGGCGACGGCATCGGCCAGATGCACCCGGCCGGGGCCGCCCATATAGGTCACCAGCTTGGCCAGCTCGGCGCGGGTGAGGCGGCGGTCGCCACCGAGATGGTCCATCAGATAGGCCATCGCGTCGGGGTCGGCCGCCAGGCCGGCGGCCTTGAGTTCCTCCTGGATCACCGCCGCCAGGCTGCCGCCCTCGTCGCCGTAGCAGGCGATGGAGGCGGCGTTGTCGGCCCCCTCGAACAGCTTGCGCAAGGAAGAGCGCGGCCCAAGGTCGCCGCCCTCCAGCACCACCAGGGCGTCGCCCTTGGGATCAGTCAGGAAGGAGCTTGCCACCGCCGTGATGCCGTCACCGGCGTCACGCACCACCACGGCGCGACGGCCGCCGGTCAGCGCGATGGCCGCCGCCTCGTCGGCGAGACGGGCGGGATCGTCTTTGAGGATGGGCGGCGTCAGCTCGGCGACACGGAAAGGGTCGGAGGGATCGGGAACCGCGGTGCGCATCAGCCGACCCACCCGCTCGCGCACCAGCCCGCCGTCGGGACCGAAGACCAGGATCGCGCGCATGGCGGGATCGGGCGCCTTGATGAAGGCTTCGGCCTTGGTGCCGCTGAGCTTCACTGGGAAGCTTTTCCCTTCTCGAAATGGACCGCCAGCTGGCGTCGGATGTTCTCGGCGACCTCGTCAAGGGCGCGTTCCTCGGCGTCGCGCTCCATGACCACGCTGGCGTAGCGGGCACCCAGATAGTTGAAGCTCACCACCGACCGCGTCCTGCCAGAGGCCACCGCCGGCCCATCCTCCCCCCCCCCGGGAGTGACTACGACATAGGTGGCCTCCACCAGCATCCTGCCCAGGGTGGCGCGATCGTCCTTTTGCTGGCCCAGGCCCTCCAGACTTGTCGTCGTCTTGACGATCAGGTCATAGCGGGCGCGGGCGGGCTCACCTCCGGGATTGAGACGCTGGACGAGGGCGTTGCGCAGTTGCTGGCCCTTGCGGTCCTGGATGGCGCGAACCCTGACCGAAGCCAGAATCTCCGCGACATCGGCCGACACGCCGCCCTGGCTGGTGCCGTAAAGCGGCTTGAAGCCGCAGCCCGCGGGCCCCAGCGCCAGGACGGCGAGAAGCAGGACGGCTCTAGACCACCACATTGACGATCCGGTTCGGCACGACGATCACCTTGCGCACGGGCTTGCCCGACATTGCCGCGATGACCTGGGGTTGGGCAAGCGCGATCTGCTCGGCCTGGGCCGCGTCCACGTCCTTGGGCAGCTCGACGGTGGCGCGCAGCTTGCCGTTGACCTGGACCGCCACGGTCACCGAGTCCTCGACCAGCAGCGCAGGCTCGGCCTCCGGCCAGGGGGCGTCGACCAGCATGCCCGACTTTCCCAGTTCGACCCACAATTCCTCGGCCAGATGCGGCATCATCGGACCGGCCAGGCGCGCCGCCGCCTCAAGGCCCTCACGCAGCACCCAGGCCAGGTCGGGCGACGACGGCTGGGCGTCCCCCAGTGCGTTGGTCATTTCGCGCAAGCGGGCCACGGCCTTGTTGAAGTGGAACTTCTCCAGGTCCTCGGTCACCAGCGCCACGGTCTTGTGGACCACGCGCCGCAGCTTGAGCGCGTCATCACCCATCTCCGGCGCCGGCGCCCCGGCCGGCGGCAGGGCGTCCAGCGACGTGACCACCAGCCGCCACAGCCGGTTCACGTAGCGCCAGGCGCCGTCAACGCCGGCCTCGGTCCATTCCAGGTCACGCTCGGGCGGGCTGTCCGACAGCATGAACAGCCGCGCGGTATCGGCACCGTAGGTGGCGATGATGTGAGCCGGGTCCACCACGTTGCGCTTGGACTTGGACATCTTCTCCGAACGGCCGGGCTGGACCGGCTCGCCGGTGGTGGCGTGGACCAGCCCGCCGTCGGCGGCTTTCACCACCTCGTCGGGGTACAGCCATTGGCCCTTTTGGTCCTTGAAGGTCTCGTGGCACACCATGCCCTGGGTCAGCAGCCCGGCGAAGGGCTCGGATACCCCGAGATAGCCGCACTGGCGCATGGCGCGGGTGAAAAAGCGCGAATACAGCAGGTGCAGCACCGCGTGCTCGATGCCGCCGATATACTGGTCGACCGCCAGCCAATGGTCTGCGGCGGCGCGGTCGAAGGGCACGTCGTCGCGCTGGGGCGAGCAGAAGCGGGCGAAATACCAGGAGGA
>JBFMHS010000164.1:0-6806 GCA_040751765.1 Pseudomonadota bacterium | reverse complement strand
ATCTCGATGGACATCAAGTAGAACACCGGCGGCACCAGCAGCATGGCCAGCAGCATCAAATCCGCTTGGAGGCGCGACTTCGACAGGTCCCACGGCCAGGCCAGCAGCAGGAAGACCAGCGCCGAGGCCAGACGCATGCCGGTCATCATGGCCCATTGCGGCCACGGGAAGACGAACCAGTCGATGATCGAAAAGGCCGGCACCAGCAGGGCGAACAGGGCGCAGACCAGCTGCACCCGCGAAATGGTCACCGTGGCGGCGTGGCGGCGGATATGGGGCGAATGGCGGAACGGGACCAGCAGGTCGATGAACTGGTCCCAGGTTATCTTGATGGGGGCGAAGACATGGGCGGCGAAGGACCTGCGGCCAACGGCCCTGGTGGCTTCGGATGCAGTGTCGTCGCCCGTCCCCGTCACGGCGTTCATCGGCCGTCATCCCCTGTTCGCGGCGCGGATCCCCTTCCGCGCCAATGTATCCCGCGGCGGCAGGGTAGACAAAAGAGGACACGGTGGCAATCGCCGGATCAGCCGGCCAGTTCGGGCGCCTTGACCAGCCGCTTGAGGTCGCCCAGCGGCATGGGGCGGGCGAACAGGAAGCCCTGGATGTACTCGCACCCCGCCTGCCGCAAAACGTCCCATTCCTCGGCCCGTTCGACGCCCTCGGCGGTGACCGTGAGCCCGAGATGGCCGGCCATGGCGGCGATGGCACTGGCCAGCCCGCGCAGCTTGGAGTCGCCGTCGACGCCGGTGACGAAGCTGCGGTCGATCTTGAGCTTGCTGACCGGGTAGCGGCGCAGATAGCCGAGCGACGAATAGCCGGTGCCGAAGTCGTCGATGGCGATGGGGATGCCAAGGGCGTGGAAGGCGCGCAAGGCCGCGCCGGCGCTTTCCTCGTCGGCCAGGAACACCCCCTCGGTGACCTCGATCTCCAGCGCGTCGGGCGGCAGGCCGTGGCGGGCCAGCACCTCGGCGGCATAGTCGACGATGGCGGTGTCGTGCAGGTCCACCGGGCTGATGTTGACCGCCACCGGGAAGGCTTGGCCCAGTTCGGCGCGCAGCTCCACCGCCGCCTTGGCCGCCGCCTCGATCACCCAGCGGTCGATCTCGCGGATCAGGCCGCTGGCCTCGGCCACCGGAATGAAGCGCGCCGGCGGAACGAAGCCCTCGCCCGGCCGCCGCCAGCGCAGCAGCCCCTCGGCCCCGGCGAAAAGGCCGGTGCGGGCGTCCACATAGGGCTGAAGATGCAGCTCCAGCCCATGGCTGGACAGCGCCAGCCGCAAGCCGTATTCGGCCTCCATCCGCCAGCGCGCCTCGGCGTCCATGGACTGCTGGAAGTGACGGATGGTGTTGCCGCCGGCCTCGCGGGCGCGGGTGGCGGCGCTGTAGGCCGCCTTTTCCAGCTCGATGGCCGAGCCTCCGTCGGCGGGACCCTGGGCGACGCCGACGCGGACCGTGACCCGCACCTCGACCAGATCCACCGCCACCGGCTTGTATGCCGATGCCAGCACGGCATTCGCCAGGGTGTCGATCTCCGTCGTCCCCCTGGGTGAGGGGCGGACGATCAGGAACTCGTCGCCGCCGATGCGGGCGATGGTGTCGGTCGGCTCGCACAGTGAGCGCAAGCGGTGCGCCATCTCGGCGATGACGCGGTCGCCGGCCGCCTTGCCCAGCGAATCGTTGACCCGGGTCAGGTTGTCGACGGCCACGTGCAGCACCGCGACACCGCCACCCTCGCCGCAGTGGCGGTCGATGCGGTCGCGCGCCAGGGCGCGGTTGGGCAGCCCGGTGTCGGCATCGTAGTTGGCGGCGCGGTTCAGCGCGTCCTCGTAGCGGCGCTGCAGCGTGATGTCCTGCTTGATGGCGATATGGTTGACGATCCGTCCCGCTTCGTCGGTGACCGGGGCGATGACCGCGGTCTCCCACAACACCGATCCGTCCTTGCGGGCGCTGCACAGGTCGCCGACCCAGGTGCGGCCGGCCGCCAGGGTTTCGCGGATGTCGCGTTCGACCGCCTCGGGCTCGGCGTCGGAATGCAGGATGCCGACCGGGCGGCCCTCCAGTTCGGCGGGCGTCCAGCCGGTGAGGCGGCAAAAGGTGTCGTTGGCGTAGACGATGTTGAAATCAGGATCGGCGATCACCACCGATGACGGCCCGTGCTCGACGGCGGCGGTGAGAAGCCTGAGCCGCTTCTCGGCCTTGGCCCGGCGGTCGACCTCGGATTGCAGCCGGCGCCGGGACGCCGCCTCGTGCAGTGCCGCCAGGGCCAGCAGGACGATGGCGGCAAGCGCTCCGCCGCCAAGCCATCCCGCATAGCGGCCGACCACGTCGCGCAGCGCGAAGTCCAGCGTGGCGTAGGGGCCCAGGCGCAAGGTACGGAACAGGTCGTCCACCGGCTTGTAGCTCAGCGGCACCACCCAGCCCTGCAGCCGGGCGGCCCGGGCCGCCTCGGAACCGGGTTCCATGCGCAGGAGCGCGATCAGCACGTCGCGGGCCAACTCCTCCGAGGTTCCCTGGACGCGGGCGAAGGGCCACTCGGGATAGAGCCGCGTGCTCAGCCGATAGGGGTAGCCTTCCTCGGTCCGGGGCGCCACGACCTTCAGGCGCTCGGGCTGGATCTGGCCGCGCGCGGCCATCTGTTCGATGAGGTCGGCGCGCACGAACCCCACCTCGCCCTTCCCCGCCAGCACCCCGAGCACGACATCCTCGTGGTTCTCGGTCTGGATGATGGAGCGTGGCAAGGTCTCCAGGTCGAGTCCCAGCGCCTTGGCCTCGTACAGGTGCATCTGCCAACCGCCCAGGCTGGAACGGTCGGGTACCAGCAGGGTCTTGCCGGCGATGTCGGCATAAGAGGCGATGTCGTCGCGCCCGGCGAGTGCGATCACCACGCCGCCGAAACGGTCCAGCGGCCCGTCCGGCCCGGCGACGACCCGGGTGGCGATGCGGGTCACGTCGCCGGTCAGCTCCATCTCGGTGTAGTGGCCGGAATTGGTGATGACGAAGTCGACCCGATGATCGCGCGCGGCCTGGGTCAAGTCGCCATAGATCATCGGCAGGATCCGGAAGCGGTGGCCCGGAAGCTTGCGCTCCAGGTAGTCGGCATGGGGCTGCCATTGCCGCAGCGCCACCTCGGCGCCCCGGTGGGCCAGGACGCCGATGACGATCGGGCGCTCCTCCGCGCGCGCGGTGCCCCACACCGCGGCCCAGGCTACCGCCAAGACGATCACCCCCCGCGCCAGCGTCACCAGCCCCCTCCTTCTCCAGCGAAATATAGAATTAACCTAGTCCGGGTGTGGAACCAATCGCTAATCAAGGTGTTGATGACGCTTGCGCTTCGCGGCATTGCGGCGAAAATGGAGCCGACCACAACGGATGGCGCGAGTTCTCGATGTCCTGTCGACCCCGCCTCGCCCTGGCGGCGATCCTTCTCCCGCTGCTGGCGGGTTGCGCCGAAATCCAGAATGAGATCACACACGTCAGCGGCGACTATCCCGGCCTGCCCAAGCCGCCGCCGCCGGCCGGGCCGCCGCCTGTCGTCATCGACGTGCCGCTGCCGCCGCTGCTGCCGCCGCCCGAGCTGGCGCTGCCGTTTCCTCCGGCCCGGCTGGCGAGGGACGAGGCCGCCGCGCGACTGGCCGGAGATCCCATGGCGCTGCGGTTCTTGGCCCTGCGCGCCCTGACCGAGGACGGACTGGTGCCGATCCCCGAGGCGGTGGAGCGCCGGGACGCCAACCTGGGCGCCCTGCTGCCGCTGACCGCCGCAGCCAAGCCGCCCGCCGCGGCGCGGTTGCCGATCCCGCCGATCCAGACCATCGTCGAACGCATCCGCGCGTTGCCGCGCGACGCTGCCGAGCGTGCCTTCCTGCTCGACCAGATCCTGGAGGCCCGCCCCGCCGAGCGGGTGGTGCTGGCCCCGCATGACAAGGCGTCGGCCCGCACGGTGCTGGAGCGGCTGGGCCGGCTGGAGGATGCCGGCCTGATCAGTGCCGACCAGCGCGCCCGCGAAGCGGCGGCGGTCGAGACCCTGATGGCGACCCTGCCCGAGGTGCTGCTGCCCCCCGAGCCGGAGACGCCCGAACCGCCCCGGCGCAAGGTGGCGGCAAAGGGGACGACGGGCGGGACCGGAAGCGGCGCCTCGACCCGCCGGCTGCAGGGTGGCGTGACCGGCAAGCTCGAGGTCATCCCATCGCCGCTGGCCTTCGAGCCGCCCAAGATCGGGGCCGACTTCACCGGCAAGACCGGCATCCATCTGCTGTCCATGGCCACGGCCTCCTATGGCGAGAAGGCGTGGGAGGCGCTGAGCAACCAGTTCAAGCAGGACCTTGCCGGGCTGGGCTACACGGTCCAGAAGGCCGATCTGGGCGAGTTGGGCGTGACCTACCGCCTGATCGCCGGCCCGCTGGAGCCGGCCGCCGCCGAGAAGCTGTGCGGGGTGATCCGCCAGAAGGGCCAGGCCTGCATGCCCACGCCCTGGCCGCAATGAGCCCCGAGGAACTGGCCGCCCGGCTGCTGTACCGGGACGCCCTGATGCTGGTGATCGACAAGCCCGCCGGGCTGCCGGTCCATGCCGGCCCTCGGGGCGGCGACCATCTGATGAAATTCCTCGACGGGCTGCGCTTCGGTCTGCCGCGCGCGCCGGAGCTGGCGCACCGGCTGGACCGCGACACCTCGGGCTGCCTGGTGCTGGGCCGCCACCGCAAGGCGCTGGCCCGACTGGGCGAGTTGTTCGCCACCGCCGGTTCGGTGGAGAAGACCTACTGGGCGGTGGTGGTCGGCTCGCCGCCGGGCGAGGCCGGCACCATCGACGCGCCGCTCAAGAAACTGGAGCGCAAGCACGGCTGGCGCATGGTGGTGGACCCCAAGGGCCAACCCTCGGTCACCGACTGGCGGGTGCTGGGGCGGACCGACCGCCTGGCTTGGGTGGAGGCCCGGCCGCGTACCGGCCGCACCCACCAGATCCGCGTTCATCTCGCCTCGATCGGCTGCCCCATCGTCGGCGATTCCACCTATGGCCGAGGCACCGCCGATCTGGTGTCGCCCGCCCTGCACCTGCACGCCCGCGCGGTGTCGGTGCCCTTGTACAGGAACAAGCCGCCGGTGGCGGTCACCGCCCCGGTCCCCGAGCACATGCGCGCGCTGCTGGCCGCCTGCGGTTGGAGCGGGGAATAAGTGAGAAATATCGCCGTGAAGGTGTAACATTCTCGCCGCCCATGCCGTCCAAGGGACGACATCCACCACCGGAGGGCGCGGGAAATGCCTGGGGACGAGGAATTGCGGTTCGAGCAGGTCGCGCGTGACCTCTCCCCGCTCCTGCTGAGATATTTCAGACTGCGGGCCGGCGATGCCGCCGACGACCTGACCCAGGAGGCGCTGCTGCGCATCCAGCGCGGCCTGCCGGGATTCGACGGCCGCTCCAGCATGAAGACCTGGGCCATGGCCATTGCGCGGCGGGTGGCGGCGGATCACTTCCGCCGGCGCCGGCCGGCCGAGGCGTCGGTGACGGTCGAGGATGCCATCGACCCCGCACCCGGCGGCGAAGGTCTGCTGGCGGCCCGCCAGATGAGCCAGTGCGTGCGCGACCAACTGGATACCCTGGCCCCCGGCGATCGGCGCATCCTGCTGCTGCACGACGTCGAGGACGCCGGCATGGCGGCGGTGGCGAAGGACTGCGGATGCTCCGACGGCACCGCGCGGGTCAGGCTGCACCGGGCGCGCAAGCGGCTGCGCCAGGCGCTGGTCGACCACTGCGAATTCTACCGCGAGACCGACAACGTGCTGCGTTGCTGCCGCAAGCAGGAGGATAAATGATGGACGACCGCGCGAAAGGCGTGGCCGTGCTGGCCCGGTTGCTGGGGGACGATAGGGCGGCTGCGGTCCGGGACCGCTTCGCCGGCCTCAGCCCCGCCTTCGAGGCCGAGGCGCTGTCGGTGGTGTTCGGGCGCACCTGGGGACGCGACACCCTGGACACGCGGACGCGGGCGCTGTGCAGCATCTGCATCCTGTCCGCGCTCGGGCGCCGGAGCGCGCTGGGCATCAACCTTGACATCGCGTTGGCCAACGGCATCGACCGGGCCGAGATCGTCGAGGCGTTGCTTCAGGTGGCCATCTATGCCGGCTATCCGGCGGCGCTGGACGCCCTTGTCGCCCTGGAGGAGGCGGAAGCGCGGGCCTAGCTAGCCCCCGCCCCGGCGCACGATTTCGGCCAGGGGGGCAGGGCGGGCCACCCGCACCTGGCCGCGTCCGGTCTCGACCCAGCCCCTGGCGGCGAAATCGGCCATCAGCCGGGCGACCACCTCGCGGGTGGTGCCGATATGCGCGGCGATCTGCTGCTGGGTGCGGCGGACCACGCCGTCGGCGGCGCAGCTGTTGAGCAGGAAGCTGGCCAGCCGCTGATCGAGCCGGTGGGAATGCACTTCCTCCAACTCCGCCATCAGCCGCAACACCACCGTGGACAGGGTGTGGACGGTCAGGTCCTGGATCGGGCGCTCGCGCTCGAACAGCGCCCGGTAGGCGGGGCCGGGCAGCACGCCGACGGTGGTGTCCTCCTCGGCCTCGACCCAGGCGGGATAGAGCATGTCGTTGAACAGGCTGTTGAGTGCCAGCACGCAGGTTTCGCCGGGGCGCAGCAGGTACAGCGTCGCCTCCTTCCCCGACGGCGTCAGGGTGTAAACCCGCAGACGGCCGTCGAGGACGAAATACGCCCCCGACACCGGCTGGCCCTTCTCCACCACGCCGGCGCCCTTGGCGAAGCGGTGGCGGGCCAGCGCGCGCGCCACGGTGGCGCGGCCTTCCGGCGACAACTGGGTGAAG
>JBFMHS010000163.1:0-7215 GCA_040751765.1 Pseudomonadota bacterium | reverse complement strand
CGTAGATGTCGGCGGCGAAGTAGAAGCAGGCGGCGAAGGCCAGGATGAAGGCCAGCACCGACCACAGCAGGCGGGTGCGCAGCTCGACGAGGTGGTCGAGCAACGGCATGCTCTTGTCTTCGAGGTCGGTGCGCTGGCTCACGGCTGGGGCGGCCTGGAAGTGTCGTCCTGGGGTTTCGGCTGGTCGGCGGCGGGTTGGGGCTGGGCGGCTTGGGGTTCGTTCCACGACCCCATGTCGGCGCTATCGGTCTCCTTCGGCGCCTCCAGTCGGGGGGCCTCGAGCCCGCGGGCGATGTCGCCGGTGGGGTCGATGGTCGCCTCGATCTGGCGCTTGAGCGAATTGGTGTCCGCCGCCTTCTCGACCTGGCTCTTGAGGTCGTGCAGTTCCGCCTCGCGGACCATCTCATCGACGCCGCGCTGGAATTCGCCCGCCAGCGAGCGCGCCTTGCGCACCCACTGGCCTGCGGTACGCAGCACATGGGGCAGGTCCTTGGGGCCGATCACGATCAACGCGATCACGGCCACCAGAGCCATTTCGTCCCAGCCGATGTCGAACATGCGCGGTCAATCTCCCCCGGGCGGCTGCCGCCCGGGCCGGGCGATCAGTGCTTGGCGGGGTCCTTCTCGGCGGCCGGCTTGGCGGCCGGCTGCGAGTCGATCTGCGAGGCCTGCTGGGCGCCGCCCTGGGGCTGCTGCTCCTCCTCGTCCTGAAGGCCCTTCTTGAAGGCCTTCACGCCCTTGGCCATGTCGCCCATCAGCTTCGGAATCTTGCCCGCGCCGAACAGCAGCAGCACGATGACCAGCACGATCAACCAGTGCCAGATGCTGAAGGTACCCATGAGGCGGTCTCCCTGCGGAATTCGTTATTCAATGTCGGGCGCGGATCATCGCAGAAGACCAGGGCCGCCGCAACCGCCGCTGTGCGAAAGCCCTAATTCGTATCCGCCGCCGGGAACACGTGGACCTGGGAGGGGTCGAGGGCGACCGCCAGCCGCTGGCCCTCGGCGGGCAGGAAGCGGCCGGGCATGCGGGCATGCAAATGCAGCCCCTGGACCCGCAGATGGACCAGGCTGGAGCGCCCCAGCATGCGGGCGGCGATGACCTCGGCGACCCCGTCGGGGGCAGGCGACAGATGCAGCGCCTCGGGCCGCACCACCACCTGGCAGCGAGCTCCCTCGGCCAGGCCGGGCACCGGGCGCGGCCCGAACGGAGTCGCCACCGCGCCGCCCTCCACCCGGCCCTCCAGCACGTTCACCTCGCCGAAGAACGAGGCCACGAACGGGTCGGCGGGAGCGCAGTAGAGCTCGTCCGGGCGCCCCTGCTGGACGATACGGCCATCGCGCATGATGGCGATGCGGTCGGCCATGAACATGGCCTCCTCGGGGTCGTGGGTGACCATCAGGGTCGACACGCCCGAGGATTTCAACACGTGCAGCGTCTCGTCGCGCACCTGGTCGCGCAGGCGCTTGTCCAGCCCCGAGAACGGCTCGTCCAGCAGCATCAGGCGTGGCTTGGGCGCCAGCGCCCGGGCCAGCGCCACCCGCTGTTGCTGGCCGCCCGACAGTTGGTGCGGCCAAGCCTCGGCATAGGCCTCCATGCCGACCTGGGCCAGCATCTCCATCACCCGCTGCCGCCGCGCCGGCTTGGGCAGGCCCTCGATGCCGAAGGCAACGTTGGCGGCCACATCGAGATGGGGGAACAGGGCATAGTCCTGGAACAGGAAACCCACGTGGCGGCCTTCGGGCGGGACATGGGTCCCCGGCCCCGACACCAGCTGGCAGTTCAGCATCACCCGCCCCTCGGCCGGGCGCTCCAGGCCGGCGGCGATGCGCAAAGTGGTGGTCTTGCCGCAGCCCGACGGGCCCAGCAGGCACACCAGCTCTCCCGGCGCCACCGCCAGGTCGACCCCGCGGACCACCGGCTTGCCGCCATAGGCATGGGAAATCCCCTCCAGCCACAGGCCGGCCGGACAGGTCGTGCCCTCTCGCGCTACGTCCTTCATTCCTCACTCCCCGGGCGCGAGCGCGCGATGGCGCGGCTCAGCAGGATCACGGGCACCAGGCCCACCAGCACGATGGCGAGTGCCGGCGCCGCCGCCTCGGCCAGGCGTTCGTCGCCGGCCAACGAGAAGGTCCGCACCGCCAGCGTGTCGAAATTGAATGGCCGCATGATCAGGGTGGCCGGCAGTTCCTTCATCACGTCCACGAACACCAGCAGGCCCGCCGACAACAGGCTGCCGCGGATGATCGGCGCGTGGACCCGGCGCAGCGTGCCCCAGGCCCCCTGCCCCAGCGTGCGCGACGCCGCCTCCATCGAGGCGGTGACCTTGCCCAGGCTGGATTCCACCGAGCCGAAGGAAACTGCCAGGAAACGGACCAGATAGGCGTAGACCAGCGCGGCGACGCTGCCGATCAGCATCACCCCCATGGCTTGGCCCAGCTGGGCCAACGGCAGCATGGTTCCCACGGCGATCACCGAGCCGGGCACCGCGTAGCCCAGGCTGGCGAGCCGCACCGCCGCCCGCGCCGGCCGGGTGGGATGCAGGCGCTGGGCATAGGCCAGCACCAGCGCCACCGCCACCGCCAGCACCGCCGCCACCGATGCCAGCAGGAAGCTGTTGCCCAGGATGGACAGGAAATCGGCGGCGAACACCGCTTCGGCCCCGGTCTCCACCGCCCAGGCGGCCAGCATGCCGGCCGGCAACAGGAAGCCCAGCAGAACCGGAAGGAAACAGAACACCTGCGCCGCCAACCGGCCGCCTCTGCGCAGGCGGTAGCGGGGAAGCTGGCGATAGCGGCCGGTGGTATGGTGATACTTGCGCGACCCGCGCGAGGCGCGCTCGACCACCACCAGGCCGAGGATGAACACCATCAGCAGCGCCCCCAACTGCGCCGCCACCGCCGGCTGGCCCATGCCCAGCCAGGTGCGGTAGATGCCGGTGGTGAAGGTGTCGACGGCGAAGTAGTGGACGGTGCCGAAGTCGTTCAGCGTCTCCATCAGCGCCAGCGCTGCACCGGCGGCGATGGCGGGACGCGCCAGAGGCAGCGCCACCCGCAGGAAGCCGCGCCACGGCCCCCGCCCCAGGGTGCGGCTGGCTTCGAGCACGCAGACCGACTGCTCAAGAAAGGCGGCGCGGGAAAGCATGTAGACATAGGGGTACAGCACCAGCGCCATCACCGCGATGGCGCCGCCCAGCGAGCGGATCTCGGGGAACCAGTAGTCGCGGGCGGAGCTCCAGCCGAACAGCGCCCGCAGCCCCGCCTGCACCGGCCCTGCATAGTCGAGCAGGCCGGTGTATGTGTAGGCCACCACATAGGCGGGCATGGCCATGGGCAGCAACAGCGCCCATTCCAGCATCCGCGCCCCCGGGAAGCGGCACATGGTCACCAGCCAGGCGGCGCCGACGCCGCCAACGGTGACACCCAACCCCACCCCCAGCATCAGCCACAGCGAATTGGCGACATAGAGCCCCAGCACGGTGTCGGCCAGATGCGCCCATACCTCGCCCGAGGGCACCAACAGATGCGCGGCCACCACCGCCACCGGCGCGCCAACCAGCGCCGCCACCACGATGGTGGCGACGGTCCAACCCGAAGCCCGGCTCGCCACCCACCCCAAGGTGGTCGGACGCGCCGGCTCGGCGAAGGTTTCGGCGATGTCCAGATCTGCCATGGTGCTTCAGGAACGCGGCGCAACGCACTGTTTTACCGCAATCTCTTCCTGTATCCCCGGAAAGCCTATGGATTTCCGCCGAGGATATTGCAAATCAATCGCAGGAGCAACGGCTTCTTCCGGCCGTACAGCACCGGATGGGATCCCTCGCATCCGCTCGGCATGACACCTTGTCCCGTCGGTCCGCTTTGCCGTGCCCCCTATTCCACCAGCCCCAGCAGCGCCTCGTCGTCCAGCGGGTCGAGAAGGTCTGGCTCCTCCTCCGGCTCGTCAATGTCGACCGGCGGACCGGCCTCGGCGGCGCGGTTGCCGTAGGCGTCGGCTGCGGGGCGGGTGTCGAGCAGGCCGGCGGCCTTGAGCTCCTTCAGGTTGGGCAGGTCCTCGATGCTTTCCAGCCCGAAATGGTCGAGGAAGCCGTCCGATGTGCCCCATTGCAACGGCTTGCCGGGGCTGCGTCGGCGGCCGCGCGGGCGAATCCACCCGGCCTCCAGCAGCAGGTCCAGCGTCCCCTTGGACAGGGCCACGCCGCGCACCTCCTCGATCTCGGCGCGGGTGATCGGCTGGTGATAGGCGATGATGGCCAGCACCTCGATGGCCGCGCGCGACAGCCGCCGGGTCTCGGTCTGCTCGATGGTCAGCTGCCCGGCCAGGTCGGTGGCGGTGCGGAACGCCCATTTGTCGCCTCGCCTGACCAGGTTGACGCCCCTCGGCGCGTAGTCCTCGGCCAGCCGCGCCAGGACGGCGGCGACGTCGGCGCCCTCCGGAAGGCGCTCGGCGAGCGCCTTCTCTGACAGCGGCTCGGCGGAGGCGAAGATCAGCGCCTCGACCAGCCGCAGCTGCTCCAGGTCCACGCTCATGCCTCCTCCCCGGCGGATGCCGCCGCCTTGATGTAGATGGGCGAATAGGGCCCGCCGTCCTGGCGCACCTGCACCTTGCCCTGGCGCACCAGCTCCAGGGCGGCGATGAAGGTGGAGGCCACGGCGGATTTCATCTTGAGCGGATCGCCCTCGATGGCGGGCAGATAGGCCGACAGCACCGACCAGTCCGGCATGCGCCCAAGCAACCGCTCCAGCCGCCGCAGCGCGTCCTCGACCGAGTAGAGGTCGGGAGCCTCGATGTGCAGGGTGCGCACCGAGGTGCGCACCACGTGGTCGCCATAAGCCTTGAGCAGGTCGTAGAGCTGGACGTCGAAGATATTGGTGGTGACCACCGGGACGTCCTCGGGCTCGCCGCGCGCGAAGACGTCGCGGCCCAGGCGCGGGCGGTTGACCAGGGTCGAGCCGGCGCCCTGCATGGCCTCCAGCCGGCGCAGGCGGAAGGCCAGCACCTCGGCCATCTCGGCGGCGGACAGCTGCCCCTCCTCCTCTTCCTCGGGTTCGGGCAGCAGCAGGCGCGACTTGAGATAGGCCAGCCACGCCGCCATCACCAGGTATTCGGCGGCGAGGTCCAGATGGGTGCGGCGCACCTTCTCGACGAAGGCCAGATACTGGTCGGCGAGGCGAAGGATGGAGATCTTGGCCAGGTCGACCTTCTGGTCGCGGGCCAGGGTCAGCAGCACGTCGAGCGGCCCCTCGAACCCTTCGAGGTCCACCAGCAGCCGCTCCTCCTCGGTGCGGCCAGCCCCCCTCTCGTCGGCCTCGAACACGTCCCCCAGCATCCCCTCGCTCCTCAAGACGGGCCGGCGAGTCCCAGGATCACTCCGGCCAACGCGTCGACCGGGCCGTTGACCAGCCAGCGGAACAGGTCGAGCTCGATGCCGATCCGGCTGCCGATGAAGGGCAGGATGAACAACGCCGCCAGGATGATCAACATCCCCACGTTCTCCAGCCGCGCGTAGCGCCAGGCCAGCGCCCGCGGCAGCAGCCCGACGGCGACGCGGCCGCCGTCCAACGGCGGAACCGGGATCATGTTGAACACCGCCAGCAGCAGGTTCAGGTAGATCGCGTTGTCCAGGTTGAAGATGAACCATGCCCGTCCGGATTCGGGGATGATCGGCAGGGTGTGCACCAGCAGCACGGCGACCACCGCCAGGCCGATGTTGGTGGCCGGCCCGGCGGCAGCCACCGCCACCATGCCCCAGCGCGGATTCCGGAGCTTGCCGAAATTCACCGGCACCGGCTTGGCCCAGCCGAACACCACGCCGCCCAGCAACAACAGCAGGCCGGGCAGCACGATGGTGCCAAAGGGGTCGATGTGCTTGAGCGGGTTCAGCGACACCCGCCCCAGCCGCCAGGCAGTGTCGTCGCCCAGCGCCTTGGCGGCGTAGCCGTGCGCGGCCTCGTGCAGGGTGACCGCCAGCACCAGCGGCAGCGCCCAGACCGAGATGCCCTTGACGATGCCGGCCAGCTCCATCATGCCAGCAGCGCGTCCACGCGGGCACTGGCAGCGGCGACGTCCAGCGCGCCCGGCACCCGCTTCAGGGCGGCGGCACGGGCCAGCCGCGCCAGGGCGCGGTCGGACAGCGGGCGGATGGCGCGGGCGATGGCCTCCATCTCGGCCATGTCGCCGTTGCAGTGGAGCACCACGTCGCAGCCGGCATCCAGCGCGGCGGCGGCGCGGTCCTCGAAGCTGCCGCCCAGGGCCTTCATGGACAGGTCGTCCGAGACCAGCACGCCGTCAAAGCCGATCCAGCCGCGAATGATCTCCCGCACCGCCTTGGCCGAGGTGGTCGCCGGCGCCGCCGGATCGATGGCCTTGTAGACCACGTGGGCGGTCATGGCCCAGGGCGCGTCGGCCAATGCCTTGAACGGCGGGAAGTCCTGTTCCTCCAGCTCGGCCAGCGAGGCCTCGACCACCGGCAGCGCCAGATGGCTGTCGACCATGGCGCGGCCATGGCCGGGAATGTGCTTGATGATCGGCAGCACGCCCTCGTCCAGCAGGCCGTCCATGCAGGCGCGTCCCAGCGCGGCCACCTGGGCGGGCGAGCGCCCATAGGCGCGGTCGCCGATCACGTCGTGGGCGCCGGGCACCGGCACGTCGAGCACCGGCGCGCAGTCGACGTCGATGCCCAGGCCGGCCAGTTCGCGGCCGATCAGGCGGAAATTGAGCCGCAACGCTTCCGTGGCGGCGGCGAGATCACGTCCCGCCAGGGCTGCGAATGGCTCGCCGGGAGGCGCCTTGCGCCAATGCGGTGGCCTCAAGCGCTGGACGCGCCCCCCCTCCTGGTCGATCAGCACCGGCGCGTCGGCCCGCCCCACCGCCTGGCGGAACTGGTCGACCAGGGCGCGGACCTGGTCGGGGGAATCGACGTTGCGGGCGAACAGGATGAAGCCCAGCGGATTGACGCGTGCCAGGTACCACCGTTCGTCGTCGGACAGCGACAGGCCGGCGCAGCCGACGATCAGGGCGGCGGGAGTGGGGTTACTTGCGGGCAATGATGCATCCCTGGTTGCGTTCCTTGAGCTGGCCGCACAGCGTCTTGGCCGCCTGTTCGGACAGCGGCCCGGCGCGCAGGCGCCAGAACGTCCCCTTTTCGCCCAGCTCGACCCGCATGATATCGGGCTTGAGGCCGCCGAGAAGGTCGGCATTGGATTTCTGGATGCG
>JBFMHS010000162.1:0-5763 GCA_040751765.1 Pseudomonadota bacterium | reverse complement strand
TGATGGCCTCGTCGTCGTTGGCGAGGTTCTGCTCGACCACCTTGGCCAGGTCAAGCTCGATGACCTTCTGGTTCTGGGCGGTGGGGGGAACGATGCGGGCGTCCAGCACCGCGCCGTCCTTGTCGATCCTATAGCGGTGGTAACAGATGCCGCGCGGAGCCTCGGTGCAGCCGTGGCCCTCGCCGGCGCGGACGGGGGCGTCCACAAAGGGCCTGTCGGGCTCGACGTAGTCCTGGACCAGCTTCAGGGCGTCCTCGCACACCTGGACCAGCTCGACGGCGCGCACGACGATGCTCTGGAACGGGTTGCGCACTACCGGCCCCAGGCCGGCTTCCTTGGCCGCCGCGCGGGCGGTCGCCGACAGCTTGTCGTGATTGAGGTTGTAGCGTGCCAGCGGCCCGACATGGTGGGCACTGCCGTCCTTGGCGACGCCGTGCAGGGCGTTGGACCACGGCACGTGCTCCTCGTCCACGTGGTCGAGGAATTTGGACACCGGGATGTCGAGGCCCTTCGAGGTGACCAGCCGGCCCTCGTGGATGGCGTATTCATCCGGATGGCGCAGGGCCATGAAATTGTAGTCCTGCTCCACGTCGGGGAACTGGAAGCCGCCGACCAGCTTGACCGTGGCGACGCTGGTCTCGACCGCCCATTTCAGGTCCTCTTCCAACGCCCTGACCGCCTTCCTGGACGGAGCCTTGTAGAAGCCGCCCACCCGCAGGCCGACGGGATGGATGGCACGGCCGCCGATGGTTTCCAGGATGTCGTTGCCGATCTTCTTGAGCCTGAGCGCGGCCTCGACCAGGGGCCGGTTGGCCTTGGCGAGCTCGAGCGCGTCGGCCAGCCCAAGGAAGTCGGGGGCGTGCAACATGTAGACGTGCAGGGCGTGGCTCTCGATCCACTCGCCGCAATAGATCAGCCGGCGCAGGTCGCGGATGGGCTTGGTGACCTTGATCCCCAGCGCGTCTTCCATGGCCTGGCTGGCACCCATCAGATAGGCGATGGGGCAGATGCCGCAGATGCGCGCGGTGATGTCGGGGACCTCGCGGAAGTCGCGGCCGCGCAGGAAAGCCTCGAAGAAGCGCGGCGGCTCGAAGATGCCGAAATGCAGCTCCTTGACCTTGCCGTCCTTGATCTTGACGGACAGGGACCCCTCGCCCTCGACGCGGGCCAGGGCCTCGACCTTGATGGTGCGGGTCTCAGCCATGGGATTCGCTCTCCTTGCGGAAGGCCTCGGCATTGGCGTTGAAGCTGCGGAACTTGCGCTGGACGTCCAGCCCCGACGTGCCCAGCTCCTTCATCCGCTTGGCGAAGGCGGCGGTGTTGGGTGTCTCCATCGGGCCGAAGCAGCCGTAGCAGCCGCGGTCCTTGCCTGGGCACAGGGTGCCGCAGCCGGCCTGGGTGACCGGGCCCATGCAGACCTGGCCGGTGGCGACCATGCGGCATACGATGCCGTTCTGCTTGCACTCGATGCATTCCGAGTGGCGCGGGATGTTGGGCTTGCGGCCGTTCAGCGTGGCGTTGAGGACTTCGAGGAGCTGGTGCTTGTTGATGGGGCAGCCGCGCAGCTCGAAATCCACCGACACGTGGTCGGACACCGCCGTCGAGGTGGTCAGGGTGTCGATGTATTCCGGATGCGCGTAGACGCAGCGGATGAACTCCTTGACGTTCTTGAAGTTCCGCAGCGCCTGGATGCCGCCGGCGGTGGCGCAGGCGCCGATGGTCACCAGCGTCTTGGACATCTTGCGCACCTCGCGGATGGCCTTGATGTCGTGCGGGGTGGTGATGGAGCCTTCGACCAGCGAAACGTCGTAGGGCCCCTTCTCCACCTTGCGGGTCGCCTCCAGGAAGTAGCTGATGCGCACTTCCTCGGTCAGGGCCAGCAGTTCGTCCTCGCAGTCCAGCAGGGTCAACTGGCAGCCGTCGCAGGACGAGAACTTCCAGACGGCGAGCTTCGGCTTCTTGCGGTCGGCCATTTCAAAGCTCCCTGATCGAGAACATGTCGGCGATGCGGTCGAAGCGGAAGACGGGTCCGTCCTTGCACACGAAGTGGGGGCCCCACTGGCAGTGGCCGCACAGGCCGCAACCGCATTTCATGTTGCGCTCCATGCTCACCCACACCGAGGAACGGGCGACGCCCTTCTTCTCCAGTTCGGCGGCGACGTAGCGCATCATCACCTCGGGGCCGCAGACGAAGGCGGTGGTGTGCAGCGGGTCGAAGCCGCCGCGCGCCACCAGCTTGGTCACCACGCCGACATTGCCGCTCCATTTGCCGGTGGCGCGGTCGACGGTGACCGCGACATCCATGTCGAAGCGGCCGCGCCAGCGCTCCAGTTCCTTCTTGAACAGGATGTCCTCGGGGGTGCGGGCACCGTACAGCACCACCACCCGGCCGAAGCGCTCGCGGTTGGCCATGGCCTGGTAGATGGCCGGACGCAGGGGGGCAAGGCCGACGCCGCCGGCCACGAACACCAGATCCTGGCCGTAGGCGGCTTCCACCGGCCAGTCGGTGCCGAAGGGGCCGCGCACGCCGATCTCGTCGCCGGCCTTCAGCGCGTCCAGCGCCTTGGTCACCGCGCCCACCGCGCGGGTGGTGTGCACCACCTTGGAGCGATCGGCGGGATCGCCGGAGATGGAGATGGGCACTTCGCCGACGCCGAACACGTACAGCATGTTGAACTGCCCGGCCTTGAACGAGAAAGCGCCACCGTCCTTGGGCACCATCTCCATGGTGAAGGTGTCGGACAGTTCCCGCTGCACCCGTTCGATGCGAAACGGCACTGGCAGCATGGGGTCCTTGGGCATGGACGTCATGTCAGCCGGCCTTCTTCAGCTTCTTGGGAGCCTTGGCCTTTTCGGCCTTCTTCAGCTTGTCGGCCTTCTTGGTCGCCTTCAGCGGCTTCTCGGGCGCGGCCAGCAGCGCGTCCGCCTTGCGGTTCTTGCCCTTCGAGGCCTTGACCGCCTTGACCACCTCGACCTTGACCTTCTTGGCCGGCTTTTCCTCGGCGCCGGGGCCGTAGAGGTCCAGCATCTGCATGCGCGACGCCTGCAGGCGGTGCGCCATCATGGGCACGAACCGCTTCAGCACCTCGTAGCCCAGCAGCGGGTCGGCGGTCATCTTGCGCAACAGGCACTTGGCGTCGAAGGACAGCGCCCGGGTCAAGGTCATGGCGCGGGCGTCGAAGGACGAGATGTGCGGCGGCACGATCCACGACCAGCCCAGCACCTCGCCCTCACCCACCGTCTCGATGATGATGGGGGGCTTGCCGGGGACGTCGACCTCGACCGCCACCGTGCCGGCGCGGACCAGGAAGAACTTCTCGGCGCGACCGCCGTTGCGGAACAGGAATTCGCCGACCTCGAACCGCTCGTTCTTGGCGCAGCCGATCAACAATTCCCTGAGCTTGGCGTCGATCCCCTGGAAGAAGGGATGTTCGTCGATGACGCGGCCAAGATTCTCGGTCTGGACCATGATCACTTCCTCCCCTTGGCGGCCGGCTTTTCGGCCTGGTGGATGGCGGCCACCTCCTCGGTGATGTCGATGCCGACCGGGCACCAGGTGATGCAGCGGCCACAGCCGACGCAGCCGAAGCTGCCGAACTGGTCGTGCCAGGTGGACAGCTTGTGGGTGATCCACTGGCGGTAGCGAGCGGCGGCCTCGGTGCGGACCGAGCCGCCGTGGATGTACGAGAAGTCGACGGTGAAGCAGGAATCCCACTTCCGCCACCGCTCGGCGTTGTCGCCCTTGAGGTCGGTGACGTCCTCGACCGTGGTGCAGAAGCAGGTCGGGCACACCATGGTGCAGTTGCCGCAGGTCAGGCAGCGCGCCGCCACCTGGTCCCAACGGGCGTGCTCAGGAAAGTCCTTGAGGCGCTTGGCGGTGGCCGTCTCCATGACGCGGCCCATGGCCTTGGCGGCCTTGGCGACCCGGGCGGCGGCGGCCCCCTTGTCGGCATCCTTGGCCGTGTCGCCCTTGAGCTCCTTCAACAGCTTGGCGCCCTTGGCCGAGCCTGCCTCGGCGACGAAGACGTGGCGGGACTTGTCGACCAGTTCGACCATCTTGATGTCGTAGCCGGAGTCCACCGCCGGGCCGGTGCCCATGGAGGCGCAGAAGCAGGTGTCGCCGGCTTCGGAACACTCCACCGCCACCACGAAGGCGTCGGCCAGCCGCTTCTGGTAGCCGGGGTCGGGATAATCCTTGTCGCCGAACACCCGCTTCTGGACCCGCATGGCGGCCAGCTCGCAGGCCCGCGCGCCGATGATCGCCAGCGGCGGCTCGGGCGGCGGGGGCGGCTCGATGGCGAAGCCCGAGGCGGTGCGGCGCGCGGCGAACAGCTTCTGCTTGGGTGGGTACAGGAATCGCTTCCAGCCCTGCGGTGCGGTGGTGTAGCCGAACACCGCCTTGTCGGCGCGCTTCCTCAGGCGGTAGTGGCCGCCCTTCTGCTCGTCGCCCCAACCGGTGGGAAGGTCGTCCGCGCCATCCAGATCGTCATAGACCACCGCATCGTCGGCGACACGGGGGCCGACGACGCGGTACCCCTTCGTCCTCAACGCCTTGATCAGTCCGTCCAGCGCGTCCCGTTGAAGGATTGCCGCCGTGGCAACCGCCGTCTCCGCCCCTGGCATCAAGACCCCCGTTCGGATGGTAGCGTTCGAATATCCTATAACGGGTGGGGGTAATCGCCAACCGGCTATATGGGGGAGAGGACTACGACGAATGGGGAAATTTTCATGACGGCCGCCGGCGCGCCATGCCCTCCGGCGCGGCGGCGGGGTCGTCCGACTTAAGCGCCAGGACCCGCAGAAGGTCCTTGAGCGAGAGCACGCCGACCAGCCGGCCGCCCTGGGTGACCATCAGCCGCGAGCGGCCGGTGGCGCGCATGCGGCGCAAGGCCTCGCCGGCATCGGCGCCCTCGGCGATGGTGCCGGAGGCGCCGGCCTCCATGACGTCGGCGACGCGGCGGCGGGGCCAATCGTGGCGAGGCACCGCCCGAACCGCCTCGATGGTCACCTGCCCCACCAGCACCCCCGCGCCATCCACCACCGGATAGGCGCGGTGGAAGTCGCGGTGGAAATAGTCCTCCACCAGCCGGGCAAGGTCGGTGTCGGGGGTGACCGCCACCGGCTCGGGATGCATCAGCCGCGCCACCGCCTGTTCGGCCAGCGCCCGCCTGGCCAGTTGCTGGCGGTAGGCGCCGGCGGCGGCGGCGCGGACGAACAGGCCGATCAGGATCCACCACAAGCCGGTGACCACCCCGCCGGTCAGTGCCGTCCACAGCCCCAACGCCATCAGCGCGAAGCCGAGCATGGTGCCGGTGAACGAGGCTGCCCGCGTCGCCCACAGCACATCGCCCTTCCACGCCCACAGCGCCGCCCTGAGGATGCGGCCGCCGTCCAGCGGAAAGGCGGGGATCATGTTGAAGCCAGCCAACAGGGCGTTGATGAGGGTCAGGTAGCCCAGCACCACCACCGCCGCGTTGCCCACGCCGGCTCCCATCCACACCGCTCCTACCGCGACGGCATAGCACAGCGCCGCGATCGCCACGCTCATCAGCGGACCGGCCGCCGCCATCAGGAACTCGGCCTTGGGGGTGGCGGGCTCCTCGCTCATCTCGGCGACGCCGCCGAACACGAACAGGGTGATGCCGGTGATGGGCATGTCGTAGCGCCGCGCCACCAGCGAATGGGCCAGTTCATGGACGATGATGGACAAGGCCAGGCCGATCAGTCCCACGCCAGCCATCACCCAATAGGTGACGGGCTCGA
>JBFMHS010000161.1:0-2067 GCA_040751765.1 Pseudomonadota bacterium | reverse complement strand
GGCCCTGGGCGTCGATGTCCTGCTCGGCGAGCAGGGCGCGGACGGGATGGGTGGCCGGCGGGTCGAACTCTGCCACCACCGCCAGCTGCGTCGCGCCGTGACGGACCAGCCCGGAGTCGGCTCGTGCTCCCAGGGCGAGGCCCAGCGAATCGAGGAGGATGGATTTGCCGGCGCCGGTCTCGCCGGTGAACACCGACAGCCCGCCATCGAAGGACAGGTCCAGCCGCTCGATCAGGACCACATCGCGGATCGACAGCGAGACCAGCATGGGATCACCAGGACGGCAGCCAGCCGAGCCAGCCCGAATCCTCGCCGCCGGCCGAGGCCGGGGCGCCGGTCTTGATCAGCGCGTAGGTGTCCTCGTACCAGTCGCTGCCCGGGAAGTTGTGGCCCAGCACCGCCGCCGTGCGCTCGGCATCGGCGTCCAGGCCCAGCATCACGTAGATCTCGACCATGCGATGCAGGGCCTCGGGGACGTGGGTGGTGGTCTGGTAGGTCTCGGTGACCACCTTGAAACGGTTCAGCGCCGCCAGCCACTGCTTGCGCTTCAGGTAGTAGCGGCCGATCTCCATCTCCTTGCCCGCCAGGTGGTCGCGAGTCAGGTCGACCTTCAGCTTGGCGTCCTTGGCATAGGTGCTGTTGGGAAACCGGTCGACGACCTCTTGGAGCGACTTCAGCGCCATCTCGGTCATCTTCTGGTCCCGCGACACGTCGGTGATCTGCTCGTAGTAGCACAGGCCCTTGAGGTAATAGGCGTAGGGCGTGTCGCGGTTGCCGGGATGCAGCTGGATGAAGCGGTCCAGGCCGATGATGGCGTCGTCGTAGCGGTTGCGTTCGTACTGGGCATAGGCGGCCATCAACTGGGCCTTGGTCGCCCACACCGAATAGGGGTGCTGGCGCTCCACTTCCTCGAAGGCCTTGGCGGCCAGCTGGTACTCGTCCTTGTCGATGTGGTCCATCGCCTCGTTGTAGAGCTCCTCGACCGGGCGCTCGACGTATTCCTCCTTGGTCTCGGAGCACGCGGACAGGGCGACGGCGGCAGCCAGCGCCAGCGCGCCGAGGCGCGATTTGCGGAGGGTCGTGGCGAGAAGGGTCATGGATGCTCTTGGCGACGCGGTTCCGAACGAGCCGGACTATAGCACGCCCGGGGGGCAGGGGAAGAGGGCAAGGGTCCTGCCGGACGGAAGGGGAGGGAAACCCTCACCACACAAAAACCCCCTTCCGGCGCCGGAAGGGGGGGAGGTCGACGGGGGAAAGGGTCAGGCGTTGACGGCGAGGCGTTCGCGGGGCTCGGCGGCCGGGCGCGCGGCGAGGGCCGGGGCGGCGGCCTGGGGGGAGACGGTGGTCCAGGTCCAGGCGGTGCTGTCGGCGAACAGGGCGCGCAGCAGCTGGTTGTTGAGCGCGTGGCCCGAGCGGACGCCGTGGAATTCGCCGATGAACGGGGCGCCGGCCAGGAACAGGTCGCCCACCGCGTCCAGAATCTTGTGGCGGACAAACTCGTCGCCGTAGCGCAGGCCGTCGTCGTTGAGCACCTTGGTGCCGGTGCTGTCGATCACCACCGCGTTGGCCAGCGAGCCGCCCCGGGCGAGGCCGGCGGCGCGCAGCATGGCGACTTCCTGCTCGAAGCCGAAGGTCCGCGCGCGGCTGATCTCGGACTTGAAGCTGCCACGGTCCAGGGTGACGGCGAATTCCTGGCGGGCGATGGCTTGGCTGGCGAAATCGATCTCGAAGCGCAGCGTGCAGCCGGCGCCCGGCGCCAGGCTGGCGGTCTTGCCGCCGTCGCTGACCGAAACGTGCTTCAGCACGCGGATGGCGCGGCGCGGCGCCTCCTGCTCGACTGCACCGGCGCATTCGACCAGGAACAGAAACGGCGCGGCCGACCCGTCCATCACCGGAACCTCGGGGCCGTTGATGTCGATGACGCAGTTGTCGATGCCCGAGCCGGCCAGGGCGCTCATCAGGTGCTCGACGGTGCCGACCTGGACGCCGTCGTCGTTGACGAGGCAGGTGTTCATGCGGGTGTCGCCGACATTGGACCACAGCGCCGGGATGCTGGCGCCCTTGCCG
>JBFMHS010000160.1:0-2803 GCA_040751765.1 Pseudomonadota bacterium | reverse complement strand
GCTCCACCTTCAGGCACAGGGTGCGGCGGCCGTCGATGTCGGCCTTGACGAAGCTACCGGGGGGGATCTCATGGGCGGGGCGGGTCACCATCCTTCACCTTCACGTCCAGCTTGGCGAGGTTCTCGCGCGCCAGGTCGGCGGCGGCTCCCTCGGGGTTGAGGTCGATGGCCCGCATCCAGTCGGCGCGGGCCGCCTTGTCGTCGCCGGCCAGCCGGCTGAGCATGCCGCGTTCCAGCAAGGCGTCGGGGAAGAGGGGATCGAGTTCCACGGCGCGGGCGATGTCGGCCCGCGCCCCTGCAAGGTCGTCGAGGTAGCGCCGCGCGCTGGCCCGCAGCACCAGGGCCTCGACCCGGTTGGGCTGGGCCGCCAGTACGGCCGACAGCCGGTCGGCGGCCTCGTCGTAGCGGCCGACCTGGGCCAGCAGCACCGCGTGGTCGATCAGCAGGTCGGGATGGCCGGGGGCCAGGCCCAGCGCTGCCCGCTGGGCGGCGTCGGCGCGTGCGGTCTCGCCGGCCAGCAGCCAGGCCTGGGCGGCCTGGCCCAGCATCTCGGCGCGGGTGGCCTCGTCGCGGCGGCTCTCGTTGGCCAGGGTCTCCAGGCGGTGTGCGGCCTCCTTGTGCTTGCCCAGGCCGATCAGCGCCACGGCGGCGCAATGGCGGGCCGCCTCGCCGCCGCCCAGCGACTGCCAGGCCAGCGCCTCCTCCCAGCCCTGCTCGGGCTTGGCCTTGGCGATGGCGATGCAGGCGGCGTAGGCCTCGGGGCCCTTGAACAGCTGCGCGGCGGCCGGCGAGGCGGCGAGCAGGATGGCGGCGGGAAGCAGGAAACGGATCATGGGACCCTTGGAAGCACGACAATGGGACATTAGTGTGACGTGATGCACGCTGATGCAAGGGGCACGCGATGGACAAGCACTTCTTCCTGTTCGGCCTGGGCTTTTCCGGCCGGGTCATAGCCCGCCGGCTGACCGAGGCCGGCTGGCGGGTTTCCGGCACCACCCGCTCGGGTGAGGCGGTGGACCTGCCC
The DNA here is from genome assembly GCA_040751765.1 of Pseudomonadota bacterium. GTDB lineage: Bacteria > Pseudomonadota > Alphaproteobacteria > Rhodospirillales > Magnetospirillaceae > CALABS01. Next base: position 1,779 of record JBFMHS010000160.1, on the reverse strand, counting down.
GGGGTCGAGGTGCTGCCCTTCGACCGCGACCACCCGCTGCCCGAGGCGGCGTTGGCGGGGGTGAGCGCGGTGCTGTCCTCGGTGCCGCCCGACACCCACGGCGACCCGGTGCTCGACGTCATGGGCGAGGCGCTGACGCGGCTGGCGCCGGCCTGGATCGGCTACCTGTCGACCACCGGCGTCTATGGCGACCACGGCGGCGGCTGGGTCGACGAGACCACGCCGGTGGCGCCGACGCTAGACCGCTCGCGCCGCCGCGCCGAGGCCGAGGCCCGCTGGCTGGCCCGGGGGGGCCATGCCTTCCGCCTGGCCGGCATTTACGGCCCCGGCCGCTCGGCGCTCGACAACGCCCGCGACGGCACCGGCAAGCGCGTGGTCAAGCCCGGCCAGGTGTTCAGCCGCATCCATGTCGACGACATCGCCCAGGCGGTGCTGGCCTCGCTGGCGCGGCCCGATCCCGGCCGGGTCTACAATCTGTGCGACGACGACGCGGCGCCGCCGCAGGAGGTGGTCGCCCATGCCTATCGCCTGCTGGGCAAGGAGCCGCCGCCCGAGATCCCGTGGGACGAGGCCAAGGGCGCCCTATCGCCCATGGCACTCAGCTTCTACGCCGATAACAAGCGGGTGCGGAACGACCGCATGAAGGCCGAGCTGGGAGTGGTGCTGAAATACCCCAGCTACCGCGAGGGGCTGAGGGCGATCCTGGACGGCCGTTAGAGCCCCGGATCGCTGGTCTCGATGAAGCGGCGCACCCCGGCGGGGACGCGGGGCTTGATGGCGTTCAGGCCGCGCGACAGCCGGGGCAGGCGGGCGCGGGCCCATTTGACGCCGTTGCGGGCGGTGCGCGAGCCGCGCGCCAGGAAGGCCAGGCCGATCACGAACAGCACGAAACCGATGGGAATCGGAGTCGGCGCCAGGGCGATGCCGGCCACCACCAGGGTGCCGCCGACGCCCAGCAGGGCGGCGCGCTTGATCTGGAGCCCGGAGCGGCGCCGCCAGCGGCGGCGGGCCCGCTGCTCCCAGGCGGCGGAAGGTCGGGCCTCGGCGTTGGTCATGGCGGCTGTCGGTTCCAAAGATGCCCCCCGGATGTCACGATCCTGGCGCGGCAAGGGGCGGCGGCGCAAGTGACATCAGATGTAGGTCCTGCTCCATTTGAGCGCCAGGGGGCCCAGCAACGAAACCGCTCCCAGCGATGCGAAGGCCAGTCCCCACGACCCGAAGCCGTCCAGCATCCAGCCGAAGGCCAGCGGCCCGGCGAAGGCGGCGGCGAAGCCGACCAGCGAATGAACCGCGATCGTGGCACCGCGCCGTGATGGGTCGGCTTCCAGCACGGCGCCGGTGGTCAGCGCCGCCGAATCCAGCTGTACCAGGCCGTTATAGGCCACCATCAACGCCACCACGGCCGCGTAGGGCCAGCCGGCGGTGAAGCCGATCACCGCCGCCACCGAAGCCGACAGCAGCGCGGCCACCGAGCACAGGCGGCGGCGGTCGAAGCGTACCGCCAGATCGGCGCCGCCGATGCTGCCGGCCATCGCCACCAGCGACGCCAGCATGGCCGCCGAGGCGGGGTCCGGCCCCGGGCCGGGGGCCGCGGCCAGGGTGAAGGCCAGGAAGGCCACCATCCAGCTCCGGAGGCCGAACAGCTCCCACATATGGGCGGCATAGGCCAGCACGTAGCCCATCACCGGGCGGTCGCGCAGCACCGGGCGGAAATCCAGCAGCGCCACCGGCGCCGCCACCGGCGGCGGTGGTACCGGCCGCAGCGCCCAGGCCACCAGC
>JBFMHS010000016.1:0-11909 GCA_040751765.1 Pseudomonadota bacterium | reverse complement strand
ACCGGCGCGATGGCGGATTCCGGATAGATCGCCAGGGCGGCCTTCTCCAGCACCTCGGTGCAGATGTCGGTGGCTACGACCTGGGCGCGGAAGCCGGACACCATGCGGGCGTGCTCGGCCAGGACCATGGCCAGCGTATAGGGTTCGGCGCCGTTGGAGCAGGCCGAGCTCCACACCTTCAGCGGCCGCTCGCCGCGATGGGCCGGCAACACCGCCTCGGTCAGGTGGCGGAAATGGTCGGGCTCGCGAAAGAACTCGGTTTTGTTGGTGGTCAGCGCGTCGATGATGGCGACCGCCTCGCCCTCCAGCCCGCCGTCATCGAAGACGAAGCGGGCGTAATCCTCGAAGCTGTCCAGGCCCAGGGCGCGCACCCTCCGGCGCAGGCGGCCCTCGACCATGGTCCGCTTGCTGGGCGGCATCTTGATGCCGGCGGTGCTGTGGATGAAGGCGGCGAAGCGCTGGAAATCGCGTTGGGCGAGCTGGGTCATGGCGTCATGCCGCCTTGCGAAGAAGCGCCGCTTCCTCGCCGGTGAGCAGGCGGGCTAGGTCGAAGACGATCACGAAGTCGGACCCGCGCCGGCCGATGCCCCGGATGTATTCCGATCGCCAACGGGTGCCGATTTCAGGCGGCGGCTCCACCGCGTCCTGGTCCAGGCCGGTGACCTCGAACACCCTGTCGGCGAGTAGGCCCAGCAGCAGGCGCCGGCCGCCGCACTCCACGTCTAGGACGACGATGCGGGTGTTCTCGGTGACGGTGGCCGCCGGCAGACCCAGCTTGAGACGCAGGTCGAGCACTGGCACCGAGTGGCCGCGGACGTCGATTAGGCCCAACAGGAAATCGGGGGCGTTGGGCAGGCGCGCGATCTCGCGGGCGTCGAGGATTTCCTGCACCGCGTCGACCTCGACCGCGAACACCTCGCGGTCGACGCCCATGGTGACGAACTGGGTTCCGGCTTCGATGGCATGCATGGTGTTGTCCCCGGGAAAAGTCGGGAGGGGCGGCACCGCCACCCCTCCCTGGGCGCTAGTAGCGTTCGAACTCGGCGTCGTGGGCGTCTGCGCCCGCCGCCGCCAGGTTGAGCGTCACGCCGCCCGCCGACCCGTTGCGCTTCCTGGGCGGAACCGGCTTTGCCTTGGGCGCCATGTGGGCCACGGCGATGGGTCGGTGGGAGGCCTTCACCGCAGGCTGGGACGGCCGCCGGGCCGCCTGCTCCTCGCCGAGGCGGAAGAAGGCGATGGTCTGCTGCAGCTGCTCGGCCTGGGCCGCCAGCTCCTCGGAGGTCGAGGACATTTCCTCGGACGCCGAGGCGTTCTGCTGGGTCACCTTGTCCAGCTGCTGGATGGCCTGGTTGATCTGGTCGGCGCCGATGTCCTGCTCGCGGCAGGCGGCGCTGATCTCTTCCACAAGCTCGGCGGTGCGGCGGATGTCGGGGACCAGCTTGGACAGCATCTCGCCAGCCTCGGCCGAGACTGTGACGGTCTCGCCAGACAGGGTGATGATCTCGGCCGCCGCCGCCTGGCTGCGTTCGGCTAGCTTGCGCACCTCGGAGGCGACAACCGCGAAGCCCTTGCCGTGCTCACCGGCCCGGGCGGCCTCCACCGCCGCGTTGAGAGCCAAGAGGTCGGTCTGGCGGGCGATCTCCTGCACGATGGAGATCTTCTCGGCGATGGTCTGCATGGCCGCCACCGCCTTCTTGACCGCCTCGCCGCTGGCCTCGGCGTCCTTGGACGACTGCCGCGCGATCTTCTCGGTAGTCGAGGCGTTGTCAGCGTTCTGCTTGATGTTGGCGGCCATCTGCTCCATGGAGGCCGAGGCCTCCTCGGCCGACGACGCCTGCTCGGTTGCGCCCTGCGACAGTTCCTCGGAACTGGCCGAGAGCTCCTGGCTGCCCGAGGCGACGTTGTCGGCGGCCGAGTTGACTTCGGTCACCACTGTGCGCAGGCGGGCCACCATCTCCTTCAGGCTGTCCACCAGATCGCCGATCTCGTCACGCGAGCGATAGTCGATGTCGCGGGTGAGATCGCCCTGCGACACGGCGTGGGCCAGGCCTCCGGCCAGCGACAAGCCGCGCGACACGCTGATCGAAATCCACAGGGCGATTCCGATGCCCATAGCGGCCGAAAGGCCCAGCATGGCGATCATCAGGTTGCGGGCGGTGGTGAAGTCCGCCTCCGCCTGCTTCTCGGCGTTCTCGAGGTCCACGCGCGCCTTGGCCAGGATCTGCTTCAGGTACTCCTGGGCCTTGTTGCGCACCTTGATGCCGTCGGTGGAAGAAAGCGTGTAGGCGCGGTTGTTGGTGTTCTCGTAGGAGAGGGCGCGCACTTGGCGGTGGATCTCCAGCCAATCGGCCCACTCGCCGCGGAAGCGGTTGTAGAGGTCCCGTTCGCCCACGGCCACCAGCGGCCCCAGGTCACCGATCTGGTCTTCAACCTCCTTCACGTATTGGTCGGCGGCCTTCGCCTGCTGCTCCATGTCCGCAACCGAGTCCTGCAGCAGGATGTTGCGCTCGTTGACCACCACCTGGAGCATGTCCTGCCGGGTGCGGTCGGCCAGCTTGGTGCCGCCGGCTTCGCCACGCTTCTCGAAGGCGGTGGTGAGTTCGACCATCCGCGCATAGGCCGACCGGAAGGTCTGCCGCCCCTTCCCCTCCGCCAGCGCCTCGGCCTTGTTGTTGGAATTGGCCATGGCGAGATCCCTGACCTTGTCCGAGATGGGTTCGTACTCGGCCCAGGCGGCGGCGAAGGCCTCGACGAGCTTCGCGTCCTCGCCGTCGGCCACTTCCTTCAGGCGGGCGATGTCGGCACGCACCGCGGCGATGTTCTCCTTCAGGCTTTCAGCTCGCCGGGCCATGCCTTCCTCGGTGGTCTCAAGGATGAGGTTGCGCTCCATGCGGCTCGCATTGGCCATGGCGGTGTCGATGCGGTTGGCGGCACGGATCTTGACCACAGTGTGACCGACCAGGTGGGACAGGGAGTCGTTGATGTTGGCCAGCGACTGGATGCCGACCACCGCCGACACGACGGCCAGCAGGACCACCAGTCCGAAACCGAGCGCGAGGCGCGCCTTAATGGTGAAACGCATGATCTCCTCCTAGTTCTTCTCAGCCTCAGACGGCCCTTCCATGGCCGGACCCTCGGAATTGAAGACGCGGTCGATGTCGAGAACGATGATGAAGTCGGCGTCCTTCTTGCCGATCCCCTTGATGAATTCCGGCCGCCAGCGCATGCCCACCCGGGGCGTCTCCTCGATGGAGGCGCTGGCGATCTCGGTGACCTCGTAGACCTTGTCGGCCAGGATGCCGACGGTGGTGGGCTCGCCGTCCAGGTCCACCTCGATCACCACGATGCGGGTGTCCAGGCTGGCGGCCGCGCATTCCATGCCGAACCGCAGGCGCAGGTCGGCCAGGGGCACGACCTTGCCGCGGACGTTGATGACGCCGCTGACGAAGGGACGGGCGTTGGGAACCTCGGTGACGGGAACGGCGTCCAGGATCTCGCTGACCCGGCCGGCATCCAGGGCGAACACCTCTCGCTCCAGTCCGACGGTCAGCACCTGCATGGCGGTGGCGGGCATGATCATGGTGTCCTCCCTCACGACGCCTGCAGGCGCTCTTCCTGGCGCTGGCCGAAATCGATCAGGTGCGCCACGTCCAGGATCAGGGCGACGGTGCCGTCGCCCAGGATGGTGGCGCCAGAGAACGTCTCGACGTCGGCATGAAGCTTCGACAGCGACTTGATGACCGTCTGGTGGTCGCCGATGACTTGGTCCACCACCAGGCCGACGCGCAGGTCGCCCGACGACACGATGACCACCTTCTGGTAGGGATCGGGATCGGTACGGGCGTTGAACAGCTCGCGCAGGCGCAGGAACGGCACCAGGTCGCCGCGGATGTTGAGGAAACTGCGCCCGCGCGAGCGGGCATCGTCCGCGGCCGACAGCTCGACGCATTCCTCGACCGCCGACAGCGGGATGACGTAGCGCCCTGTGCCGACGCGGACCAGCAAACCGTCGATGATGGCCAGTGTCAGCGGCAGGCGCAGGGTCACCTGGGTGCCCTGGCCGGGGGTGCTGGACACCTCGACGGTGCCGCGCAGGGCGTCGATGGTGCGCTTTACAACATCCATGCCGACGCCGCGTCCCGACACGCTGGTGACCTCCCTGGCCGTCGAGAAGCCGGGGGCGAAGATGTTCTGGTACAGCTCGGCGTCGGTCAGCCTGGCGCCCGGCGCGACCAGCCCCGCCTCCTCGGCGCGGGCGCGGATGCGCTCGGCGTCCAGGCCTTTGCCGTCATCCTTGACGGTGATTAGCACCTGGGCGCCGGAGTGGAAGGCGGCCAGGTGCAACCTGCCCTCGCCCTGCTTGCCGCCGGCCAGCCGGGCGTCGGGGCGTTCGATGCCGTGGTCGATGCTGTTGCGGATGATGTGGACCAGGGGGTCGGCTAGGCGCTCGATGACGGTCTTGTCCAGCTCCGTCTCCTCGCCGGCGGTCGTAAGGCGGACCTCCTTGCCGAGGTCGCGCGACAGGTCGTGGACCAAGCGGCGGAAGCGGCCGAACAGCGAGCCGATGGGAACCATGCGGATGCCCATTGTGGTGTCGCGCAGTTCTGCGGCCAGCCGCTCGATCTCCTCGGCAACCGACTTGAGGCTGGTATCGTCCAGCGCGGCGGCCAATTGGCGCAGACGGGCCTGGGCGATGACCAGCTCGCCGACCCGGTCCATCAGCCCGTCCAGGCGTTCAGCCGCGACGCGAATGGTGGCCTGCTGCTTGCCGCCGGCTCCCTTGCCGCCGTCGTGGTCCTGGCGCAGGTGCTGCTGTTCGGCGAGGGCGGCGGCCACCTGGGGCTCGGACACCGCGCCGGTGTCCACCAGCAGCGAGCCGAGCGGCTTCTGGCGTTCAAGCGCTGCCCGGAGGTCGGGGCCGGCGATGTCGCCCTTCTCCAACAGGATCTCGCCCAGCCGCTTGTCGGCCGCGGTCGGATCGATGAGTTCCACCTTCAGCTCCATGTCGTCGATGACGAACATGAACACGTCGTCGATGGCCGAGCGGGGCTTGTCGGTGGTCAGCACCACGTCCCAGCCCAGATGGCATTGGGTCGGGTCAAGTTCGTCAAGCGGCGGCACTTTGTCGGGCAAGGCCACCACGGTAGCGTCGCCAAGCGACCGCAGCTCCTCGATCAGCAGCAACGGGTTGATGCCCATTGCCATGGCGTCGGGCGCCAGGCGGAAGCGAATGCGATAGGTGGCCGGGCCGGCGTCGTCGATCGTGGCCGGTTGAACGGCGGCGGGCGGGGCGGCCGAAACGGAGGTCAGCCGGCCCAGGCGATCGAGGATGGCCTGCTCGTCACCGGTGTCCTGGCCGGGGGTCTCGATCAGGCGGCGCATGACGTCCAGCGCCGCCAGGCCGATGGCGAACAGCTCGGTGTCCGGCCTGGCCTTGCCCTTGCGGACCTGGTCGAAGGCCGTTTCCACGTGATGGGTGAAGGCGGCGACACGGTCGAAACCGAACATCGAGCCCGAACCCTTGATGGTATGCAGCCCTCGGAAGGCGGTATCCACCAGCTCGCGGTCGTCGGGGCGTTCCGTCAGGTCGAGCAGCGTGGCCTCGATCTGCTCGAAAAGTTCCTGCGCCTCCTGCAGGAAAGTCTCGGCGGGGTCGGCGGTGCTCATCCCAGCACCTTCTTGACCACCGCCACCAGCTGCTCCTGCTGGAACGGCTTGGTGATCCACCCGGTGGCGCCGGCGGCCTTGGCCTCCTTCTTCATCTCCTCGTCGGATTCGGTGGTCAGGAAGACGATGGGCACGCCCTTGTAGGCCGGCAGCTTGCGCAGCTCGCGGATCAGCCCCAGGCCGTTCATGTTGGGCATGTTGAGGTCGGTGATGACCATGTGCACGGACGCTTCCTGCGCCTTGGCCAGGCCCTGGACGCCGTCGGCGGCCTCGACCACCGCGTAGCCGGCCGCGGTCAGGCTGAGCTTGACCATCTGGCGCATGCTGGCCGAATCGTCGACGGTAAGGACGGTCTTAGACATCAGCGTCATCCTTTCTCATCCAGAACCCGGCTTCCGAGGACAGGAAGCCGCCCGATTTCAGGCAGGCGAGGAGCGGTCCGTCCGCCGGGGCCGCCAGCGCCAGGCCGATGCCCCGCCGGGCCGACGCCTTGCGCGCCGCCAGCAGCACCTGGACGAAGGTGAGATCGGCCTCGGTGACCGCGCGGCAATCGATCTCCACCGCGCCGCCGCCGGCCAGGCCGTCCTTCAGCCGGTCGGCCGCCGCCGCGACGGTGCGGATGGTCTGTTCGCCTTCGAACACGATGGTCGTGGGTGCCGTCATGGGGCGTCCCTCCTCTTCCCTTTCCTAAAGGCATAACCGCGCGCCGCCTCACTGGCTCGCTCACGGGCGAACGACATACTTGCGTCAGGGCTGTATACGATCGGTGTGGAATCGGTCGGGTATTACGCCGAATGAACTAAGCTACCTCCGACCAGAGGGCATACCCTTGCCCAATTGAACGCAAGGGATAGCGGAAGCAATCTTCTGGTTCTGCGCCCATTGACAAACGGAATATCAGATGAATGTTGCCGTCAGTGTCGAAAGCCACGGAAATGGGCAGACAGAAAATTTGATTGAACAATTTCAATCCTTGGCCGTCGCTTCACCTCGCCACCCAGACGAAGGTGTGACGGACCGCCCGCCCGGGGAGGATCACGACCTTCGGCTGGGGGCAGCGCGGGCACGGCTGGACACCATGCTGGGCTCGGTCGAGGCCACCTTCCTGACGGCCGGCGAACGGCTGGGACAGGCGGTCGAGGTGCTGAGTTCGGTGCAGGGAAGCTTCGACGGCCTGTCGGCGCTGGTGGCGTCGGAGGAGTTGGACGGCACCGTGCGCCGGCTGGCGGACATTCCCTCCGCCCTTGCCGCCGCCGCCAGCGCCAACAGCCGCGGCGCCACGGCCCTCCAACGGCTCGACGACCTGGCCCGTGGGCTCGACCGTCCGCTGGCGCGGCTGCGCAAGACGGTGGGCGAGGTGCAGGTCTTGGCCATCAACGGCCGGGTCGAGGCGGCCCACGTAAACGCAATGTCCACCGACTTCTCGGTCTTCACCCGCGACATGGGCGCGCTGGCATCGCAGGCGATGGCGGCGCTGGACCGCCTGGGCCGTGAACTGGAGCAGTTGAACCGGCTGACCGTCGCGGCCCGCGCCGACCGCGACGAGGTGGCCCGCGCCGAGAGCGACGCGCTGGCCGAGATCGCCCGCCGCCTCCGGGCCAGCGTGGACGCCGTCGCCTACCGCCGCCGCGAGACCGGCGAGGCCGCGCGGCGGGTCGGGGAATTGTCGGCGGCCAACGCCGCCAATATCGGCCAAGCCATCGGGGCGCTGCAGATCGGCGACATCGCCCGCCAACGCGTCGAGCACGTGATGCACGCCCTGGACAATGCCGACCCGGCGCGGCTGGGGCCGTTGTGCCGCCTCCAGGCGATGCAGTTGGACCACGCGGCGCGCGAGTTGGGCGGCGAGGTCGACCGCGCCCGCGCCACCTTCGCCCGCCTGGCCGCGGACACCGGGGCGCTGAGGTCGCGGGCGGCCGACGGCTTCCGTGCCGGTTCCGACGGGACGCAGTCTTTCCTTCACGCCCTGGCGGCGGACCTGCGCGATGCGCTGACGGCCATGGAAGCCTACCACCGCGATGCCCGCGCGTTGCAGGCGCGGCTGGAGCCGGTGATCCGCACGGTGGCGGCAATGGCGGCGCATGTGCGGTCGGTGCGCGACATCGAAGCCGACATGCGCATCATGGGCCTGAACGCCACCCTGAAATGTGGCCGACTGGGCAGCCGGGGCCGGGCGCTGGGCGTCATCGCCCAGGCGCTGCGCGCCCAGGCCGGCCACACCGCCGATTACGCCGGACAAGTGATGGCGGGTCTGGAGGAGATCTCGGCGGTGACCACCGGCCTGGCCGAGGCCATGGACGCCGGGACCGTCACGGCGCTGAAGGTGCTGGACGACGCGGTGACGGTGTTCGAGGCCGGCGGCCGGACCATGAACGCGGCCCTGTCGCTGCTGAGCGAAAAGGTGGACCAGGCGGGCGCCGCCCTCGCCGAGGTCCAGGGATGTTTCGAGGGCGACGCCATGGTGACCTGCCTCGAGACCGGCGCCCTCGACCTGACGCGGCTGGCCGACGACCTGGGCGCACCGCCGATCCAGGACAACCAGTGGGGCGACGACCTCGCCCACTCCTACACCATGGCCAGCCAGCGCGAGGTCCATGCCCGCTTCAGCGGAATGGAAGTCGGCGTCGGTGGAGGCTCGCCGGCCGCCAGCCTCGATGACATCTTCTTTTGAGCCGAGGATCGAGACGAACGACTAGCGTCCGAATTTCAGAACATCTTTTCGGGAAGGAATGTCGGGGATTGGCCCCGCGCCGCCAACTTGGGTTTGCCGCCGACATCCGCCCTGATGGCGAACGTCTCGCCCCGGCCGAGCCGGTCCCAGATGTGGCCCTCTCGTGCGCAGGCGGCGACAAGGTTCGGCATGATCCAGCGTTTGATCCGCTGGTGATCCGGCGCCTCGCCTATCCGCATGCCGCTCTCTTCCTCTTTCTCGCCGGTGTGCGATCGTGAGATGGGAGGCGGGCACACGGTCAGGGAGGGGGGCCGGTCAGCCACGCGCCGAACGCCAAAAACGGCTTTGCCGCAGTTATGCAGCAAACGATCTCAAATTCTTTTGGAGTAGTCGCTAAGTCGTTGAAAAGATTGGCGTCCCGCAGTGGTCGAAGGTGAGAACTGGGAGGCGGAGATCCAGAGGGCTGCCCGGGCGGAGGCTATGCGGCCATGATGACCTTCAGGCGCCGCAGGAATCCCCCGATGATCGAGGCTGCCAGGTCCTCGGGGAAGCCCGTGGGCAATGCCGCCAGTTGGGCTTCGGCCGCCATCGGTGCATCCGCGACGATGGATCGTATGATGTCTGTGACGGCGGCGGGTGAGGTGCCGCAGCGCCGGGCCTCGGCGAGCCAGTCGTCGTGGCCGATGTCTTCGACGCGGGCTCGACCGTTCACCGACACCGCCATCCTGGCCAATCCGTCATCGACCTGGCCCGCGTCCAGGTTCGGCTGGACGGAGACCACGTCGTAGAAGGGGCACAGGCGGAACCCGCCCTGCGGACGGATGAACAGGCTGGCGTTCTTGGCGTGGCAGTCGGTGGCGGCGAGCAGCCAGTACAGGATTTTGGCCTTGAACAAGGCGGCACAGTCCTCGTCGGGATGATCGCTCGCGCGCAGGACGGCCATCACCTCGGCCAGCGTCGGACCGCCATCGACCTCGTATTTCTGGGTCCGGGGCAGGCCGATGGCTTGCAGCAGGTCCTCCTGGGGGACCCTCAGCAGACGGCCGTCCTGCGTCCACCGGCGGTCGAAGCGCTCGACGACCAGGGCCGTCTCGCCGTCGAACCGGCGGATGTCGGCATCGGGCGTAGCCAGCCCGAACCGGCGCAGGAAACCCAGGCAGAACCATTCGTTTTCCACGCTGCGCGAGAAGTCCCAGCCATTCCCCAGCACGCCGATCGCCGGCTTCAGGATATGGGTGGTCGCGGTGGATCCCAGGGGCAGGCACCACTGTCCTTCGACCAAGGTGAGCGCCGTCTTGTTCTGGGCGCCCGCGATCGAGAGGCGGAAGCCGTCGTCGTCGCTCAGGCCCAACGGAACCCGGTTCAGGCTCCTGAGGATGGCGCAGATCCGGCCATCGTCGATCGCATCGACGTCCACTTGGCCGGGTGAAGGTGGTGGCACGTCGGCGGGGAGGAACTGGAGTGCGCCGACACAGTCGCGGCCGATCTTGGCGAGCAGGTGAAAGGGCTCCAGTCCCTCGGCCTTGACCCGGTCGGCGATGCGCCGGCGGGTTTCGACACCATCCGGCAGCAGGTTGTCGAGGACATAGAGGCGGCAACCTCGGTTTGCGTCAACCGCGCCAACCGCCGAACCCGGCGCAATGCCGCAGCCATCTGCTTGCCATCGCGGACAATGATTTCCATCGGTGGGCGCCTCCTTGAGCCGAGGAAATATACGCCCGGCCGTTTTTCTCGGCAGTATACGGTATAGCGGATAATGGTTGCGTATTGGAGAGGGGTCCAACGGCGAATCGACTACAGTTTCCCCTAGTAGGCGACCGGCTCCAGGATGGAGAACAAAACGTGATTGACCTGAGCGCCGGCCTGTGGTAAGGCGTGGATAGCAAACGCCACAGTTGCGCCCGGAACGCCTCTCGGCCTCCGGGCTTTTTCATGCCCGGATCCACAAGATCCGGCGCAGGCGGTGTTGCTTTTCTCCCAGTCCCGGTGCCGGCAACGGCCCGGGATTTTTCGTGCCCGCACCTCGGCGGGCCTTACCTCCCCTGAGCAAAGGACACCCATCATGCTGGACTCCATCAAGAACCTGTTCCGCTCCCCGCCCAAGCCGCGCACCGGCGGCCTCGGCGCCGGCCAGTCCGACGAGGACGACGACCGCTTCCCAGCCTTCCAGGGCGCCTGGAAGGAGGGCGCCACCTTCGAGGACATGTTCGGCGACAAGCCGTTCCAGCTCCACGGTTCGGTGGGCGGGTCGGGCGCCGACAACCACCGCCCCGACGTCGCCAAGGTGGAAACGTTTCTCGGCGACGCTGGCTACTACAAGCCCATGACCAATGACGGCCCCAGCGGCTGGCACAACACCAACCTGGACCAGGCCATCAAGACCTTCCAGAAGGACAACGGTCTCAAGGTGGATGGCCTGCTGAACCCGAACGGCCCGACCATCACCAAGATCGGCGGGTTGCTGGGTGGCCCGCCGCCGCCGCAGCCGCAGCCGACGAAGAATCCGGGCGGCATCTGGGCCGATCCCCAGCCGGATCCCCAGGACGGCACGCTGACGGCCCAGCAGTCGCTGGACGCGCTGATCCGCATCATGGGCGGCGGGCAGACGCCGCAGCATCCCATGGCCCAGCCCGCCCCGCAGCCGCCGGCCGGCTCTCCGCCGCGCCGACCGCTGCCGCCGGAGGACGATCCGCGCATTTACCGGACGCCGCCTTTCGTTCCCGAGCGGCCCGTCACCACCGGTAGTCCCGACATTGCGCCGCCGTCCACCTTCGACCCCAAGGCCGAGGCCAAGCGGTGGATGAAGTGGTTCGACGACAACCCGCGCCAGCCCGCCGAGCCCCGGCCCTCGCAGCCCCGCGATCCGTTCGCGGGCCACGAGATCGACGAGGACGGCGCCGCCGACCACGACCGCTACGCCAAGGCGCTGGTGGACGATTCCGACCCGGCCAAGACGGCGGCGTTCCTCAAGAACATCACCGACTGGTACGGCGACAAAGGGCGCGGTGACGTGGCGGACCTCTTGGGCCGCTTCCACAAGATCGACCCCGGCAAGGCGCAACACCTGCAATCCGAACTGCACAAGCTGACCGGCGCCCGCATCCCGTTCCGGGTGGCGCCCACGCGCCAGGGCGGCCCCACCGCCGATCTGGAGGAGGACTCGGACTCCGTCCGCCTGCCGAAATCCAACCCCTGGGGCAGCGCCGAGGCCGCCGACCGCTGGGAAGCGGGCAACATGGCCAAGGTTTTGCTCGGCCGCACCGACTACAAGGACGCGGTCAAGCACTTCGCCGGCGAGTTCAAGCGCGATCCGAATGCCGCCAAGCCCTACACGGCTGCCGTCTACGAGGAAATGGCCAAGGCCAGCCCCAAACAGGCGGTGCAGTTCATGGGCCAGATGAAGGCGGCGGGGCTGGTGGAGGAGAACAAGGCGGCGCCGGCGCCGGCGCCCGCTCCCGCACCTGCTCCGATGCCGGTTCCCGCTCCGACGCCTGAACCGCCTGCGGAACCTGCTCCGACCCCGTCGGCAAAGCCGGAACCCGCTCCGGAGCCGGATCCCACGCCAAAGTCG
>JBFMHS010000159.1:2420-4222 GCA_040751765.1 Pseudomonadota bacterium | reverse complement strand
CGGCGATCGCCCCGCTTGACGGTACCGACCAGGCCGTAGCCGGCGGCCTCGGTGTGGCCGGTCTTGAGGCCGTCGGCGCCGGAAACGCCATAGAGCAACGGATTGCGGTTGCCCTGGCGGATGCCGTTGAAGACGAACTCCTTCTCCGAATAGATCGGGAAGAACTCGGGGAAGTCGGTGATCAGGCGCCGCGCCAGGATCGACAGGTCGCGGGCGGTGGTCAGGTGGTCCGGTTCGGGCCAGCCCGAGGCATTGCGGAAGGTGGTGTCGCGCATGCCCATGTCACGGGCGCGGCGGGTGGCCTCCTCGGCGAAAGCCTCCTCGCTCCCCGAATGGGCCTCGGCCAGCACCGAGCAGGCGTCGTTGCCGGACTGGATGATGACGCCGCGGATCAGGTCGCCGACCTTGGCGCTGGAGTTCACCGGCAGGAACATCAGCGAGCCGCCGGACTTGTAGTGGCGCTTCCAGGCCGTCTCGGACACCGGAAGCATGTCGTCCATCTTCCAACTGCCTTCCTTGAGCTTGTCGAAGACCAGATAGGCGGTCATCAACTTGCTCATGGACGACGGCACCATCAACTCGTCGGCGTTCTTCTCCAGCAGGGTGGTGCCGGTCTGGAAGTCGACGATGATGGCCTGCTTGGCGAAGGTCTCGATGGTCTCGGCGGCGGCCGGACCGGCGAGACCGGCCATGACCAGCGCGAGGGCCGCGACCAGCGACCGGCGGAAGGTGTGCATCGGTACCATGTGTCCTCGAACGGGTGAACGGACGGAAAAGCCCTTCGTGCCTAGCGTCGAAATGCGACGAAACTTTGGCGACGCCGGGTTAGGTCAATCGACCACCACCTTGGCGTCCTGATGGCCGGTGGCGATCACTGCGTCCAGCAGGCGGTCGGCTTCCGTGACGTCGGACACCGGACCCAGGCGGACCCGGTAGACGGTCTGGCCCTTGACCGAGACCTGCTGGATGGCGGCCTTGCCCACGCCCGACAGCCGCGCCGACAGCCTGAGCGCGTTGTCGTAGCGGCTGAACGAGCCGGCCTGGACGAAGATGCCGGTGGGGCCGACGGGCACCGTGGCGACCTCCTGGCTCTCCAGAACCCGTTCAGCGGCATGGGCGCCGAGCGCCGAGCGGGCCGGGCCATTGGCAGAGGCCAGCACCGGACGGGGCGCCTCGCGGCTGCCGGGCGGCGGCAACGTCTCGGCCGTCACGCTCTCGCGCGGGGCGGCGGCAACCTTCGGCTCGGACGCCAGGCCGTCGGTCCTGACCTTGCCGGCGAGGGCGCGACTGTCGTCGGCCAGGATCTGCACCCGCACCTTGGCGGTGCCCTGCGCCTCCATGCCCAACATCTGCGCCGATCGCCGCGACAGGTCGATGATGCGGCCGTTGACGAAGGGGCCGCGGTCATTGACGCGGACCACCACCGAGCGGCCGTTCTCCAGATTGGTCACCCGCACCATGCTGGGCATGGGCAGGGTCTTGTGGGCGGCGGTCACGGCGTTCATGTCGAACACCTCGCCGTTGGCCGTGGCCTTGCCGTGGAAGTCGGAGCCGTACCACGAGGCGATGCCGGTCTCGTCGTAGTCCCAGTCCTCGCTGGGATAATACCACACGCCCTTGACCTGGTACGGCTTGCCCACCTTGTAGGTCGGCGCCACGGTGGCGGTGACTGGCGGCGGCTGGTCGTCGCTGGTGGCGCGCTTGGCCAGGTGGCCGAACAGGTTGGCCTCGGCGCAGCCCGACAGCAGCGCGGTCGTGGTCAAGAGCGCGGCGACCCGCCACCCCCGCGGAGCGCTCCGCAT
>JBFMHS010000159.1:0-2410 GCA_040751765.1 Pseudomonadota bacterium | reverse complement strand
CTAACGGGCGCCGAGCTTATCCGCAAGATGGCCCGCGGCCAGGGCGAAATAGGTGGAGCGGTTCCACTTCATGATGGTGCGGAAATTGTCGTAGACCATGAAGGCCGGTCCCTTGCCGCTCTCGGCGAGGATCACCGAGCCCTCGATGTCGACGCCGGGCAGCGGCTTGCCGCCGGCCGAGCGCACCCCCAGCCTCGACCATTCCTTCAGGCTCTTGCGGGTATCGGGGCCGATCAGCTTGGGGTCGAAGTCCTTGGGCAGTTGGATGGCGCGGCCCCAGGTCTGGTCGCCCTTCCAGCCCTCGGAGGAGAGGTAGTTGGCGGCCGAAGCCAGCACGTCGCCCCGGGTGTCCCAAATGTCGCGGCGGCCGTCACCGTCGAAATCCTGGGCGAATTTCAGGAAGGACGACGGCATGAACTGGCACTGGCCCATGGCGCCGGCCCACGATCCCTTCATGTCGGCCGGCCGGATGTGGCCCTGGTCGAGGATGGTCAGCGCGTTCATCAACTCGCCCCGAAAATAGGCCGAGCGGCGGCCGTCATAGGCCAGCGTCGCCAGCGCGTGCACCACCGAGAAGCCGCCGGTGACGCGGCCGTAGTCGGTTTCGATGCCCCACAACGCCACCACGAAGCGGGGCTGGACGCCGTAGCGTTTCTCGATCTCGGCCAGCAGGGCGCGGTTCTCGGCCATCATCTTGCGGCCCTTGGCAACCTTGGCTGGCGACACCACGCGGTCCATGTACTGCCGGAAGGTCAGGCTGAACTCGGGCTGCTTGCGGTCGAGCTCGATGATGCGCGGGATGGGTTCGGCGCCGGCCAGCGCCTCGTCGATGATCGCGGGCTTGATCCCCTTCCCCGCCGCCTCGGCCTTCAACTCCAGAAGCCACGCGCCGAAGTCCTTGCCATCCGCCGGCTGCGCCCAGGCCGGCGCCGCCAGGGCCACGCCAAGGGCCGCCACGCCCGCCACCACTACCGCCTTGAAGGCCATCGTCGTCTCCTGCCGAACCCAAAGGATGCCCGTTGTGCCACAGCCGCGCCGGCCGCCGCAACCGGGGGCCGACTTCGGTCACACGCCGTCGGTCGGGCCGGGAAACAGCGTGTCGGTCCATCCTCGCAGGCGGTAGTAAACAAGTCCCTGCCATTCGTAGAGGGCACGGGATACGGCGCCCAGCCCCCGGCCTGGAGCGAAGGACAAGCTGCCGGCTGATCCGTCAGTGGCGTAATCGACCGGATAAGGCACCACTGGCCAGCCGGCGGCGCGGAACACCCCCACCGCGCGCGGCATGTGCGCGGCCGAGGTCACCAGCAGCCAGGTCTCTCCCGCCATGACTCCGGCCAGATCATGGCTAAGGACAGCGTTTTCCCGGGTGTTGCGTGACCGGTCCTCGAAGATTACCCGGCCGGTGTCGAAACCGATGGAGTCAAGGAAGGTCTTGGCGATGGGGGCTTCCTTGCGTTCGGTGTCGAGAATGGCATTGGTGCCGCCGGTAAAGACGATGCGCGCCGACGGGAACCGACGGGCCAATTCCACGGCCGCGGTGATGCGCTCGATACTGCCGTTGGCTGCCACCTGGCCGCGAGCTGCGGTCAGTCCCGGCGAGAACACGCCCCCCAGAACGACGATCCCATCGACATGGCTTGGCAATTCCTGCGGCTGCGGAAACCGATTCTCGATCGTGCCGATCAACATGCCATCCAGCGGGAGCACCGACACGGCGGCCAGGAAGACGGCGAGTCCGGCCAACAGGCGGCGTCCCAGGCGCCAGAAGCGAGTGAACAGCAGCCCCGTGCCGGCCAAAAGCACTACCACCGACAGCGTCAGCGGATTGGTGAGAATGGCCCATATCTTGGAAATCACGAACATCGCGCCATAGTGCCGTTGCTTGGGCGGGATGTCACCGCCCCGACGGGTGGCTTTGCGGATGCACGATGGCCGCGTTCATGCTATGCAGGCGCCCGCGACCGACGACTTCATTGAGGGGAAATCGCATGGAACGGCTGATCGAAGGTTTCCGGCGCTGGCGCGAGACGTATTTCGAGCAGAACAAGGAACTCTTCGAAGCCCTGGTCCAGAAGGGCCAGGCGCCCAAGGTCCTGCTGATCGGCTGCTGCGATTCGCGCGTCGACCCCGGCCTGATCTTCGGTGCCGCCCCCGGCGACATCTTCGTGCTGAGGAATGTCGCCAACCTCATCCCGCCCTATGCTCCGGATACGGGCCTGCACGGCACCTCGGCGGCCGTGGAGTTCGCGGTACGCGGGTTGGAGGTCGAGCACATCGTGGTCTTGGGCCACGCCCGCTGCGGCGGCGTCCGCGCCCTGGTCGAAGGGTCGAGCGAGGGCGACTTCATCCAGAGCTGGATGAGCATCGCCAGCTCCGCCCGCGCCCGGGCCCTGGCGCTGACCCTGTCGTC
>JBFMHS010000158.1:0-10771 GCA_040751765.1 Pseudomonadota bacterium | reverse complement strand
CCCGTTCCTGCGGCTGCCGGGGCCGGGAGACAGGTAGTCCCACCCCGTCGGCCCGAACGCGGTGAGCGGCGCCATTGGGCGCCGCCGCGTGAACCCGCGCGAAAATGCATCGCTCCCCACCCGGTCAGGGAGTGGACACTTTTTGTGCACCGCGATATATTGGCTAAAAATGATGCAAAGGGGGCGGACGACAGCCGGCGCGGGCCGGAAGGTGGGTATCATGGGTCAGGACCAATCGCGCATGTTCCGGGAAGCCAGCAACGACACCGCCTTGCCGCTGATCGGCATCTACGAGATCAGCAAGGTCCTGGGCTCGACCCTCGACCTCGACAAGGCCCTTCACGACGTCCTCAACATCCTTTCCTCCTATCTCAACATGCGCCACGGCGCCGTCGTGTTGCAGCACCCCGAGAGCCATGAGTTGGAGATCGTCGCGGTGGCGGGGATGAGCCTGTCGCTGGCGCGCTCGGGAGCGCTGGCCTACCCCTTCGCCGCGGTGCAGAAGGTGGTCTCGACCGGCATCCCACTGGTGGTCCCCGACGCCGCCGACGAGCCGCTGCTGGGCGAATACATCGCCGGCATGCAGAACCTCGAGGACGAGTCGGTCTCGTTCATGTGCGTGCCCATCAAGACCACCGGCAAGCCGCTGGGAGCGCTGTCGGTGGAGCGGCTGCGCGACGACGGCATGCGCACGGTGTTCGAGCACGACCTGCGCTTCCTGACCATGGTCGCCACCCTGATCGGACAGACGGTGTCGCTCCACCGCAAGGTCGCCGCCGACCGCGACCGGCTGATGCAGCAGAACGCCCGCCTCGCCAAGCAAGTCGACGAGGTCAAACCGCTGACCCCGGTCCAGGGGCTGGAGGACGTGATCGGATCGTCGGCGGCCATGGCCCGCGTCTTCGCACAGGTGCAGCAGGCGGCCAGCGCCAAGGCCACCATCCTGCTCAGGGGCGAGAGCGGCACCGGCAAGGAGCTGATCGCCCGTGCCGTCCACATCCTCAGCCCCCGCTCACGCAAGCCGTTCATCAAGGTCAACTGCGCCGCCCTGGCCGAAAGTGTGCTGGAATCCGAGCTTTTCGGCCACGAGAAAGGCGCCTTCACCGGCGCGGTCGCCGAGCGCAAGGGCCGCTTCGAGCTGGCCTCGGGCGGCACCTTGTTCCTGGACGAGATCGGCGAGATTTCGCCCGGCTTCCAGGCCAAGCTGCTGCGCGTGCTTCAGGAAGGCGAGTTCGAGCGGGTCGGCGGCACCAAGACCATCAAGGTCGACGTCCGCCTGGTCGCCGCCACCAACCGCGACCTTGAACAGGCGGTGTCGAAGGGCGAATTCCGCGCCGATCTCTATTACCGCCTCAACGTGGTGCCGCTGTTCCTGCCGCCCCTGCGCGAACGCTCCGGCGACATCCCGCTGCTGGCCATGTATTTCCTCAAGCGTTTCAACGAGGAAAACGGCCGCGAGATGACCTTTTCGCAGGATGCCCTCGCGACGCTGCAATCCTGCTACTTCCCGGGCAACGTGCGCGAACTGGAGAACTGTGTCACCCGCGCCGCCACCATGTGCAAGGGCAACGTGATCAGCGACATGGAGCTGCCGTGCCGCAAGGACACCTGCCTGTCCTCGACCCTGTGGAACGCCCGCCCGGCCGCCGCCGTGGCCCATGTCTCCCCGACCCCGCCGCCGCGCGTCGCGGCCCCCGCCCCACCGCCGCCGCCGCCGGCTCCCGCCCCGTCGGAGCCCGCCGACGCCGGCGACCTGGGAGAGCGCGAGCGCCTGATCCAGGCCATGGAGAAATGCGGCTGGGTGCAGGCCAAGGCCGCCCGCCTGCTCGGCCTGACGCCGCGCCAGATCGGCTACGCGCTACGCAAGCACGGGATCGAGATCGAAAGGATCTGAGCCGCACCGGATGCCCCCGCTGGCGCTCGGGCCGGCAGGTGTGGGATGGTGGTCCCATGTCGACCGCTCCCAACTTGGCGCTTCGCGTGCTGCTGCCCTTCGCCGCGGGCTATTTCCTGTCCTACCTCTACCGCACGGTCAACGCCGTGCTGGCGCCCGAGATCACGCGGTCGATCGCGCTCGACGCCGCCGATCTGGGGCTGATGACCGGGGCCTATTTCCTGGCCTTCGCCGCCGCCCAGCCGGCACTGGGCATCCTGCTCGACCGCTACGGCCCGCGCCGGATCGAGGCCGGGCTGCTGCTGTTCGCCGCTGCCGGAGCCCTGGCCTTTTCCTGGGCCGGGGCCGCCCCGACGCTGATCGCCGGCCGCGCCCTGGTCGGCTTCGGCGTCGCCGCCTGCCTGATGGCGGCGCTGAAGGCCAACGTGCAATGGTTCCCGCCCGACCGGCTTGCGCTGGTCAACGGCATCGTCCTGTCCGCTGGCGGGCTGGGAGCGGTGGCGGCCACCGCGCCGGTGCAGGCGGCGCTGGCGGTGACCGACTGGCGCGGCGTCTACGCGCTGCTGGCGGTGCTGACGGTGGCCTCGGCGGCTTGGCTGTTCCTGGCAGTGCCCGAACGCCGCGACGGCCATCTTGGCCTGTCGCTGGCCGACCAACTGCGCGAGGTCGGCGCGATCGTGCGGTCACCGCTGTTCCTGCGGGTGGCCCCGGCCACCATGCTGTCCATGGGCGGGTTCATGGCGGTGCAGGGCCTGTGGGCCGGTCCGTGGCTGCGCGATGTCGCCGGGCTGTCATCCGGGGGCGCGGCGGCGGGCCTGACGGTGATGGCCGCGGCCATGGCCGCCGGCTTCCTGCTGATGGGCGTCATCGCCGAGCGCCTGGGCCGGCTGGGCGTGCCGACCATCCGGGTGGCGGCGGCGGGGATGGCGGTGTCCTGGCTGGCCAGCCTGGCCATGGCCCTGGGCGTTGACGAGGCTCCGCTGCTGCTGGCCGGCATCTACGGCTTCTTCGGCACCGCGGCCTCGCTGAACTACGCGGTGCTCACCCAGGGCTTTCCGGCCCGCCTTGCCGGCCGCGTCAACACCAGCGTCAACCTTGCCATCTTCGTGGCCGCCTTCGCCATCCAGTGGGGATTGGGGGCGGTGATCGGGCTGTGGCCGGCCGATAATGGCCACTGGCCGGCCGAGGCCCACCAGATGGCGCTGGCGATCCCGGTGGCGCTCAACGCCGCCGCGCTGGCCTGGTTCATGGCCGGGGCCAGAACATCAGCAGCAAAATCATGACGAAGGCCACCCAGCCGGCGGCGATGACGATGTTCTGGGTGCGCGGATCGACGTCGCCCTGATAAGGCAGCCCCGGCACCGACTGCGATTCCGGCGGCGGGTTGCCGACCGGCGTCGCCTTGGGGCCGGGCGACGGGGCGCTGGTGGGCGCGATGGGATGGACCACCTTGGGCGGGATCGGTACCGGCACCGGCTCGGCCAGCTCCTGCGGCGCCGCCCCCGCCGCCGGGGGTGCCAGCCGTTCGATCAGCCGGGTGAAGAATTCGTTGGCCATCCGGATGGCGACACCGTGCAGCAGCCGGTTTCCCACCGACGCCATCCGCCCGCCCGGCTCCACCCGTGCCCGGTAGCCCAGCACCGTGAACGACCCCTCGGCGGTCAGCGTGACGGTGGCGTCGCCATCGGCGAAGCCGGCGGTGGGGCTTTGCAGGTGGGCCGACAGGCTCCAGCCGCGCGGGAAATCCTCCTCGGCCAGCGTCACCCGCCCGGCGAAGGTGGTGGTCACCGCGCCCACCTGGGTGGTCAGCCGGCCCTCATAGGCATCGGACTCCGCCCGGGTCATCGCCTCGCAGCCGGGGATGCAGGCGCGCAGCGTCTCGGGGTCGCGGAGCGCCTCCCAGACCTTCTCCCGGGACGCCGGTAGTCGGTACTCGCCGTTGACGTTCATCGCGATTCGGTGAGAGTGTGGCCTTCGCAGAGGATGGGGGTGGGACGGCCGGCGATCAACGCGGCCGCCCCGTATGGCTTCGTGCTGCCCCCTCCGGCCAACCGCTTCCACCCGAGGAGAGCATGCGCGCAGGCCAGTCCCTTCCCCCCGTGCTGTGGCCGGTCACCGTCCTGGTTTGCCTGGCCTTCGGCGGGCTGGCGCTGCTGCTCGGCATGGACGCCAGCTGGGACCTGCGCAACCACCATTTCTACAACGGCTGGGCCTTCCTGAACGGAGTGGTGGGCAAGGACCCGCTGGTGTCGCAGATCCCCAGCTTCTTCAACCCCACCCTGGACGCGGCCTATGTGGCGCTGGCCCAGTCCCTGCCGGCCTGGGCGGTGGGGTTCCTGCTGGGCATGGTGCACGGGCTCAATTTTCCGCTGTTGTTCGCCATCGGCTGGCGGATGCTGGAGGTGCGCAATCCCCATCGCCGCGCCCTGGCGGCGGGTGCGCTGGCGCTGGCGGGCGTCACCGGCGCCGGCGGGCTGTCGCTGGTGGGCACCGCCTTCCACGAAAGCATCGTCTCGCTGGGAGTGCTGGCGGCGGTGGCGCTGGTGGTGACGTGGTGGGAGGAGCTGGCCGACGGCGGACTGCCCGGGGCGGCGGTGCTGGCGATCGCCGCCGGCGTGCCGGCCGGCCTGGGCTTCGGCCTCAAGCTGCCCACCATCGTGCTGTGCATCGGCTTGTCCCTCGCCTTCCTGATGGCCAACATCCCGCTGGTCCGCCGCCTTTGGCTGACCGTGTGGTTCGGAATCGGCGTGCTGGTCGGGCTGGGCGTCGGCGGCGGCCACTGGATGGCCTATCTGTGGCAGACCTACGGCAACCCGCTGTTCCCTTTTCTCAACCACATCTTCCTGTCGCCGTGGGGCGCCGCCTCGTCCTATCACGATCCCGGCTTCCTGCAGCCGGGGCTGGTCGACATGATCACCTTCGGCTGGCGCTTCCCCTTCGACCCGCTGCTGGCCGGCGAGATCGAGTTCCGCGACTACCGCATCCTGGCGGTGATCACCCTGCTGCCGCTGGCGGCGCTGGCATCGCTGCTCAAGCGCGACCGCGACCCCGGGGTCATCACCACCCCCGGCCCCACCGGCTGGCTGCTGGCGGCGGCGGCGACCACCTATGTCGCCTGGGTGGCGCTGTTGTGCATCTACCGCTACCTGGTCCCACTTGAAATGCTGGCGCCGCTGGTGGTGGTGGCCGCCATCGGCTGTCTGCCGCTGCCGCGCGCGGCCCGGCGCGGCCTGTCGACCGCGCGGGTGGCGTTCCTGGCGGCCACCACCCTGCCGGGCGATTGGTTGCGGGTGCCGTGGGAGGACAAGGCGGTGTCGGCGTCGGTGCCGGCGGTGAAGGACCCCGACCGCACGCTGGTCCTGCTTTCGGGGCACGAACCGCTGTCGTTCCTGATCCCACTGTTCCCCGGCGCCGAACACATGCGCTTCCTGCGCATCGATTCCACCTTCACCCTGGCCGACGACCCCGGCGCGGGCTTCCGCAGGCTGTTCCGCGACACCATCGACGCGGCCCCGGGGCCGATCTACAGCCTGCACATCGTCACCCAGGAACAGCGCGACGTGGTGCACAAGCTGGCCGAATACGGGCTGGAGCTGGACACCGGATCGTGCCTGCCGATCACCTCGCCCATCGGCGCCGACGTCTACCGCTTCTGCCTCACGAGGCGCCCGGGCGCCAGCGCCCCGGCGGAGGAAGCCATGCCAACCGAGCCGCCAGCCGATGGGTCAGCCGGTTCCGCAGGCTCACCCGCAGAACAGTAAGGGCGCAGGCGGCCCGTTCGGCCAGCCCCACCGAGCCCACCGTCAGCGCCCGCGCGTAGCCCAATCGCAGCCGCAGCCCCGGCGGGCCCGGACGCACTGCCGGATCGATCATCAGCGCCTGCTCGCGGAAGCTCTTCAGCACGCTGACGCCGCCATGGCAGCGCTTGAGGAACAGCGGTTCGTCCAGTTGCCGGAATCGGCCGAGCAGCGCCAGCTCGGCCAGCAGCACGCGGTCGGCCTCGTAATAGCTGCCGTGCAGGTGCGTGCGCTTCAGCGCGTCGGCGCGGATCACCCCGAAAACGGCGGTGCACCAGTTCATGCGCCTGAGCGCGTCGCCGAAGCGGCGCGACGGCCGCTCGTCCTCGGCCAGATGCGGCGGCTCCAGGTCGTGGTGGCGGCGGCCTTGGCGGTCGAATACCCGCCCGTCGACCGAGCGCGGCAGCGGCCGGCCGCCTTCGTCCACCAGCGTCAGCGCGGTATGGGCCAGCACCAGTCCCGGATCGGCGCGCAGGGTCGCGACGCAGCGATCGAGGAAGGTCGGCGCCAGCAGGTCGTCGTGGGCCATCCACTTGAAATAGGGCGACGTGCAATAGCCGAAGACCCGGTTGAAATTGGGGCCGGCGCCGATATTGGCGGCCGTCCGCCCGTAGATGAAGCGCGGGTCGCGGAGCGCGTGGGCGCGGCAGATGTCGGGAGTGGCGTCGGTGGAGCGGTTGTCCGAGATCACCACCCGGAAATCCCCGAAGGTCTGCGCGCTGAGGCTGTCGAGGGCGGCCGCGAGATAGGCGGCGCCATTGCGCACCGGCAGTCCGATGGTCAGCAGGGGTGTCATGGGCGCCCGCTCTCGTCCACAGGTGGACCAGATTTGGCCGCCGGTGCCGGCCGGCGCAAAGGCGCCTTGGGGCTAGATCGCCGACCATGCGGCGAGCCGCCCACCGGGTGTGGGCACCCCCCACCCCGTCCGGCGGTACCTTTTCATTAGACTAATCTGATACATTGTTCGGGCGAGGGGTGGACCTGGACCCAGGTGGCGTCGCCCGCGCCTTCCGCCCCTCGCAATCCCCCCTATCCCTTCGCGCCCGGACCATCGCGTTGATGGCGCTTGCCCTGCTTCCCACTTTGTCCTGAAGGCAAGCCAGAGACGAGAGGTGGAAGATGCGTCCGACGAAAGCGAAAGCCAAGGCGATCGCGGTGGCCGAGCGCGGTGCCGAGCGACTGATTCCCCTCGCCTTCCTGGCAGTCCTGGCCGCGTTCGCGCTGTCGGGCTGCAACACGATGTCCGGCGTCGGCGAGGATGTCTCGGCCGCCGGCCAGGCCCTGGACCAGACCTCCGAGCGCACCCAGGACAAGCTGTCTGGTGACGAGGCGACCCCGCGCGAGGAATACGAGGCCGGCCGCTACTAGTTTTCCCTGGCATGGCGCGGGCGGGGGTGACACCATTTCCCCCGCCCGTCCGCATGGCAGGAAGACATGAAGAAGAACACCCGCCTGGTCCACGCCGGCCGCCATCCCGAGCAGCAGTTCGGCGCCGTCAATCCCCCGGTCTACCGCGCCTCGACCATCCTGCATCCCTCGGTCGAGGCGATGGAGAAGAGCGGCAGGACGCCGTTCGAAGGCGTTCGCTACGGCCGCTACGGCACGCCGACCACCTTCGCCTTCGAGGAGGCAATGGCCGAGGTCGAGGGCGGCGGGCGCTGCGTCGCCACCTCGTCGGGCCTGGCGGCGATCACCGGCGCGCTGATGGCCTTCCTCAAGGTCGGCGACCATCTGCTGATGGTGGACACCGCTTATTTCCCGACCCGCAAATTCTGCGATTCGGTGCTGGCCGGCCTGGGCATCGAGACCACGTACTACGACCCCACCATCGGCGCCGCCATCGCCGGGCTGATCCGGCCCAACACCCGGGTGGTGTTCACCGAGAGCCCCGGCTCGCTGACCTTCGAGGTCCAGGACATTCCCGCCATCGCCGAGGCCGCGCATGCCGCCGGCGCGGTGGTGATGATGGACAACACCTGGGGCGTGCTGACCTTCCAGCCCTTCGCCCACGGTGTCGACATCTCCATCCAGGCCTGCACCAAATACGTGGTCGGTCATTCCGACGCCATGCTGGGCGCCATCACCTGCCGTGACCAGGAGCTGTGGCTGAGGGTCAAGACCTCGGTGGCGGTGTTCGGCCACAGCCCCGGCACCGAGGAATTGTTCCTGGGCCTGAGGGGCATCCGCACCTTGCCCGTCCGCCTGCGCCAGCACGCCGAGGCCGCCATGGCGCTGGCGCGTTGGCTGGAGGCCCGGCCCGAGGTCGACCGCGTCCTCTATCCGCCGCTGGAAAGCGACCCCGGCCACGACTTGTGGAAACGCGACTTCACCGGCGCCTGCGGCCTGTTCGGGGTGATCCTCAAGCCCGTCGCCAAGGCGCAGCTCGACCGGATGCTGGACGGCTATGCCCATTTCAAGCTGGGATTCAGCTGGGGCGGCTACGAAAGCCTGGTCATCCCGACCACCGGCAACGCGGTGATCCGCACCGCCAGCCCCTGGGCCCCGGCAGGCCCCTCCTTGCGCTACCACGCCGGGCTGGAGGACGTGGACGACCTGATCGAGGACCTGGCAAAGGGGTTCGAGCGGCTGGCCGACTGACGCTCCCCTCGCCCGCTCGCGGGAGAGTGTCCGGTCACCGCTGATCCAGACGCAACTCGATCCGTCGGTTCTTGGAATAGGCCGCCTCGGTGCTGCCGCCGTCCAGCGGCTGGTGCTCGCCGAAGCCGGTGGCGGCGAGGCGGTCGGGGGGGACGCCGTTGGCGATCAGGGTCTGGACCACGGTGATGGCGCGCGCCGTGGACAGTTCCCAGTTGTTGGCGTAGCGGCCGGTGATGGGGCGCCGGTCGGTATGACCGTCGACGCGCATGATCCAGTTGACGTCCTTGGGGATGTCGGCGGCGATGATGTTGAGCGTGCGGGCCAGGCTGCGCACCTGCTCGATGCCCTGGAGTCCCAGCTCGGCCGAGCCGGTGTCGAACAGAAGTTCAGACTGGAACACGAAGCGGTCGCCCTCGATGCGGATGCCGGGGCGGTTGCCCAGCACGGCGCGCAGGCGGCCAAAGAATTCCGAACGGTAGCGCTGCAATTCCTCGACCTTGCCTGCGAGCGCCACGTTGAGGCGCTTGCCCAGGTCGGCGATCTGCACCTTCTGATCGGCGGCCAGCTTCTCGCTGGCCTCCAGCGCGGCGGCCACCCGTTGCAGCTCCCTGCGCATCTCGTCGATCTGGCGGTTCAAGAGCGCCGCCTGGGCGCGGGCCTCCTCGGACAGCTTGCGCTCCTCGGCCAATTGGCCGGAACTCTCGCCCAGCTTGCCGTCCAGCTCGGCCACCTTGGCTTCAAGCTCGGCCTTCAGCGCCTCCAGCGCGCGGACGTCGGAATCCAGCTGGGCGGCGCGCGCCGTCACCTCGTCACGGGCCTGGACGCTGGATTGCAGCTCGGCCGACAGCCGCGACAGGTCGGCGCGCAGGGATTCATTGGCGCGCTTTTGCAGCGACAGCTGCTCGGTCAGTGCCGCCAGTTCCTGGCCCAGGCGGCTGAGCGCCTGCTCGCGCCCCGACAGCGCGCTGCCCAGGAAGAACTGGGCCAGCACGAACACCAGCAGCACGAAGATGATGACCATCAGCAGAGTCGCCAGGGCGTCGACGAAGCCCGGCCAGATGTCGGTGGTGCGCCTTGCCCGGCGGCCCAGAGCCATGGATCAGCGCTCCGTTTCCTCGGCCACGGCGGCGATGGTGCGGGCCAGCAGCTTGAATTCGGACCGCAGTTCGGCGATCAACTCGTCGCGGCTCTGGACCGTCTCCTCCACCAGCCGCGCCATGGCGGTGTCCATGTTGCGGATGTGCGACCGCGTGGTTTCGTCCATGCCCTGGGCGCCGTCGGCCAGCTTCAGCAGCAGCGGCCGCATCTCCAGCTGGTTCTCGCCCAGCTTGATCATTAGCGCCTGTTCGGCCCGCATGTGGTCGGTCAGGGTCGACAGCTTGTCGGTCAGCGCCCGGATGTTGGTGTTGGTGGAGATGCGGCTTTCTTCGCCACGGGCGATGATGCGCTGAAGTTCGTCCAGCGAATCTGCGGTCTGCTCCAGCAGCGCCTGGATATAGGCCGGCACCGGCTGGTCGCCCTCACCCACCGAAAGCGACGAGCCGCCCAGCCTGGTCTGCCCGGCCAGCCATTCCTCCAGCTCGTTGTAGAAGGCGTTCTGCGCCTGCCCGGCCTGGAGGTCGAGGAAGCCCAGGACCACCGACCCGGCCAGTCCGAACAGCGAGGTGGAGAAGGCGGTGCCCATGCCCGACAGCGGCGCCTCGAGACCGCTCTTCAGCGATTCGAACGCCAGGGAGGCGTCGCCACCGCCGACCGTCAGCGAACGGATGACATCGCCGACGCTGCCCACCGTGCGCGACAGGCCCCAGAAGGTGCCCAGCAGGCCCAGGAAAATCATCAGCCCGACGAAATAGCGGGCAAGGTCACGCTGCTCATCCAGCCGCGAGCCGATCGAATCCAGCACCGAGCGCAACGTCATCGCCGACAGGCTCATGCGGTCGCGTCGTTCCCCCAGCATGCTCGCCATGGGCGCCAGCAGCCGCAGCTTGCCGCCCGAAAGCATCGGCTGGCCGCGTCGCCAGCTCTCCAGCCATTCCACCTCGGGCTTGAGCAGCAGAACCTGGCGGAAATTGAGCACCACCCCGGCCACGAACACGCCCAGGATCAACCCGTTCAGCGCCGGATTGGCGAGGAAGGCCTGGGCCAGTCCGGGCGACAGCACGGCGGCCACCACGGCCACGGCGGCCAGGAACACGGCCATGCGGAGGAGATATCGGGACGGGCGATTGGCGATCACGGGCGGACTCCGGGGGTCTTCGGCGGGGGGCATTGTCCCGCCCAAATGTGACCATTCCTGGGCGCCCGGCGCAGCCCTTCCAAACGACGTAATGCCCTTCCCCCGGTTGGGGGCAAGAGCCTAGCGGGCGACCAGGATGGCGTCGACACGGTCGGCGGGGCCGCCGTCCGACTTGTTACCGAGCGCGCGCACCTCGATGCGGGTCGAGCGCACGCCCTGTTCCATCAGGAACTTGCGAACTTCCAG
>JBFMHS010000157.1:0-9452 GCA_040751765.1 Pseudomonadota bacterium | reverse complement strand
TTTCGCGCACCAGCTGCGCCGCCGGCCCATGGCATTCCCAGCAGGCCGAGCGGAACAGGTCGGGCGTGGCGGTCTGGGCCCGCAGCATGTCGACCATGGCCGCGATGACCTCGGGCGAATAGCCGCCGTTGTGAGTGGTCAGGTAATCGCGCAACTGGTCGCCATGGATGCGTCCGACCAGACGCCCGTCCACCGCGCGCAGGATCGTGCGCGCGAAGTCTCCGGCGTGGCCGTGGCAGCCGCCACATTGGCGGTCCCACAGGCTGTGAAGATCGGCGCCGGCGGCGGGCGTCCAAAAGGCCAGGGCGCCGACGGTCAGCAGGGTGGCGAGACGCATGGCCCTCATAGTGTACGCCGCCGTCAGGCGGCGCGCCAGATCACTCCCCCACCAGATGCAACACGACGCTGCGGCGTTGCGGGTTCTCGCGATGCTCGTGCAGGTAGACGCGCTGGCGTGCCCCCAGGGCGGCGCGGCCATCGGTCACCGGCACGGTCAGCTGAACGCTGGTGACGCCCGAGGTGAACTCGCCGTAGTCGTCGCTAGGCCGCGTTTCCATGCGCTGGAAGAAGGTGTGGAGATCGTCGCGATCGGCATGCTCCTGCACCGTCAGGTGCGCCGACACGTGCTGGAGGAACACCGTCAGCAGGCCGGTGGCGATGCCCTGGCGCTCGACCCAGCCGGCGATGTCGCGGGTGATGTCGTGGTTGCCCTGGCGGCGGGTCTGGATGGTGAGGGTTTCCTGGGCCTGTCTCATGCCTTGCCGGTGCCGGGCGCGTAGCGCGCGGGGTCCGGCCTGCCGGCGTCGGCGAACCCCTTGAGGCGCAGGCGGCAGGCGTCGCAACGTCCGCAGGCCTCTCCCTCAGGGGTGGGGTCGTAGCAGCTCGAGGTCAAGGCATAGTCCACCCCGAGCGCGGTGCCGCGCCGGATGATCTCGGCCTTGGTCAGGTTGATGAGGGGGGCGTGGATGGTCAGCTTGCGCCCCTCGACCCCGGCCTTGGTGGCCAGGTTCGCCATGCGCTCGAAGGCGGCGATGTAGTCGGGTCGGCAATCGGGATAGCCCGAATAATCCACCGCGTTGACCCCCACGAAGATGTCGGCCGAGCCCAGCACCTCGGCCCAGGCCAGGGCGAAGGACAGCATGATGGTGTTGCGGGCGGGGACGTAGGTGACGGGGATCTCGCCGGCCATGGTGGCCTCGTCGCGGTCCTTGGGCACGGCGATGTCTGCGGTCAGCGCCGAGCCGCCGAAGGCCCGCAGGTCGATCTCGGCAACGCGGTGGGCGATGGCCCCCTGGGCGGCGGCGACGCGGGCGGCGCAGTCCAACTCGGCCATGTGGCGCTGGCCGTAGCGGAAGGACAGGCAGGCGCAGTCGAACCCCATGTCGCGGGCGATCGCCAGCGTGGTGGCCGAATCCAGCCCCCCGGACAACAGGACAACCGCGATCGGCCGCTTGGTCATGAGGCCCTACAGCGAGAAGTGGCTCTGGACGAAGGCGTCGATGTCGGCCTCGCTCCAGCCCTTGGCGGACAGGTCGGCGCGGATGCGGGCGATGTCCACGTTGGGCCAAGTGTGGCAGCTATCCACCGTGTGCTTGTCGGCATCCATGATGCGGAAGTCGTAGGGGCGCTTCTCGCTCTGAAATACGTCGTAGTACAGCACCTGGTCGACCTGGTTGTCGGGCAGGAAGGTCAGGATGCGGGGCTTGAGCGTGTACAGATCCTCGGGGCCCCGGACGTAGTCGGCCGAGGCGATGATCACCTCGTCGCCGATTTGGCAGGTGCGGGCGGCGGCGCCGTTGAGGATGCAACAGCGCGACCCCGGCTGGCCGAAGATCACGTAGGTGGAGATGCGCGCGCCCGAGTTCTTGTTCCAGATCTCGACGAATTCCATCGGATAGATGCCGGCCAGGGCGCACTGCTCGGGGTCCAGCGTGATGGAGCCGTGGTAGTTGAGGTCGGCGCTGGTGACGCGGATGCCGTGCAGCTTGGCGCGGATGACCTTCATCATGGGGCGGGCCTGGGTGTTGGGGAAGCTCTGCGCACCGCTTAAACCCTGCGCCTTCGCGGTGCAACACATTCTTGAGCGGGGCAGGGGCGAAAAAAGTTGCTTTGCCGGTCGCGCCGACTCAGTATCTCGGGTTGAAGGCTTCCCCAACCCACGAGATGTCGGCATGGATGCCCAGAAGCTGGCCAAGGTGCTCGCCATGGCGGCCTCGGAGAACGAGGCCGAGGCGCTGCACGCGCTGCGCACCGCCAAGCGCCTGTTGGACGGCCACGGCGTCGACTTCGTCGAGGTGGCCCGCCGGGTCGCCGACGGCCACCCAGCCGCCGCCGGCTCGTCGCGCGCCCAGGTCGAGGACCTGGAGGACGCGATCTTCGACCTGCGCAATGAGATCCGCCACCTGCGGGCCGAGAACGAGCGGTTGAAGCAAGGGCGCTGTGGCGCTGCTCCCGCCGCCGAGCCGGCCTCCTTCGCCGATGCCGCCCGCGACGCCGCCGCCGCCATCCGCCTGCGCGCCGAACTGGCCGGGGCCCGCGACCGCATCGAGACGCTGGAGAACGAGGTGCTGGCGCTCAGGGCCCACGAGGCGCAGGCGCGCGAGCACCTGAAGCACGAAATGGCCGAGGCCGGCCGCCTGGCCGCGCGCGTCGAGGACCTGGAGAGCCGGCGGCTGCGGATGGAGGCCGAGAACCGTCGCCTGTCCATCGACGGCCAGTCGTTGGCCGCCCAATTGGCCGAGGCTCGCGAACGCCTGGCCGAGTTGTCGGCGCAGTTGCTGGCCAGCGAAACCCGCATCGCCATGGATGCCCGCGCCCGCAAGCCCGGCACCCGCGCCAAGGCCAAGGCATCGGCTTCGCAATATGCGTTGTTGTGAAGACGCCCCTCATCCCGACCACATGCGAGGGACCTGATCCGAGTCACCGCGCGGTGCTCGCCCGATGAGTCGCCTCGGCTCCACCTCGGGGTGACGGCTACTTCTTCTTGGAGATTTCCTCGATCTGCTTCTGCAGGGCGTTCACCTTGGCCTGTAAGTCGTCGAGCTTGGGCTCGCCGGCCGGGGGCTTGGCGGCGGGGACGCCACCCTCGCCCGGGGGCATGAAGGGGGTGAACATCTTCATGGCGTTCTCGAAGAAGGCCATGTTCTGCTTGCCCATCTCCTCGAACGGGTTGAACGGGAACAGGCCGTCCAGGGCGTTCTGCATCATGCCGCGCATCTGCTGCTCGTTGCGGGCGAAGGCCTGCATCGAATACTCCAGGTAGCGCGGCACCAGGCCGCCCAGGCTGTCGCCGTAGAAGCCGATCAACTGGCGCAGGAAGCTGATGGGCAGGAGGTTCTGGCCGCCCTTGGACTCCTCCTCGACGATGATCTGGGTCAGCACGGAGCGGGTGATGTCCTCGCCGGTCTTGGCATCGTAGACCACGAAATCGGCGCCATCCTTCACCATCTGGGCGAGGTGGTCGAGGGTGACGTAGCTGGAGGTCGCCGTGTTGTACAGACGCCGGTTGGCGTACTTCTTGATGGTGATCGGCGCCTGCTGGGCGGTCTGGTGCTCGGACATCGCGACGCTGCTTCCCGGTTTCATTCGTTGGATTGGTTAGTAGCAGATTTCGCGGTATTTTGCCGCTTGGCAACACATTTTTCACGGCACCGCAACAAAGAGGAGGGCGGCCCATGCTGGTCATCCCCCGCAGCCTGGGGTATACTTTCGGACATGTCTGAAGCGCCGCCGGATTTCAAGGCGCTCGCGCGCCGCTATCTCGACCTCTGGCAGGAGCAGGTGGCCGCGATGGCCAACGATCCGGCGCTCGCCGAGGCGGTTGCGCGCGGCGTCGCCATGATGTCGCAGGCGCCGGCCGCCTTCGTGCAGGCGGCGACCGCCGGCGTCCAACCGACCTCCGAGGGCCAGTCCGATGGGCCACAGGCGACCGACAGCAAGCCCGAGTCCGGCGCGGACCGGTCCCCGGCCGTTGCCGCTCCACCTGTTCAGCCATGCCTCGACCCTGGCGAGTTCCTCGGCCGCCTTGCCGCTCTTGAGGGACGGGTCGCTGAGCTTGAGGCCCGCCTTGGCGGCCAGGGCGGAGGAGCTGAGGCAAAGCCTCGACGCCGCCGGACCCGACGCGTGGAGTGAGATGGCGGCGGCCGTCGCCGCCGAGGGTGTCGCCCGCCACGAGGCCATGCTGGGCGGCATCGAGGCTTATCGCCGCCACCCCTACCGCCGCGCGTTGCCGGCGCAGCCGGTCCTGTGGGCCGAGGGCACCACCCGGTTGCTGGACTATCGCCAAGGCCGGGGCGGACTGCCGGTGCTGGTGGTTCCTTCCCTGGTCAACCGTGCCTACATCCTTGACCTGACGGCGCGGCGCAGCCTGATGCGCGACCTCGCCGGGCGCGGCCTGGCGCCGTTCCTGGTCGATTGGGACGCCCCCGGCGAGTGGGAACGCTCCTTCACCCTCACCGATTACATCGCCGGACGGCTGTCGGCGGCGCTGGACGCGGTGGCCGCCGAGACCGGCCGCGCCCCGGCGGTGGTCGGCTATTGCATGGGCGGCAATCTGGCGCTGGCGCTGTCCTTGCTGCATCCCCGCAAGGTGGCGGCCCTGGCCCTGATGGCGACGCCGTGGGACTTCCATGCCGGCCGCGAGGCGCACGGCATGCTCATGCGGGCCATGGCCGAGCCGCTGGGCCGGATGATCGACGCCGCCGGGGCGGTGCCGGTGGACATGCTCAACGCCATGTTCGCCAGCCTCGACCCCGGCCTGGCCGCGCGCAAGTTCGCCGCCTTCGCCCGCCTCGCGCGCCGCAGCGCGCGGGCGCGCGATTTCGTGGCGCTGGAGGACTGGGCCAATGACGGGGTGCCGCTGGCGGGACCCGTGGCGCGGGAGTGCCTGTTCGGCTGGTACGGCGCCAACGATCCCGCCCGGGACGCGTGGCGGGTGGCCGGCCGGGTGATTGCGCCCGAGGCCGTCGGCATTCCCGCCATCGCCCTGGTCCCCGAGCGCGACCGCATCGTGCCGCCCGATTCCGCCCTGCCGCTGGCGCGGCGGATTCCCGGCTGCCGCCTGATGACGGTCACGGGCGGCCACGTGGGAATGCTGCTGTCCGCGAGGGCCAGGACCGACGTCTACGCGCCCCTCGCGAAATGGTTAGTCCGTTCGGCACTGCAATAGACGGGTTGCGCGAGGGCCGAGCGGCGAAGTAAGAGATTCGTGGCAGGTTCCATTCGGGGCGGCCGCGAACGGGGTCAATCGTTCCAAAGGAGAACAACAGGTCATGTCCGATATCGTCATCGTCGCCGCCACCCGGACCCCCATCGGTTCGTTCAGCGGCTCCCTGTCCGGCTATTCCGCCGCCCAGTTGGGCGAGATCGTCATCCGCGAGGCGCTGTCGCGCGCCAAGGTCGACGCCGCCGAGGTGGACGAGGTGCTGATGGGCCAGATCCTCACCGCCGGCCAGGGCATGAACCCGGCCCGCCAGGCTGCCATCAACGCCGGCCTGCCGGTGGGCTCCACCGCCATGACCATCAACCAGGTGTGCGGCTCGGGCCTGCGCGCCGTGGCGCTGGGCATGCAGGCGATCCTGGCCGGGGACGCCAGGATCGTGGTCGCCGGCGGCCAGGAGAGCATGACCAATTCGCACCACTCGGCGTGGCTGCGCGGCGGCGTGAAGATGGGGCCGCTGGGCTTCGTCGACACCATGATCAACGACGGCCTGACCGATGCCTTCAACGCCTATCACATGGGCGTGACCGCCGAGAACGTCGCCCGCGAGTTCCAGATCACCCGCGAGGAGCAGGACAGCTTCGCGGTCGCCAGCCAGAACAAGGCCGAGGCCGCCGTCAAGGCCGGCCGCTTCAAGGACGAGATCACCCCGGTCAAGATCGTGGTGAAGAAGGAAGAGAAACTTTTCGACACCGACGAGTACCCCCGCTTCGGCGCCAGCCTCGAGGCCATGGCCAAGTTGAAGCCCGCCTTCGACAAGGCCGGCACGGTGACCGCCGGCAACGCCTCGGGCATCAATGACGGCGCCGCCGTCACCGTGCTGATGACCGCTGACGAGGCGGCCAAGCGCGGCCTGAAGCCGCTGGCCCGCATCGCCGGCTGGGCCACCGCCGGCGTCGACCCCAAGGTCATGGGTTGCGGCCCCATCCCGGCGTCGCAGAAGGCGCTGGCGAAGGCCGGCTGGACGGTCGACGACCTGGACCTGATCGAGGCCAACGAGGCCTTCGCCGCCCAGGCCATCGCCGTCAACAAGGGCATGGGCTGGAACACCGACATCGTCAACGTCAACGGCGGCGCCATCGCGCTTGGCCATCCCATCGGCGCCTCGGGCTGCCGCGTGCTGGTGACCCTGCTGCACGAGATGGCCAAGCGCGACGCCAGGAAGGGCTTGGCCACGCTGTGCATCGGCGGCGGCATGGGCGTGGCGCTGTGCGTCGAGCGCTGACCTAATCACATACGGGAGGCCGCCGCCGCCCGGGCGGCTTCCCGTCGGACTTCGGGTGGAAACGACAGACGCCGGACCGTGAACCGGCCAACCAGAATACAGGAGAACAAGAAGATGGGTCGTGTGGCAGTAGTGACCGGTGGCACCCGCGGCATCGGCCGCGCCATTTCCGTGACGTTGAAGAACGCCGGATACAAGGTGATCGCCAACTATTTCGGCAATGTCGAGGCCGCCAACAAGTTCACCGAGGAGACCGGCATCCCGGCGCTGCGCTGGGACGTGTCCAACTACGCGGACTGTGAGGCGGCGGTGCAGAAGATCGTGGCCGAACACGGCCCGATCGAGATCGTCATCAACAACGCCGGCATCACCCGTGACGCCACCATGCACCGGATGACCTACCAGATGTGGGAAGAGGTCATCCACACCAACCTGACCAGCTGCTTCAACATGTGCCGGCTGGTCATCGAGTCCATGCGCGAGCGCGGCTTCGGCCGCATCGTCAACATCGGCTCCATCAACGGCCAGGCCGGCCAGTACGGCCAGGTCAACTACGCCGCCGCCAAGTCGGGCATCCACGGCTTCACCAAGGCCTTGGCCCAGGAAGGCGCCGCCAAGAACATCACCGTCAACGCCATCGCGCCGGGCTATGTCGATACCGACATGGTCCGCGCCGTGCCGCCGGCGGTCCTCGAGAAGATCATCGCCAAGATCCCGGTCGGTCGCCTGGGCCGCGTCGAGGACATCGCGCGCACCGTGATGTTCCTGATCGCCGACGAGGCCGGCTTCATCACCGGTTCGACCATCTCGGTCAACGGCGGCCAGCACATGTACTAAAGGCGGCTTCTACTAAAGGCGGCTTCGGCCGTCGGACGGAGAGGGCGCCCCTGGTGGGCGCCCTTTTTCGTCGCCACCGTCAGCCGATCATTCCCTTCATTCCCTCGACGGCCCCCACCAGGCCGGCGCGGATGCTGGGCTCCATGGACGAATGCCCGGCATCGGGCAGCACCACCAGCCGGGCCGCCGGCCAGGCCCGGGCCAGCTCGTCGGCGGTGGCGGGCGGGCAGACCATGTCATAGCGTCCCTGGACGATGGTGCAGGGCAGGTGGGCGATGGCGGGCAGGTGGCGCAGCAGTTGGTTGTCGGCGAGGAATCCCTTGGCCCGCATGTAATGGCATTCGATGCGGGCCATGGCCAGTGCCGCCTCGGGCGCCATGTCCGAGGCGTCGAGGCGCGGCATCAGGCGCGCGCAGGCCTCCTCGTAGCCGCACCACAGCCGCGCCGCCGGCAGATGGACGGCCGGGTCGGGATCCGTCAGGCGGCGGTGATAGCCTTCCAGCAGGTCGGTCTCGGGCGCCACGTGGTCGGCGAAGCGCCGCCACACTTCCGGGAAGAAGGTCCCCATGCCGGTCAGGAACCACTCCACCTCGCGCGGGCGGAACAGGAAGACCCCGCGCAGCACGAAGCCCAGCACCCGCTCGGGGCGGGACTGGCCGTAGGCCAGCGCCAGCGTGCTGCCCCACGAGCCGCCGAACAGCAGCCAGCGCTCGATGCCCAGCATCTCCCGCAGCGCCTCGATGTCCTCGACCAGATGGGCGGTGGTGTTGGCCTCGACCGAGGCGGCGGGAAGCGAGCGGCCGCAGCCGCGCTGGTCGAACAGCACGATGCGCCAGAAGGCAGGGTCGAAGAAGCGGCGATAGGCCGGCGCGGTCGCCGCCCCAGGGCCACCGTGCAGGAACAGCACCGGCACGCCCTGGGGATTGCCGGACACCTCCCAATACAGCGAATGCCCGTCGCCGACGGGCAGCATGCCGGTCCGGAATGGCTCGATCGGCGGGAAGAGGTCCATGCGGGGCCCTTGTGCGGTGGGGTGCCCATAATAGCATTGACGGCCCCGCCGTGGCACCCTACACCCCCGGGCCATGAAGGTGGATGATTTCGATTTCGAGCTGCCGCGCGAACTGATCGCCGACCGCCCCGTTACTCCCCGCGACGCCGCCCGGCTGCTGCGGGTGGCGCCGGAGGGGCTGGCGGACCTGGGCGTGCGCGACCTGCCCGGACTGGTGCGCCCCGGCGACGTGATGGTGTTCAACGACACCCGCGTCATCCCCGCCCGCCTGTTCGGCCGCCGGGGCGAGGCCGGGGTCGAGGTCACCCTGCACGAGCGGGTTTCGCTGGACGGCTGGAAGGTGTTCGCGCGGCCGGCCAAGAAGCTGCGGCCCGGCGACGTGGTCGACTTCGCCCACGGCTTCACCGCCCGCGTCGAGGCCAAGGGCGAGGCCGGCGAGGTCACCCTGCGCTTCGACCGTGGCGGCGACGACCTGATGCTGGCGCTCGAGGAGCACGGCCGCATGCCGCTGCCGCCCTATATCCGCAAGGGCGAGGCCGACGAGCGCGACCGCTCCGACTACCAGACGGTGTTTGCCCGCGAGAAGGGAGCGGTGGCCGCCCCGACCGCCGGCCTGCACTTCACCCCCGGCCTGCTGGCTGCGCTGGACGCCGCCGGGGTCACGCGGGTGACGGTGACCCTGCATGTCGGCGCCGGCACCTTCCTGCCGGTCAAGGTTGACGACACCGACGACCACCGCATGCATTCCGAGCGCGGCGTCGTCACCGCCGAGGCTGCCGAAATCATCAATTCCCGCACCGGTCGGCTGATCGCGGTGGGCACCACCTCGCTCCGGCTGCTGGAATCGGCGTCCGCCGAGGACGGCTGCGTCCATCCCTTCGACGCCGCCACCGACATCTTCATCACCCCCGGCTACCGCTTCCGCGCCGTCGAAGTGCTGATGACCAACTTCCACCTGCCGCGCTCGACCCTGTTCATGCTGGTCTCGGCATTCTCCGGGCTGGACCGCATGCGCGCCGCCTACGACCACGCCAAGGCTGCCGGCTACCGCTTCTACTCCTACGGCGACGCGTGCTGGCTGGAACGGTGATTGGGGGTTCTGGAAATTTCTGCCCAACAAAGCTATATTGGTGGTGGTAGCCGGCGCCGGGTTGCGCCCC
>JBFMHS010000156.1:0-37582 GCA_040751765.1 Pseudomonadota bacterium | reverse complement strand
GTTCGTGTCCGGTGCCGGTTAGGGCAGGACGATCTCGACGCGGCGGTTCTGGGGCTCGCGGACACCGTCCGGGGTGGCCACCAGCGGCTCGCTCTCGCCCTTGGCGACCACGGCGATCTGGTCGGCGGGAATGCCCTGCTTGACCATGGCGGCCTTGACGTTGTTGGCGCGCTTCAGCGACAGCGCCATGTTGTACTTGTCCGAGCCCGAGCGGTCGGCGTGGCCGGTCAGGTTGACGCGGGCGGCGGTGCCGGCCTTGGCGGTCTGGACCGCCTGGTTGATGATGGCCTGGGCCTCGGGCTTGATGTCGGCCTTGTCCCAGTCGAAGAACACCATGAAGTTCTTCTGCACCACCGCCGGCTTGGGCGCCGGGGCGGGGGCCGGGGCGGCCACCGGGGCGGGAGCCGGGGCGGCCACCGGGGCCGGGGCCGGCTTGTTGAACTTGTAGGTCAGGCCGACCAGGACCGAATGGTTGTCGTAGTCGCCGTCGACCTTGGTGCCATTGCTGGCCCGCATGTCGTCCTCGAGGGTGGCGAAGTAGCGGTACTGCGCCTTCACCGCGAGGTCGTTGCTGATGTCATAGGCGACACCGGCGATGCCCTGGTAGGCGAACTGGTTGTAGCCGTCGTTGACGGTCACGCCGGCGGTGTTGGTCGCCAGCTTGTCGGCGTCCACCCAGGCCCAGCCGATACCGGCCCCGACGAACGGATGCCACTTGCCGGTCGGCATGAAGTCGTAGATGCCGTTGACCATCATGCTCCAGGCATCGACGTCGCCGGAGCGGTAGCCGCCTTCCAGTTCGAGCTTCGGCGCGCCGAAGCTGTAGCCGAGCTGACCCAGGCCGACGAAGCCCCAGTCGTCGTCGTCGCGAACCGAGACGCCGTTGCCGGAGATGTCGGAGTTGGTGTAGCCAGCGCCGGCATCGGCGCCGACATACCACTGGGCGTGGGCGGCGGCCGGCAGGACGGCCAGGGCGGAAGCGGCGAGAATGGCCTTCAGGGTGCGCATGGGATATGCCTTCCGTGACGCGAAAACGGGGAATTCCCTCGGTTCTACCGCGCGCCGGGCACGCCCTCAAGAGGGGGCCAAGCCACCCCTTTCGATTTCACGGATGCGTTGCAATCCTGCAACGCCGTGGCGCACAGGCACCGAAGGGCGCTTGATTAGCATTTTCTGATATGATAGAGCCCACCGTGGATACGCCCGACGGTCCCAACCCGGCGGGCGACTCCCAGCGACCTCCCTGTGAAGGCCCAGCCCCTCGGCGCTGGGCCTTTTTTTTCAGGTTGCCGCCCCGCCGCCTTCCTCGACCCGCTCAGCCTCGCGCTTGAGGCGGCGGAACGAGCGCACCGACAGGGGAATCAACCCCATGTAGAGCACCCCCACCACGACCAGCGTCAGCCAGGGCTCGGTGACCAGGAAGGCGGCCAGCAGGCCGATGACCAGCAGGATCGGCAGCACCCATTTGTGGGGGATGCGCACCTTCTTGAACGAAAACGTGGGGATGGTGCTGACCATCAGGAACGACACCCCCAGCAGGAACACCGCCACCACCGCCGGCCGGTCGAAGAAGCCGTGGCCGAACTGGAAGCTGGCGATCATCGGGAACAGCACCAGGCCGGCGGCAGCGGGCGCCGGCACGCCGGTGAAGAAATTGTAGGCATAGGGCGGCAAATCGTCGCCCATCATGGTGTTGAAGCGCGCCAGCCTGAGGGCGCAGCACACCGCGAACAGAAGCACCAGCGCCCAGCCGAAGCCGCCTGCCGTCTGCATGGTCCAGAAATACAGCAGCATGGCTGGCGCCACGCCGAAGCTGACGAAATCGGACAACGAGTCCAGTTCGGCCCCGAACTTGGAGGTGCCCTGGAGCAGCCGCGCCACCCGGCCGTCGAGGCCGTCAAGGATGGCGGCCAGGAAGATCGCCGCGACGCCCGCCTCCCACTTGCCGTGCAGCCCGAAGCGGATCGAGGTCAGGCCGGCGCACAGCGCCAGCAGGGTCAGCACGTTGGGGATCATGTGGTTGATCGACAGCCCCGGGATGCGGGGCGGCCGGATGCGCGAGCGCCGGGGCCGGAACATCACCGGACCTCGCCGCCCCGGGCAGGTTCGGCCGAGGCGAGGTCGGCCAGCACCGTCTCGCCGGCGATCATCCGCTGGCCGCAGGCCACCAGCGGCGACACCCCGTCGGGCAGGTAGACGTCGACGCGAGAGCCGAAGCGGATCAGCCCGAAGCGCTGGCCGGCGGCCATTTCCTGGCCCTCGGCCAGATCGCACTTGATGCGCCGCGCCACCAGGCCGGCGATCTGGACGAAGGCGACCTCGCGGCCGTCGGCCATCTCCATGCGCACGGCCATGCGCTCATTGTCCTCGCTGGCCTTGTCGAGCGCCGCGTTGACGAACTTGCCGGGTTTGTAGGCGATCTTAACTACCCGGCCGTCGACGGGGACGCGGTTGACATGGACGTCGAACACGCTCATGAACACCGACACCCGCATGCGGGGTTCCGAGCCCATGCCCAGCTCCGACGGCGGCACCGCGTGGCCGACCATGCAGATCACGCCGTCGGCGGGACTGATCACCAGGCCGGGCCGCGACGGGGTGACGCGGTCGGGGTTGCGAAAGAAGTAGGCGCACCAGCCGGTGGCGATGAGGCCCAGCCAGCCCAGCGGCTCCCAGGCCAGGCCCAGCAGCACGGCGGCGATCGCGAACAGCGCGATGAACGGCCAACCCTCGCGGTGGATGGGCGTCCAGAGATATTTGGCGAGGGTGATTTCCTGAGCCTGCACGGCGTTCCTCTCGGAGCAAGGGAAAGACGCATTGTAATCACGGGCGGGGCAGAGGTTAATACCTCGGCGGTTCCCCGTTCAAACCCGTTCGACGCCGTGGTAGTCTGCCCGGCGCCAGGATACAAGATCGAAAACATGCCAAGCGCCAAACGGTTGTCCCTCGGCGGCATGGAGCTGCCCCTCGACATCGATGCCGTCGACGCCCTGCCCATGGGCGGGGGCACGGCCAAGTTCGACTTCGTCTACCGCGGCATCCGCTTCGCCGCACAGTGCGTCGAGGAGAACGGCGCGGCGACCCTGAAGGTGGTGGGCGACGTCGGCCGCATGCCGTTCTCGGCAGAGGCCCCCGCCGCCCGCTCGGGGCTCTCGCACATCATCATGCACGCCAACGGCCTGATCCGGAACACCTTCCGGCTGGCGGGCGAGCGCATCCTGGTCGGCGGCGAGGCCTCCGTCGCCACTCCCGTCACCGCCACCGCGCTGCTGGCCGCCGTGGCCGGCATGCTGATCCCGGTGTCGCCCTATCTCGACCTGGCGGCGGTGTATTTCGAACCCGGCGGCGACCGCCTGAAACCGGAATGGCGCATCCGCGCCCGGCCGGCCGGCGCCCCCGCCCTG
This sequence comes from Pseudomonadota bacterium, assembly GCA_040751765.1. Taxonomy (GTDB): domain Bacteria; phylum Pseudomonadota; class Alphaproteobacteria; order Rhodospirillales; family Magnetospirillaceae; genus CALABS01. The sequence continues at coordinate 34,178 of JBFMHS010000156.1, read as the reverse complement.
CCCCCGCCACGGCGCTGAGATTCAGCGCGGCGGCAAGGTGAAGACCTGGCCGGGATAGATCAGGTTGGGGTCGCGGATGTTGCCCTTGTTGGCCTGGTAGATGGTGGTGTAGGCGACGCCGCTGCCATAGATGCGCCGCGCGATGCGCCACAGCGAGTTGCCCGGCCGCACCACCACCTGGCCGGCCTCGGCCGGCGCCACGTCGACCCCGGTCTCGTAGTCGATTTCGACACGGGCGACCACCTTGCCGTCGGCGCCCAGCTGGTCGGCGCGCAGCACATGACGGCCCTCGGCGGGCGGCTTGCCCTTGACCGACCATAGCCCCTCGACGTCGGCGCGACCGCTTCCGACCGGCTTGTTGTCCATGTACAGCCGCACGGCCTGGCCGGGCGCTGCGTGGCCCCCGACGGTCATGCCACCGGCGCCGTCATGGTCGACCATGTCGATGGACAACGGCCCGGCCCCTTCGCCGGCGCGCGGCCCCTGCAACAGGCGTGCGGCTCCCGGCTTGGCCTTGACCACGATGGTCGGGTCGCCGGCCCGCTCGGGCACCACCAGCACCACCGGCTCGCCCGAGCGGGTGACGGTGCCGTCGGGATTGCGCGCTTCAAGGGTCAGCTCGCGCGAGCCGGGGGCCATGGGCAGGTCGGGCACGAACACCCATTCGCCACGCCAGTCGGCGGTGACCTTGCCGATCTCCTTGCCGCCATCGAGGATCGAGACCTGGGCGTTGGGCACGGCCCGGCCGGCGATCACGGCGTCGCCCCGCTCGCCGATGCGCACGACGTCGAAGGACGGATCGCGGCTTTCGGTGGGCGTGGCGGGAATGGGCTGGGCGACCGGCGGCGCCGCCTCGGGAGCCAGGGCCGCGTCCTCGCCCCCCGTGGACACCATGAACAGCGCAACGGCGGCGAGGGCGGCGACGAAACCGATGAGGGCTATGACGACGGACCGGTTCACGGTGCCTCTGAATGCAGCGGAAATCGGGGCTAACCCTACGCCCTTGCGGCACCCGCCGCAACCCGGCGCGGGGCAGCCCCCACAAAGCGCGGGTTGACCGCCGCACGACGGCGGCGATCATTGTCTCCAACCGAAGGGAGAACTGCCATGCACCATTCCGGCCGCACCCGCGTCGTCAAGGTCTGGGACCTGCCCGTCCGGTTGTTCCACTGGGGCCTGGTCGCCCTGGTCGCCGCCCTGTGGGCCAGTGGCGAGTTCGGCAAGCTGGACATCCACATGCAACTGGGCGCCGGCGCCCTGGCACTGGTGCTGTTCCGCCTGGGCTGGGGCATCGCCGGCAGCCGCACAGCCCGCTTCGCCGATTTCGTGCGCGGCCCGGCCACCATTGTCGCCCATCTGCGGGGGGCCGTGCCGTGCCGTGTCGGCCACAATCCACTGGGAGCACTGTCGGTGGTGCTGCTGCTGGCACTGGTGCTGGCCCAGGCAGCCAGCGGCCTGTTCACCAGCGACGACATCTTCACCGAGGGGCCGCTGGCCCGGTTCGCCTCGGCCGACACCGTATCGCTGCTGTCCACCGTGCACCGCGCCGGGTTCAAGCTGCTGCTGGCCGCCATCGGCCTGCATCTGGCGGCAATCGTCTTCTATCGGCTGGTCAAGCGGGAGAACCTGGTCACGCCGATGATCACCGGCGTCGCCCCTGCCCCGGAGGGCGCCGAGGGAAACAGCGGCGGCAGCCCGGCGACGGCGCTGCTGCTGGCGGCCGCCTCGGCGGCACTGGTGTGGGGCGGGCTGGCGGCGGTGGGGTGACGCGAGGGGCGCCCGATGCGGGCGCCCCGAATGGCCTCAGTCCTGCTTGAAGTTGTCGTGGCAACCCTTGCAGGTCTTGCCCACCTCGCCAGCGGCGGCCTTGATGGCGGCGGCGTCACCGCCCTTGGCGGCGGCGGCCAGCGTGTCGGAAGCGGCGGCCATCACCTCCCAGCCCTTGGCGAAGTCGGCCGAGCCGTAGGCGGCATCCTTGGTCTTGTTGCCCTCGATGCCCTCGGTGCCCTTGCGCCAGGCGGCGGGGGCCATGCGGGCCAGGGCGGACAGGTTCTCGGCGCGGGCGGCGGCATCGGCCGGCAGGTCGCCCTTGCCTTGGGCGAAGGCGCCGACGGGGCCGAAATTGAACTTCACCGCCTGCATCAGGCCCTGGCGCATCTTCAGCGACTCCTCGGGCTTCAGCTGGGCCTGGGCGGCGGTGGCGGCCAGCACGGCGGCGGCCGAGGCAGCCAGGATCTTGGTGGCGAAACGCATGGTGGTGGTCCTCCGTCCGGTTGCAAGGATATCGTGCGCGGTGCGCGAGTACCGGCTTAGCGCGCTCTCCCTTTCGGCGCAAGCCTGCACTCCGGATGGTCTGATAGCCCCTGAACGCCGCCGGAGTCCGTGACTATATCACCGAGACCCAGTCCTGCCGGAGACCGTCATGTCGAGAACCCGACTGCCGCGCCTGAGGTCGTTGTGCGTGTTCTGCGGCTCCTCGCCTGGGAGCGACCCCGGGCACCGCGCGGCGGCGGCGCGGCTGGGTCGGGCCCTGGCCGCCGACGGCGTCCGGCTGGTCTATGGGGGCGGCCACCTGGGCATGATGGGGGCGCTGGCCGAGGCCGTGATGGGCGCCGGCGGCCGCGTGGTCGGGATCATCCCCGAGCACCTGACCCGGATCGAAAAGGCCTATATGGAGATCACCGAACTGCACGTGGTCGATTCCATGCACACCCGCAAACGGATGATGTTCGACATGGCCGACGCCTTCGCGGTGCTGCCCGGCGGCATGGGGACCATGGACGAGACCTTCGAGATCCTGACCTGGAAGCAGCTGCGCCTGCACAACAAGCCGATCGTCATCGTCAACCAGAACGGCTACTGGCAGCCCTGGCTGGACCTGGCCGCCCACATCATCGGCAACGGCTTCGCCCATGCCGACACCTCGCGGCTGTATTCGGTGGCCGACGACGTCGACCAGGTGCTGGCCAAGGCGCGCGACGGCATCGAAATGGCGGCGGGGGGGAAACCGCAGCTGTTCTAGCCACCCACCCATCCCCCGCACGAAGGTGTAGCTCTCCGGACTTGCGTTCCCCGGTGCAGGTGTTATCGTCCCCGGCTGTCCGGCCGCGTGACCGAGGGGTCCGCGCGCGCCCAACGAATGGCTACGACGGGGATGGAAATGACTGACGCGAAGATCATCTGGACCAAGGTCGACGAGGCGCCGGCGCTGGCCACCTATTCGCTGCTGCCGATCGTGCAGGCCTTCACCAAGGCCGCCGGCATCCAGGTGGAGACCCGCGACATCTCGCTGGCCGGGCGCATCATCGCCAATTTCCCCGAGACCCTGAGCGCCGACCAGCGCATCAACGACGAACTGGCCGAGTTGGGCCAGCTCACGCTGAAGCCCGAGGCCAACATCATCAAGCTGCCCAACATCTCGGCCTCGGTGCCGCAGTTGAAGGCGGCCATCAAGGAACTGCAATCGCAGGGCTACCAGCTCCCCGACTACCCCGAGGACCCCAAGACCGACGCCGAGAAGGAGATCAAGGCCCGCTACGGCAAGGTGCTGGGCTCGGCGGTCAACCCGGTGCTGCGCGAAGGAAATTCCGACCGCCGCGCCGCCGGCGCCGTCAAGCAGTACGCCCGCAACAACCCGCACAAGATGGGTGCCTGGACGCAGGACTCGAAGTCGCATGTGGCCCATATGACCGCCGGCGACTTCTACGGCTCCGAGAAGTCGGTCACCGTCGCCGAGCCCTGCACGGTGCGCATCGAGCTGGTCGGCCGGGACGGCGCCGTCACCGTGCTGAAGGAAAAGACCGCGCTTAAGGCCGGCGAGGTGATCGACGCGGCGGTGATGAACCGTGCCGCCCTGCGCGCCTTCTACGCCGAGCAGGTGGCCGACGCCAAGGCCAAGGGCGTGCTGTTCTCGCTGCACCTCAAGGCGACCATGATGAAGGTCTCGGACCCCATCATGTTCGGCCACGCGGTCACCGTGTTCTTCAAGGAGGTGTTCGACAAGCACGCCGAGGCGATCAAGGAGATCGGCGTCAACGTCAACAACGGCCTGGGCGACCTGATCGCCAAGCTGGACCGCCTGCCCGCTGCCAAGAAGGCCGAGATCGAGGCCGACCTGGCCGCCGCGCTGGCCGCCGGCCCCGACATCGCCATGGTGAACTCGGATAAGGGCATCACCAACCTGCATGTGCCGTCCGACGTCATCGTCGACGCGTCGATGCCGGCGATGATCCGCGACTCGGGCCGCATGTGGAACAAGGAAGGCAAGCTGCAGGACGCCAAGGCGATCATCCCCGACCGCTGCTATGCCGGCGTCTACCAGGCGGTGATCGACGACTGCAAGAAGCATGGCGCCTTCGACCCACGCACCATGGGCAGCGTGCCGAATGTCGGCCTGATGGCCCAGAAGGCCGAGGAATACGGCAGCCACGACAAAACCTTCGAGGTCCCCGCCGCCGGCACCGTGCGCATCGTCGACGAGGCGGGCACCGTGCTGCTGGAGCAGGCGGTCGAGGCGGGCGACATCTTCCGCGCCTGCCAGACCAAGGACGCTCCCATCCAGGACTGGGTCAAGCTGGCCGTCACCCGCGCCCGGCTGTCCAACACCCCGGCGGTGTTCTGGCTCGACGCCCGGCGCGCCCACGACGCCCAGATCATCGCCAAGGTCGAAACGTACCTGAAGGACCACGACACCTCGGGCCTGGACATCCGCATCCTGCCACCCGAGGAGGCCTGCAAGGTCTCGCTGGAGCGCATCCGCAAGGGCCTCGACACCATCTCGGTCACCGGCAACGTGCTGCGCGACTACCTGACCGACCTGTTCCCGATCCTGGAACTGGGCACCAGCGCCAAGATGTTGTCCATCGTCCCGCTGATGGCCGGCGGCGGCCTGTTCGAGACCGGCGCCGGCGGCTCGGCCCCCAAGCACGTGCAACAGTTCCAGGAGGAAGGCTATCTGCGCTGGGACTCCCTGGGCGAATACCTGGCGCTGGCGGTGTCGCTGGAGCATCTGGCCCAGACCTTCAAGAACCCGAAGGCGCAGGTGCTGGCCGACACCCTGGACCAGGCCAACGGCAAGATCCTTGAATTCAACCGCTCGCCGGCGCGCAAGGTGGGCGAGTTGGACAACCGCGGCAGCCACTTCTATCTCGCCCTGTACTGGGCCAAGGCGCTGGCCGCCCAGGACAAGGACCCCGACCTGGCCGCCCGCTTCGCCCCCGTCGCCGAGGCGCTGGCCGCCAACGAGGACAAGATCAACGCCGAGCTGATCGCGGCCCAGGGCAAGCCCGTGGACATGGGCGGCTACTACCACCCCGATTTCGCCAAGACCTCGGCGGCGATGCGCCCCAGCCCCACCCTGAACCAGGCCCTGGCGGCCATCTAAGAACGAGGAAAGCCCCCATGAACAAGATCAAGGTCGCCAACCCCATCGTCGAGCTCGACGGCGACGAGATGACGCGGATCATCTGGAAGTTCATCAAGGACAAACTGATCCTGCCCTATCTCGACGTCGACCTGAAATACTACGACTTGGGCATCGAGAACCGCGACGCCACCAACGACCAGGTCACCATCGACGCCGCCAACGCCATCAAGCAGCACGGCGTCGGCGTCAAGTGCGCCACCATCACCCCCGACGAGGCGCGGGTGAAGGAGTTCAACCTCAAGAAGATGTGGAAGTCGCCCAACGGCACCATCCGCAACATCCTCGACGGCACCGTCTTCCGCGAGCCGATCATCTGCAAGAACGTGCCCCGCCTGGTGCCGGGCTGGACCCAGCCCATCGTCATCGGCCGCCATGCCTTCGGCGACCAGTACCGCGCCACCGACTTCAAGGTCCCCGGCCCCGGCAAACTGTCCATCAAGTTCGTCGGCGCCGACGGCGAGGTCATCGAGCACGAGGTCTACGACTTCCCCGGCGCCGGCGTCGCCATGGGCATGTACAACCTCGACGACTCGATCCGCGGCTTCGCGCGGGCCTGCTTCAACTACGGCCTGCTCAAGCAGTGGCCGGTCTACCTGTCGACCAAGAACACCATCCTCAAGGCCTATGACGGCCGCTTCAAGGACCTGTTCCAGGAGATCTACGAGGCGGAGTTCAAGGCCGAATTCGACAAGCTGGGCCTGACCTACGAGCACCGCCTGATCGACGACATGGTCGCCAGCGCCCTCAAATGGGCCGGCGGCTTCGTGTGGGCGTGCAAGAACTACGACGGCGACGTCCAGTCCGACACCGTGGCCCAGGGCTTCGGCTCGCTGGGGCTGATGACCTCGGTGCTGCTCTCCCCCGATGGCAAGACCGTCGAGGCCGAGGCCGCCCACGGCACGGTGACCCGGCACTACCGCGAACACCAGAAGGGCAAGGAGACCTCGACCAACCCCATCGCGTCGATCTTCGCCTGGACCCGGGGCCTGTTCTACCGCGCCAAGTTCGACGACACCCCCGAGGTGGCCAAGTTCGCCGAGGCGCTGGAGCAGGTCTGCGTCGAGACTGTGGAAGCCGGCTTCATGACCAAGGACCTGGCCATCCTGATCGGCCCGCAGCAGTCGTGGCTGACCACCCAGCAGTTCCTCGACAAGCTGGACGAGAACCTGAAAAAGAAGATGGCGGCCTGACCGCCTGTCGCCCCGAGCGGCGCGAGGGGCCTCATCCGGGAGACGCCGCGCAGGCGGTACCGGATGGGGCCCTCACTGCGTCCGGGGTGCGTCAGTGGGGAGAATCAGAACCGGTAGCCCAGACCCGCGCCGAGGCGGAAGCCGTGGTCGGTGGTGCGGTCCTCGTATTCGCTGCGCACGGCGCCCGCGAAGCCGCCCAGGCTGAAGGACGGGGTGACGTCGTGGGTGAAGGACAGCGACACCGATACGTCGCTGAGCGAGGCCGCGCCGTCGAGACCGCCCACCGCGCCGACCGGCCGGATGCTGAATGTGGCGGGCCGCCCCGCCCACTGGTAGCCCAACGACACCGCCGCCGTGGCGTCCCCCATCGCGTAGGCGGCGGTCATGTCGGCCGCCGAGGCCGTCGCATCGCCGCGCAGGGACGAGCCGAAGCTGAAGGAGTCAAGGTGGTAGGCGGCATAGCCACCCACGGCCATGCGGTCGGCACCCTCGCCCTCGTCCGCCGGGGTGCTGTCCAGCAACGCGCCCAGCCGCAGGCCGCCATTGGCGTACAGTTCCGCCTTGGCGTCGGGGCCGGAGAAACGGCCGCCATCCATCCGCGCCGGCAGGCCGCCGCCGGTCACCAAGCGCGGCGGCGCGTCGCCGGCGAAGGCCGGCGCGGCGACGACGAGACAGGACACGGCGAGGATCAACGGGCGGAACATGGCGAACCGGCTAAAAAGGGGTTTCCGCCACTTCATATAGGATGGGCGGCGCCGATGAGAAGCTTGAATACGGCACAAGTGATTCAAACGCGTCACACTGCGGCAAACGCGCAACAGTGCGTCAGCGAGCCATCACCACCGAGCACGGCGCCTGCTCCGGCGCAACGCCGGACTCGGCCGCCGCCACCAGCAGGCTGTCGGGAGCCAGGGTCTCGACCACCGCCGGCGCCCGGCCGATCCGGCTGAGATGGGCGCCGACGCCCCATTCGGCCAGGAAGGCCTGGGCCTCGGGCAGCAGGGCGGCGGAAGGAGCGATGATGCCGACCTCGCCGCCGTCGCGCGCCGCCAGCACGGCGGCCACCGCCAGGGCGCGGCGCGCCGGTTCGGAGCCGTCCCACAGCGCCACCACCCGTTCAAATCCGGGCCGCCTCAGCGCCATCACCGGCCGCGGCGCCGACTGCATCAGGGCGCGGGCGATAGAGCCGAGCCGGCGCACCGGTCGGGCGCGCCCCGACCAGCCGAGGCACACGAGGTCGGCCGATTCCGCCGCCGCCAGCAACTCCGCCGCCACCATTCCCCGCCGCAGGGTGAAAATGGCGCGGATCTCGGCCACGGCCGCCGCCCGCTCCAAGGCGCGGCGGGCGGCCAGGGACTGCAACTCCAGCGCCTTCTCCAGCAAGGCGTCGTCGTGGACGCGGGAACCGACCGCCGACAGCGAGAACGAGTGGACGTGGGGATGGGCGACCAGCCGGCGCAGGTTGACGTCCTCGACGAACACCGCCTCGACCTCGGCGCCCAGCCGGCCGGCCAGGGCGGCCGCCGCCTCCATCGCCGCCATCGACAGCGGGCTGGCGTCCACCGCCACCAGGATGCGCCGCCAGGCGCTCATGACCCGTCGCGGCCGTTCTTGCGGCCGTTGCCGGGGGGCCGGCCCAGCGATTCGGCCTTGCGGGCGAAGCTGGCCAGGCGGGCCTGGACCTTGCGGTTGACGCTGCCTACCGGGTACTGGCCCTTGGCGTCGCGCTCGCCGGCCGGCAGGCCGGTCAGCAGCGCGATGCCCTGGTCGACCGTCTCCACCGGATAGATGGCGAAACGGCCGTCACGGCAGGCCTCGACCACGTCCCGGCGCAGCATCAGGTGCTTGACGTTGGTGGCCGGGACCAGAACCCCCTGATCGCCGGTCAGGCCGCGAGCCTGGCACAGGTCGAAGAAGCCCTCGATCTTTTCGTTGACGCCGCCGATGGCCTGGACGCGGCCGTACTGGTCCACCGAGCCGGTCACCGCCAGCCCCTGGCGAATGGGCACCTCGCCCAGCGCCGACAGCAGCGCGTAGAGTTCGGTGGACGAGGCGCTGTCGCCCTCGATGCCGCCGTAGGACTGCTCGAACACCAAGCTGGCCGACAGCGACAGCGGGCCGTCCACCGCGAAGCGCGACGACAGGAAGGACGACAGGATCATCACCCCCTTGCCGTGGATGGGGCCGCCCAACTGCACCTCGCGCTCGATGTCCACCACCTCGCCCTTGCCGAAGCGCACGCGGGCGGTGATGCGGCTGGGCCGGCCGAACGAGAACTTGCCCAGTTGCAACACCGCCAGGCCATTGATCTGGCCGATCTCGGCACCATCGGTGGCGATGTGGATGGTGCCGCGGCGGATCTCCTCCTGCACGTTGTCGCGCACCCGGTCCTGGCGGTAGATGGCGGCGTCGATGGCCTGTTGGACATGGGCGGCGGTGACCACGTCGGCACCGTCGCGGCTGGCCCAATAGTCGGCCTCGCGCACCAAATCGGCCAGGCTGGCCATGTGGGTGGACAGCTTGTCGCCGTCTTCGACCTCGCGGGCGGCGCGCTCCACCACCCGGGCGACACCCGAGCGGTCCAGCGGCCGCAAGTTCTCGCGGCGGCCCTGGGTGGCGATGGACCGGGCCAGCGCCACCACGTTGCCGTCGGTCCGGTCCATGCGCCAGTCGAAGTCGGCCGCCACCTTGAACAGCTCGCCGAACTCGGGATCGTAGTGGGACAGCAGGTAGTACAGCATCGGGTCGCCAATCAGCACCACCTTGATGTCCAGCCTGATGGGCTGCGGCTCCAGGCTGACGGTGCTCCACAGGCCCATGCTCTGTCCGGGGGATTCGATGCGCACCTCGCGCGCCTTCAGCGCCCGCTTCAGATCCTCCCAGGCGAAGGGGTTCATCAGCGCCTTGCGGGCGTCGATGACCAGATAGCCGCCATTGGCCTTGTGCAGGCTGCCCGGCTTGATCAGGTTGAAGTCGGTGATCAGGGCACCGAAATGGGCAAAGTGCTCGACCCGGCCGATCAGGTTGGGCTGGGTGGGGTGGTCCTCGTACACCACCGGCGCGCCGGACAGCTCGGCATTGTTGACCAGCACGTTGACCCGGTAGCGGCGGATGCCCTCGGCGCCACCGCCTTCGCGCCGGATGCCGCGCCCGCGCTGCTGCTGCTGGTCGTCGCCGCCCAGGAAGTCGCCGACATTCTCGGCCACGTCGGCGGCGACCGCCTCCAGGTATTCCAGCACCTCGGGCAGGTCGGCGTACTTGGCCTGAAGCTCCTCCATCAGGTGCGAGATGGCGAAGTTCAGGACCTCCTGGTCCAGCTCGCGCATCTTGGCGCGGATGTCTCGTTCCCATTGCGGGATCTGGCGGATGGTCTCCTCAAGCTCGCCCTGGAGGCCCTCCATGTCGGTCTTGAAGCGGGCCTGCTGCTCCTCGGGCAGCTGCTTGAACTCGTCGGGCGACAGCACCTCGCCGTCCTTCATGGGGGCCAGGGCCAGGCCGACGGGGGTGCGGATCAGCGCCACGCTCTTCTCGCTGGCCTCGTGGCCGATGTCGCCGAAGGCTTTTTCCTGGCGCTCCTTGAGGCTCTCCTCCAGCACCTGCTTGCGGTTGCGGTATTCCTCGGCCTCGAAGGCGGCGGGAATGGCCACCGCCAGCTCCTCGATCAGCCACTCCATGTCCTTTTTGAACTGGGCGGCCCGGCCGGCCGGCAGGCGGATGGCGCGCGGCTTGTGGCTTTCGGCGAAGTTGTTGACGTAGACCCAGTCGTCGGGCACCGGCTGGCCGGCCGCCGCCTGGGCCAGGAACTGCATGACCAGAGAGCGCCGGCCGGTGCCCTCGGGGCCCAGCGCGAACAAGTTGAAGCCCTTGTGGCGCATGCCGATGGCGAAGCGGATGGCCTCGACGGCGCGGTCCTGGCCGACCGGCTCGTCGCTGTCGGGCAGCTCGGCGGTGGTCGCGAACGGCAGCGCGGAGGTGTCGCAGGACTTGTACAGCGCCTCGGGAGGCAGGGGTGCGGGGACGGGCGCGGTCACGGTATCATTCCTCCCCCTTGGGCCTGCGGTCAGGCTTCGTCCTCGATGCGCTCCATGTCCTCGTCGCTGAGGCCGAAGTGATGACCGATCTCGTGAATCAGGACGTGTTTGACGAGGCTCGTCAAGTCCTCCCCGGTCTCGCACCAGTAATCGAGAATGGGCCGGCGGTAGAGGAAGATCATGTCCACGTCGCGCGGAGTGTCGGCGAAGCTCTTGTCGGCCATGGATACCCCACGATAAAGACCCAGCAGGTCGAACGGGCTTTCCAGACCCATTTCCTGCTCGGTCTCCTCGTCGGGGAAGTCCTCGACGCGCAGCACCACGTCGGTGACGAAGCGACGCAATTCCTCGGGCACCTCCGCATAGGCGGCATGCGCGATGGTCTCGAGGTCGGTCAGCGTCGGCGGGACGCTGTGGTGTGGGATGACTCGGCTCATGGCTTAAGCTTAACCCGCCTTGATCCGGGCGCAAAGCCGCCCATTGATTCAATCATGGGCTCCCTGCGACACGAGGCAAGACATGGCCGCCATCCTTTCCGGAGCTGAACGCGCGCAAGCCATGCTTGGCCTGCCGGGCTGGCGGGTGGCCGAGGGCCGCGACGCCATCTGCAAGACCTTCCGCTTCCACGACTTCGTCGAGGCCTTCGGCTTCATGGCGCGGGCGGCGCTGATCGCCGAGCGCATGAACCACCATCCCGAATGGCTGAACGTCTACAACCGGGTCGAGGTCACCTTGGCCACCCACGACGCCGGCGGCGTCACCGAGCGCGACATCCGCCTGGCCCATGCCATGGACGACGCCGCGAAGCAGGCCTGATCCTCTTCGCTCACCAGCGGCGTTTACAGGACCTTGGGCGTATGGAATCATGCGCCCCCATTCCGATGGTCATCTGGAAAGCGCCCCGTCCATGAGGATCGCCGCCGTTACCGCCGTCCTGCTCGCCACCGCGTTGGCAGGCCCGGCCCTGGCGCAACCCGCGAACCCCGTTCCCCAGCAGCTCGCCGCCAAGCCGGCCAAGGGCAAGGACGCGCTGCTCGACGCCGCGCGCCAAGGCGACCCCGAGGCACAGGTCCAGCTTGGCCGGGCCTATTTGCTCGGCAAGGGCGTCAAGGGCATCCGCAAGGACCCGGCCGAGGCCACCGTCTGGCTGTCGCTGGCCACCGCTTGGGGCCGCGCCGACGCGGCCGCCGAGCTGGCCCGCGCCCATGAGAAGGGCATCGGCGTCAAGAAGGACGCCGTCGAGGCCGCGCGCTGGTGGTTCCGCGCCGGCAAGCTGGGCGACGAGGCGGCGCGCGAGCGCTTCCTCGAGATGTTCCTGGCCGGCGAGACCGACGGCGTCGGCGGCACCGAGGCCGCCGAGTGGCTGACCGCCAGGGCGCTGGCCGGCGACGACAAGGCCATCCTGGGCCTGGCGTCCATGTACGAGCAGGGCCGCGGCATTCCCGCCGACGCCGACGAGGCGCGGCGCTGGTACCTGCGCCTGGCGCTGGACGGCCACGCCGAGGCGCGCTACCGCCTGGGCCGCATGCTGCTGGCGGCGCCGTCGCTGTGGCGCGCGCCCGAGGACGAGGTGAAGGACGGCCAATGGACCGGGCCGGTGTGGTACGCCACCGAACCCAAGACCGACAGCCACACCTATCTGGGACGCCCCGGCATGGTGGCCGGCGAGCGCTGGCTGCGCGCCGCCGCCCGCCAGGGCCACGCCGAGGCGCTGTACCTGCTTGCCTCGGCCCGGCTGGGTGGCATCGACCTGCCCTTCGACCTCACCGAGGCGGTGACCGAGCTGGAGGCGGCGGCCCAGAAGGGCCATGCCGGCGCCCTGGCCGCCATCGCCGAGCTGGCCAACCGGGGCCAGGGCTACTACGGCAAGGACCCCGTCCGCGCCTGGGTCAGCTACGACCTCGCCGCCGAACTGGGCCGCAAGGACGCCGAGCTGTCGCGCGACCTGCTGGCCAAGACCATGAGCGCCCGCCAGCTCGCCCGCGCCCGCCAGCTCGCCCAGGACCTGCGCGACATCCGGGGGATGTGATCCCGGCGCGCGCAAGGGTGAGGCCATTGCCCCAGGGCGGCGGCGCCCCATATGGGCTGGCATCATGGATATTCCGCGCGTCGATCCCGACAGTTTCTGGGCCAAGGTCCGAGCGACCGCCGGACGGGTGCCCTTCCTCGACCAGGTGGTCGCGGCTTGGTACGCCGCCCGCGACCCCCGCACGCCCACCCGCGTCAAGGCCATCCTGTTGGGCGCCGTGGCCTATTTCGTGCTGCCCATCGACATCATTCCCGATGTCGTGTTCGGGCTGGGCTACACCGACGATCTCGGCGTGCTGATCGCCGCCTGGCGGGCGGTGCGGCCGTGGATCACCGACGACCACCGCGCCCGTGCCCGCGAGACCCTGAAGGCGATGTGAACCCTGGTTCCGTCCGGACCGAAACGGTTCTAGGATGGCGGCGAACATCGGAGGGCCTTCATGACCGACCTGCTTTGGCAGCCCGGCGCCGAGCGCATCGCCGCCGCCAACCTGACCGCCTTCATCCGCACCGTCAACGAAGGCGCCGGGGCCGGCGTCCACGATTACGCCTCGCTGTGGCAGTGGTCGGTGGCGTCGCCCGACCGGTTCTGGCGGGCGGTGTGGGAGTTTTGCGAGGTCATCGGAGACGGTCCCGGCGGCTCCGTGGTCGATGACGTCCATCGCATGCCGGGCGCCGCCTGGTTCCCCGAGGCGCGGCTGAACTTCGCCGAGAACCTGCTGCGGCGGCGCGACGACGCCGACGCCATCGTGTTCTGGGGCGAGGACAAGGTGAAGCGGCGGCTGTCCTTCGCCGAGCTGCATGCCCTGGTGTCGCGCCTCCAGCAGGCGTTGCGGGCAGCGGGAATCGGCCACGGCGACCGCGTGGCCGGCTACATGCCCAACATGCCCGAGACGGTGGCCTTCATGCTGGCCGCGGCCAGCCTGGGCGCCATCTGGTCATCGGCCTCGCCAGACTTCGGCATCCAGGGCGTGCTCGACCGTTTCGGCCAGATCGAGCCCAAGGTGCTGGTGGCGGTGGACGGATATTTCTATGGCGGCAAGAGCCACGACTGCATGGCGAAGCTGGCGGCCATCGTGCCGGCGATGCCGTCGGTGGAGCGGGTGGTGGTGGTGTCCTACACCCACCGCCCCGAGCTGGACGCGCTGCCCAAGGCGGTGCACTGGGACGACTTCGTCGCCCCCTTCGCCGCCGGCGCGATCGAATTCCCCCGCCTGCCCTTCGCGCATCCGCTCTACATCATGTTCTCGTCGGGCACCACGGGGGCGCCCAAATGCATCGTCCATTCCGCCGGCGGCACCCTGATCCAGCACCTCAAGGAGCACCGGCTGCATTGCGACGTCAAGCCGGGCGACCGGGTGTTCTACTTCACCACCTGCGGCTGGATGATGTGGAACTGGCTGGTCAGCGCGCTGGCGTCCGAGGCCACCTTGCTGCTGTACGACGGCAATCCGTCGGCGCAGGACGGCCGCATCCTGTTCGATCTCGCCGACGCCGAGGGCATGACCCTGTTCGGCACCTCGGCCAAGTGGATCGACGCCATCGCCAAGATGGGGCTGGAGCCCATCAAGACCCACCGGCTCGATACGGTGCGGACCATCACCTCGACCGGCTCGGTGCTCGCCCCCGAGGGCTTCGACTACGTCTACCGCTCGATCAAGAAGGACGTGCAGCTGGCCTCGATCTCGGGGGGCACCGACATCGTCTCGTGCTTCATGCTGGGCAACCCCATCGGCCCGGTGTGGCGTGGCGAGATCCAGGCCCGTGGCCTGGGCATGAAGGTCGAGGTGTTCGGCGATGACGGCAGGCCGGTGGAAGGCGAGAAGGGGGAGCTGGTCTGCACCCAGGCCTTCCCCTCGATGCCGGTGGGCTTCTGGAACGACCCCGACGGGGAGAAGTATCGCAAGGCCTATTTCGACAAGTATCCCGGCATCTGGACCCACGGCGACTGGGTCGAGCTGACCCCGCGCGGCGGCATTGTCGTCTACGGCCGCTCGGACGCCACCCTCAACCCCGGTGGCGTGCGCATCGGCACCGCCGAGATCTACCGCCAGGTCGAGCAGTTCGACGAGGTGCTGGAGAGCCTGGTCATCGGCCAGGACTGGGGCGCGGACGTCCGCGTGGTGCTGTTCGTCCGCCTGCGCCCCGGCGTCACGCTGGACGACGAGCTGGCCGCCCGCATCAAGAAAAGGATCCGCGACAACACCACTCCCCGCCATGTGCCGGCCAAGATCGTCCAGGTCCAGGACATCCCCCGCACCAAGTCGGGCAAGATCGTCGAACTGGCCGTCCGCGACGTCGTCCACGGCCGCCCGGTCAAGAACAAGGAAGCCCTGGCCAATCCCGAGGCGCTGGACCTGTACGCGGAGGTGGCGGAATTGAGGGATTAGACCGGCCGGCTTGGATTCAGGCCGACACCGCGATTTCCCCCACCACGATCCCGGCGACGTTGTGCAGCGGCCAGCGGTCGGCCAGCGCAGCCCTTTCGTCGTCGCCCGCCAGGCCCAGCCGCTCCAGCACCGCCGCCAATGCCGCCTCGGCGGCGCGGCCGGCGCCGTCCTCGGCCTTGACCGCGATGCCCCAGCCCTTGGCCGGGACGATGGCGGCGTGCACGCCCTCGGCGCCGCCCTTGGTGGCAACGGTATGGCTGGCGGCCATGAACAACGTGTCGAAGCGGAAGCTCCCCGCCACCAGCGCCGGATGGGCCAGCATGGAGGCAACGATGGTGCGCGCCGCCGCCTCGCGGGCGGCCGGCGGCGCCGCCATGCGGGCCATTCCCGTCGCCAGGGCCGACAAGGGCACCAGGAAGGTGGGGATCGAGCAGCCGTCGATGGCCCACGGCGCGCTGGCGACGCCGGTCACCTCCGCCAGCGCCGCCGACACCAGCCGCTGCACCGGGTGGTCGTGGGCGACGTAGCCCCGGGTCGGCAGGCCGAGGTGGCGGGCCACGGTCAGAAAGCCCGCATGCTTGCCCGAGCAGTTGTTGTGGAGCGGCCCCGGCGTGCCGGCCGGGGCGCCGCATTCCAGGTCGGCTTCCGCCATGCCGATCCGTCCCAGCCAGGCCCGCACCCGCTCCACATGCATGGACTCGGCCGAATGCGAGGCGCAGGCCAAGGCGATCTCCTCGCCGCCCAGACCGAAGGCCGCCGCCGCGCCGCTCTCCAAAAGCGGCAGCGCCTGGATCGGCTTGACCGCCGAGCGCGGGAAGGTGGGAAAGGCCGCGTCGCCCCATGCCGCCACCACCGCGCCGGTGGCGTCGGCGCAGACGACGTGAACGCGGTGGCGGCTTTCCACCATGCCGCCGCGCCGGACCTCGACCGTGACGGGATCGGATTTCATCGGCCCTTCTCCGTGAAAGGGTTGACAGCCGGCGGGGCGAACCGGTCTATATCCCCGCCTCCGCCCCATCCCAAGGAATTGGATGATGACCTTTCGACGGACGACCGCCCTCGCCGCCGCCCTGCTGGCTGGCCTGGCCGCCTCCGCCCAGGCCGACGAAGCCAGGAAACTGGGCGCCTTCGGTTCCTGGGAAGCCTATGTGTATTCCGACGCCTCGGGCAAGGTGTGCTATGCCGCGGCGCGCGCGGCCAAGACCAATGGCGGCGAGGCCCGCCGTCCCGGCGTCGCCCTGGCGATCACCCACCGCGCCAAGAGCCCCGGTGAGGTCAGCCTGGTCGCCCCCTTCGGCTTCAAGAAGGAGTCGGGGGCCGAAATCCAGATCGGCGGCATGAAGCATGCCTTCTTCACCAAGGGCGATTCCGCCTGGGCCAAGGACGCCGCCGCCGACAAGGCCATCATCGCCCAACTGGTCAAGGGCAAGGACGTGGTGGTGCGCGCCACTCCCGCCAAGGGCTCGGCGGTCACCGACACCGTGATGCTCGACGGCTTCTCGGCGGCGCTGGCGGCCATCGACAAGGCCTGCGGCGTCAAAAGGTGACATCGGGTACCGGCGTCCTATATCTCTAGCCCATGGACAAGAAGAACCTCATCGGACTGTCGCGCGAGGAACTGACCGCCGAGATGGCGGCCATCGGCGAGAAGCCGTTCCGCGCCAAACAGCTGTGGCACTGGCTCTACAACCGCGGCGAAACCGACTTCGCGCGCATGACCTCGATCTCCAAGGTCATGCAGGCCAAGCTGGCCGAGCATTACGTGGTCTCGCGCCCCGAGGTCACCCGGGACCTGGTGTCGGTGGACACCACCCGCAAGTGGCTGCTGAAGTTCGACGACGGCAACGAGGCCGAGACCGTCTACATCCCCGACGAGGACGAGGAGCGCGGCGCCGTCTGTATTTCCAGCCAGGTCGGCTGCACGCTCACCTGCA
Organism: Pseudomonadota bacterium; assembly: GCA_040751765.1. Taxonomy (GTDB): domain Bacteria; phylum Pseudomonadota; class Alphaproteobacteria; order Rhodospirillales; family Magnetospirillaceae; genus CALABS01. Next base: position 17,180 of record JBFMHS010000156.1, on the reverse strand, counting down.
AGTTTTGCCACACCGGCACCCAGTTGCTGGTGCGCAACCTGACCTCGGCCGAGATCGTCGGGCAGTTCATGGTCGCCCGCGACGCCTACGGCGAGTGGCCCACCCCCGACGATTCCGCGCGCAAGTTGTCGAACATCGTGGTCATGGGCATGGGCGAGCCGCTGTACAATTTCGACAACGTCGCCACCGCGCTGAAGATCGTCATGGACGGCGAAGGCATCGCCCTGTCCAAGCGCCGCATCACCCTGTCCACCTCGGGCGTGGTGCCGATGATGAAGCGCTGCGGCGAGGAGCTGGGCTGCAACCTGGCGGTCAGCCTGCATGCGGTCACCGACGAGGTGCGCGACCGCATCATGCCCATCAACAAGAAGTATCCGCTGGCCGAGCTGATGCAGGCCTGCCGCGACTATCCCGGCGCATCCAACGCCCGGCGCATCACCTTCGAATACGTGATGCTGAAGGGTGTCAACGATTCGGCGGCCGATGCCCGCGAGTTGCTGCGCCTGATCAAGGGCCTGCCGGCCAAGTTCAACCTGATCCCGTTCAATCCCTGGCCGGGGGTCGAGTTCGAGTGCTCGGACATGAAGGCGATCAAGACCTTCTCCGACATCCTGCAGGACGCCGGCTACTCGGCGCCGATCCGCAAGTCGCGCGGCGCCGACATCATGGCCGCCTGCGGCCAGCTGAAAAGCGACAGCCAGCGCCAGCGCTGCTCGCGCCTGAAGGCCCGCATCGAGGCCGGCGTCACCGACGACGACCACGCCGTCCCGGTGGCCTGATCCCCATAAGGGGCGGTTCCTTCCATCCCTTGGCCTCGCCACATGTCGGGGGAAGGGAGGGACGCGATGGACATCCTCTTGGTCAACACGCTGTCCAGCAACCTGCTGGCGGCGCTTCTGCTCATAGTCCCGCTGTGGCGGGTATTCTCGCGCGCCGGCCTCAATCCGGCGCTGTCGCTGTTGGTGTTCATCCCGGTCGTCGGCCTGATGGCGGTGCTGCTGGTGCTGGCCCTGGCGCGCTGGCCCACCACCGAGGGGGCGCCATGATGGAATGGGAGATGGAGCAGGGCGTGGCGATGATGTCGCCGCTGGCCTATTGGGCCACGGTGGCGGCGGTGGTGGCGCTGACCGTGCTGGGCCTCGCGCTCAACGCGGCGATCCTGCGCAAGGCCGGATACCACTGGCTGTGGTCGCTGGCATTCCTGTTTCCGCTGGCCTATGTGATCGGGGTGTGGGTGTTCGCCTGGGGCCGCTGGCCGAGGCTGGCCCACGCCCCGCTGGTCCACCCGGAGGGCGCCGGCGGCGAGGGCGGCCATGGCGGCCGGCCCGACGACCAGCCGCCGATCATCGCCCCCGACCCCAATCCCCGCCGCAGCTTCGGCGACCGCCGCCGCTGAACCCCGGACCCGTCCGCTTTGCATTGTCGGCCGGGCGCCGGCCTTGTTAGCATGACCAAAAGACCAATCAGGAGACCGCCATGACCCGCCGCGACCTCGACCTCGATCACTACCGCGCCAAGCTCCAGGAGCGTCTGGCCGAGGTCGAGCGCCTGGAGGCCATGGAGCACGAGGCCGCCCGCCCGGTGGAACTGGACCAGCAGAGCGTCGGCCGGCTGTCGCGCATGGACGCCATGCAGATGCAGGCCATCGCCGCCGAGCACGAACGCCGCTATCGCGCCGAGCACCAGCGCATCCTGGCCGCCCTGGCCCGCATCAAGGACGGCGACTACGGCCACTGCCTGACCTGCGACGCCAAGATCCCCGCCAAGCGCCTCGACCTCGACCCGGCCGCCACCCAGTGCGTCAAATGTGCCGAGGCCCATGGGCATCATTGAGGCGCGGCCAGCCCGCCCGTTCCCCTTGCCCCCTTCGCGGCAATGCCTATACTTCGGCCCTTCGGTTCATCCCCATTGCCAAGGGCGTTTCCCATGAAGGGCGAAGTCAAGAAGGTGGTGCTGGCCTATTCGGGCGGCCTCGATACCTCGATCATCCTGCGCTGGCTGCAGGACACCTATCAGTGCGAGGTGGTGACCTTCACCGCCGACCTCGGCCAGGGCGAGGAGCTGGAGCCGGCCCGCAAGAAGGCCGAGCTGCTGGGCATCAAGCCCGAGAACATCTTCATCGACGACCTGCGCGAGGAATTCGTGCGGGACTTCGTGTTCCCGATGTTCCGCGCCAACGCGCTGTACGAGGGCGTCTACCTGCTGGGCACCTCGATCGCGCGGCCGCTGATCTCGAAGCGCCAGATCGAGATCGCCAACCAGGTCGGTGCCGACGCGGTGTGCCACGGCGCCACCGGCAAGGGCAACGACCAGGTCCGCTTCGAGATGGGCTATTACGCTCTCAAGCCGGACATCAAGGTCATCGCGCCGTGGCGCATCTGGGACCTGACCAGCCGCACCAAGCTGATCGACTTCGCCGAGAAGCACCAGATCCCAATCGCCAAGGACAAGCGCGGCGAGGCGCCCTATTCCACCGACGCCAACCTGCTGCACATCAGCTACGAGGGCAAGGCGCTGGAGGATCCGTGGGTCGAGCCCGACGAGGACATGTTCACCCGCTCGGTCAGCCCCGAGAACGCCCCCGACACCCCCACCTATGTGGAGATCGGGTTCGAGAAGGGCGACGCGGTGTCCATCGACGGCGTGCGCATGAGCCCGGCCCAGCTGCTGACCAAGCTCAACGAGCTGGGCGGCGCCAACGGCATCGGCCGCCTGGACCTGGTGGAGAACCGCTTCGTCGGCATGAAGTCGCGCGGCGTCTACGAGACCCCCGGCGGCAGCGTGCTGATCGTGGCCCATCGCGCCATGGAGAGCCTGACGCTGGATCGCGGCGAGGCCCATCTCAAGGACGAGCTGATGCCGCGCTATGCCGAGCTGATCTACAACGGCTTCTGGTTCAGCCCCGAGCGCGTCGCCATCCAGCAGATGATCGACAAGGTGTCCGAGAACGTCGAGGGCACCGTGCGGCTCAAGCTCTACAAGGGCAACGTCACCGTGGTCGGCCGCAAGTCGCCCAAGTCGCTGTACCGCCTCGACTACGTCACCTTCGAGGAGGACAGCGTCTACGACCAGCGCGACGCCCAGGGCTTCATCAAGCTCAACGCCCTGCGCATGCGCCTGGCCAAGATGGCCCGCGGCTGACGGTTTCGCCGGGGGAATTTCAAGGGCGGGACGGATACACGTCCCGCCCATTCCCTTATCCGACTCCCCAAGCGCCGCCGACGGGGGCTATACTTCCGGGATAAGCCACCACCAACCCCGAGGGGACCGGGATGGGACGGGCATCGTCGGCACTCAGTCTTCGCGTCATCGTCGCGCTGGTCGCGGCGGCCATCGTGGTCGCCTTCGGCCTGGCGGGGGCGGTGATCGTCGATGTCAGCCGTGATCGCATGGCCGAGGACGGCCGGCGCACCATCGCCACCTACGCCCAGCTGGTAGCCCTGGCCCATGACCAGTGGATCGCCGAGAGCCGACCGTTGCTGTCGTCGCTGTCGGTCATCGACCGCGACGACCTCGTCTCGGGCGCCTGCACCCGCAAGCTGGCCGAGGTGCTGAAGAACGCCCACGGCTACGACACCCTGCTGATCGCCGCCCCCGACGGCCGCGTCCTGTGCGCGCCGTGGAAGCTGTCCAAGCCGGTGTCGGTGGCCGACCGCGAGTATTTCACCAAGGCGCTGGCCACCAAGGACTACGCCTCCGGCGAGTACGTCGTCGGCCGGGTCAGCGGCCTGCGCGTGCTGCCGGTGGCGCTGCCGGTGCTGGGGCCGGACGGCCAGGTCGACCGGGTGATGATCGCCGGCAAGCAGTTGGACTGGTTCCGGCGGATGATCGACAGCCTGGGGCTGCCGGCGGGGCTGCATGTGGGGCTGCTGGACCGCAACGCCGTCGAGCTGACTACCTATCGCGAGATGGAAATGCCCATCGAGGACCGCTCCGCCGTCGGCGAGGATCTGGCCCGGGCGGTGGCCGAGGGCCACACCCTGTTCCGCGAGGTTCAAGGTAGCGACGGCGTCGTCCGCATGGTCGCCCTGGCGCCGCTGGGCGGCGGCGGCATGCCGCACGGCATCGTGGTGTCACGGCCCATCCGCGAGGCCCAGGCCGAGGAAAGCCGGTTCCTGTGGACGACGATCGGCGTGCTGGGGGCGGCGCTGGTGGCGGTGGCGGTGGCGGTGCTGTTGTTGCTGCAGCGCTTCGTGGTGGCACCGGTCGGCCGGCTGATCGACGGCATGCGGGGAGTCCGCGCCGGCGACCGCGCCTGGCGGGCCGGCGACCGGGCCGGCGGCGCCATGGAGATCAAGGAACTGTACCGCTCGCTGGACGGCATGCTGGCCGAACTGGCCCGCCACGAGCAGCGCGTCAAGGCGCAGGCGGCCGACCTCGCCCGCTCCAATGCCGACCTGCAGAACTTCGCCTACACGGTGTCGCACGACCTGCGCGAGCCGCTGCGCACCATCAGCTCGTTCATCAAGCTGATCGAGCGCCGCTATGCCGGGCAGTTGGATGACGAGGGCCGCGAGTTCATGGCCTTCGTCACCGACGGCGCCGCCCGCATGACCCGCATGCTCGACGGCGTGCTGGAATACTCGCGCATCAACACCCGTGGCAACGAGCCGGCGCCGGTGCCGCTCGACGCGCCATTGGACCAGGCCATCCAATCGCTGACGGTGGCCATGGAGGAAAGCGGCGCCCGCGTGGTGCGCGCGGTGCCGCTGCCGGTGGTGATGGGCGACGCCGACCAGCTGTCGCGTCTGTTCCAGAACCTGCTGGCCAATTCCGTCAAGTTCGCCCGCCCCGGCCAGCCCCCCGAGATCACCGTCTCCGCCCGCGATGCCGGCGACGGGCTGTGGGAGATTGCTGTCGCTGACAACGGCGTGGGTCTGCCGGCCGATGGCCGCGACGCCTTGTTCCAGCTGTTCCGCCGCCTGGTCACCCGCGACCAGGTCCCCGGCGACGGGGTCGGGCTGGCGCTGTGCAAGCGCATCGTCGAACGCCATGGCGGCACCATTCGGGTGGACAGCGAGGAAGGCAGGGGCGCCACCTTCCTGTTCACGCTGCCGGCGGCCTGAGCCTGCCGGCAGCGCTCACGCGGGGCGCCCCCGGGGCGGGAAGCCCGTCCGGCCCTTCATCTCGCGCTCGTATTCCAGCGACCAGCGGACGTTGGGATAGGCCAGGTCGGTCCACGGAATCTCATCCCAGGCGAACAGGCCGACCTCCAGGCTTTCCGGCCCCGCCGCGTAGTCGGGCGCGGTCATGCGGGCGCGGAAGATCATGTGGACCTGGCTGATCTCGGGAATGGAATAGATGGCGAGCAGGCCGTCGACCTCGGCGCGGGCGCGGGCCTCCTCCCACACCTCGCGCAAGGCCCCCTGCTCGGCGGTCTCGTGCAGTTCCATGTAGCCCACCGGCATGGTCCAGTAGCCAAGCCGGGGCTCGATGCCGCGCTTGCACAGAAGGTACTTGTCGGCCCAGGTGCAGACCGCGCCCACGATGATCTTGGGGTTCTCGTAAGCCACGAAACCGCAGGTGCCACAGACCAGCCGTTCGCGGTCGTCGCCCTCGGGGATCATGCGGATGGTGGGGCCAGAAGGGATCATGGCGTCGAGTTTGGACAAGCCGGCGCCCCCGGGCAAGCCGGAAACGTCACCTCCGACGGGCTATGCGGTTCAGACCAGGATATCCAGATAGGTGCCGCGCGGGGCGCCGAAATCCAGCCGCTCCTCGGGGAAATCGGCGGGCAGCATGCGCTGGCCACGCGGGCCGAACGGGCCGTGCTTGCCGCCGCCGCCGCCCGTCACCGAGGACGCGCCGACCCCGCCGCCGGTGCCGCGAGGCGAGCCCAGCCCAAGCGCTTCCTTGAGGACGTCGACGCCGCCGACGGGCCTGCCGCCGCCGATGCCGAGGGGGGATTCGGCCATGGGAACTCCTTGATCAGGCCCCAGGGATCAGACCCGGGTCTGCCACGCAAGTCTACCACGTGGCAGCCAGGACCGCCAATGGCGCTTCGACGGGACGCAGCGCACCACCCCAACCCTAAGATAGAACGCCTCTAATTCGTATTGACGCGCGAGCCCGTCTTCGCCATGATACATGCACTGTTTCTAAATTAAGGAGCGCGAAAACATGCCGGAGATCACCGTCGGCGACCGGACCTACGAGGTCAGCGAGGCCGGTTGGCTCAACGACACCCGCGAGTGGAACGAGGACGTGGCCAAGGTCATCGCCGAGCGCGAGGGCGTGGCGCTGACCGACGAGCACTGGGACGTCATCCGCACCGCGCGCGAGTATTTCGACGAATACGGTATCGTCGCCGAACAGCGGGTGTTCATGAAGCTGCTGAAGGAAAAGTACGGCGCCGACCGCTCGTCGCAGCAGTACCTCTACCAGCTGTTCCCGCACGGCCCGCTGAAGCAGGGCAACAAGATCGCCGGCCTGCCGCGCCCCAAGGGCTGCTCCTAACGGACAGGGGGAGGCCGTCCCTCCCCCTCACACCGTGCTCAGTGCGTTCTGCATCACCCAGGTCAGCGCGTTGATGTTCTTGAACGCCTGCTTGAGCTGGCGCCGCTCGTGCGGACGGAACCGTTTGGGATCGATGCGGTTGGACAGCGCCGCGCCGGCCCTGACGCTGGCCAGTTGCTGCTCCACCAGCATGCGCACCATCAGTTCGTGGCTGTCGCGGAAGCTGGCGGCCTCTTCCGCGTTCATGTGCCCGGCGTCGGCCAGGGCGGCCAGGCGCTCGCCGGTGCCGGTCAGCGCAACCCGGTGCTTGAGCGCCAGGGTGCGCACCGCCGCCGTCAGCGGCAGCAGGCCCGAGGTCTTGATGTCCAGCAGTCCTTCGTGGGTGACGAACTGGCCGAACATCCCCAAGGGCGCGCGGATGTTGGCCGCTGCCTGGGCCATGGAGTGCAGGAAGCGCGGAGCGCGGGCGGCCTGCTCGGTGAGATGGTCGCGCACCCGGGCGGCCAGGGATACCTCGCCGTAAGCGGGGCGGAAGTCCACGAAGATGTGGACGTTGAGGAGTTCCTCGCCCGCCGCCTCCTTGATCCATTTGTCGATATGGGCGGCCCAGCCGTCTACGGTATGCCGCCACTCCTTGTTCCGTGCCATCACCCCCCCCTTGCAATAGGGGATGCCGGCCGCATCCAGGGTGTCGGCGAGGCGGCGGCCGGCCTCGGCGTACCACGGGTCGTCGGACTCGGCGCCGGCATGGACGATGGCGTTGTCCTGGTCGGCGGCGAACAGGCTCTCGCGCCGGCCACCCGACCCCAGCAGCAGCACGCACCACGGCGCCGGTGCCGGCCCCCAGGCCGGATCGGCGACCATTTCCTGCTCGGCCAACTGGGCGGCGCGGGCGGTGATGTCGCGCAGCACCGAACTGGCCACCGCGGCCACGCCCAGCCCGCCGACACCCTCGGCCAGCAGGTCGCCGGCCAGCCGGGGCACCTGGCGTCGGGCGGCATCCATCTGGTCGGCCGATCCGGCGGAGGTCACCTCGTCGCCGATCATCAGCGCCGTCGACGAGCGCAGATGCAGCAGCCCGCGCACGGTGACCACGCCGACCGCCACCCCGTCCTCGTCCACCGCCACCAGATGGCGCAGCTTCAGACGGCCCATGCGGCCCATGGCGACATAGACGAAGGCGTCATGGCGCACGGTGGCCACCGGGCTGGACATCACCATCCCCAGCGGCACGTCGGCGGCCTCGCCGCGATGGGAGGCCACCGCCTTGAGCACGTCGCGTTCGGTGACGATGCCGGCCGGGCGGCCGGCCTCGTCCACCACCACCAGCGAACTGATGTTCTTGTGGCTCATCGTCCGCGCCGCCTCGGCGATGGTGGTGCCCGGGCGGGCGGTGACCACCGGGTGGCCCATCACCTCGCGGACGCGGTGGCGATAGGGAAAACTGTCGATGCGCTCCAGGCTCGCCGTGTCGGCCATGTCTTCCTCCCCCTTGTCTTCGTTCCTTGTTCCCTCACCATCCCGACGCCCGCTGGAGCGCCACGATGTGCCGCGCCTCCCGCGAGAACGCCTCCGCCTGGCCCAGCGTCAGGACACCCCGCCGGGCCAGCAAGGGCAGCAGGCGGGCATAGACCTCGGCGGTGACCAGCGAGTCGCCCAGCGCGGTGTGCCGCCCGGACACGTCGACCCCCAGCCGCCCGGCCACCTGGTCCAGGTTGAGTTCGGTCTCCTCGGGATCCAGCGCGCCGGCCAGCAGGATGGTGTCCAGCCACGGCGGATCGGGCCAGTCCAGGCCGGCCTCGCCCGCTGCCCGCTTCAGCAGCGCCAGGTCGAAGCCGATATTGTGCCCCACCACCACCGTGCCTCGCAGCATGGCGAAAAGCTCGGGCAGAACCTCGGCGATCGCCGGCTGGCCGGCCACCATGGCGGTGGTGATGCCGTGCACGGCGGTGGAGCGCTGGGGCACCGGCCGGCCGGGATCGACCAGCCGGTCCATCACCGCCGAGCGGTAGACGCGGCCGCCATGCATGCGCACCGCGCCGACCGAGATCACCCGGTCCTCGAACACGTCGAGGCCGGTCGTCTCGGTGTCGAGCACCGTGACCGGCAGTTGGTCCAGCAGGGTGGCGGCCACCGGGGCCGGCACCTCGGGCGGTGCGTCGTGCAGGTCCAGCGCCAGTTCCACCTCGTGGCCGTGCTCGGCATCGCGGGCGGCGAAGGACATCACCACCCCGCGATGCTCGCCGAAATCGGCCATGCGGGCCGGCAACTCGGCGCCGTCCACCGTGCGCAGGGTGACGTCCACCGCCTTGCGGCCGGCGGCCCGGGCCTGGGCGACGGCGGCGGCGAAGCTGTCGCGGTCGACCGAGGCGAACACCGAGGTGCCTACCGCCGCCCGCTCGGCGCCCAGCAGCGCCTTGGCGCCGGCATTGATCAGGCTGACCAGTCCGGTCTCGGTGACCACCACCACGCCGTTGCGCAGGGCGGCGATGACCGAGGCCAGCCGCTGATCGGGACGGGCCCGTTCCAGCGCCCGCCGGGTGGCGGCGTCCACCACCAGCGCGGCCAGGCCGCCGACCGCCCCGTCACCCGCCTGGGCGCGGTGGGTCAGCTGCTCGGGCGGCATCTGGCCGGCGGCCAGCGCCTCAAGCCCCGACCGGACCAGCTTGAGGTCGTCGAAATGGCGGCGGCCGGCCTCGTGGAACAGCATCAGCCCGATCCAGGCCAGCGCCGCCACTCCGCCCACCAGCCACAGCGGCGCGGGCGCGAAGTCGCCGGCCGACGGCAGGATGGCGAGAATGGCGAGGACAAGGACGACGGCGCCGGCGGCCAGGACGAACCACGTGACCAGCCGGGCACCGCCCCCCTTCATCGCCGCTCCCCGTCCCCGTCGGAGCCCTTGGGCAGGGCGGCCAGCACCGCCTCGGCGTCCAGATGCCTCTCCAGTTCCTCGCGGAAGGCGATGTGGCCGAATCGCATCAGATTCTGCACCAGCTCGAAATCCTCACGCCGCAGCTTGGGATGGACCGGCAGGCCGTCATAGATGCGCTGGGCGGTGTCGAATCCCACATTGGCGGCCGGGATCGGCTCGGCCATGCGCGAGCGGGCCAGACGAGCCCGAAACTCGGCGCGCTCGGCCGCCCAGCGGTCGCCCTCGCCGTCATCGCCCTCGGTGCCGGGCCGCGGATTGGCATCGAGATGGGCGTCGAAGACGCCGGTGATCCAAGCGGCCAGCGCGTCCTCGCGACCCTTGGCGAAGGGGCGCAGATAGCCCTCGGCGACCAGGCAGATGTCGGCCAGGACGAGCCCGAAGGCTGACCACCGGCTTACCTCCAGCGCGTCGAGGAACACCTTCTCCTTGAACAGCAGTTCCACATTGGCGCCCGCCTTCGTCCGGCAGTAGCCGGTGGTCGCCTTCTGGGCGATGCGGGAGGTCTCGGTGCCGATGAATTCGGCTAGCCCGTCCGGCGAGCGCATGTCCCTGGGCCGAAGCCAATCGGCCAGAATCCTGAGCATTTTCCTTCGTTCCTCCCAAGGGCGGGTTGATCCCACCATATCCATCGTTGGGGTTAGCCACCCCGGAACCGGTGAAAGGTTCCTATCTGCTTGTTAACATGCTGGTTCAATGCTATCAAAGGCGACAATGGCATAAAGTCATCATCATTCGGAAGAGGGAGCCTTGACTACCACAGTCTTTACCCTTGGGTTGAGGCTTCGCCGCCGGACGGTGGCCCAAAAATAATAAAAAAGACAAGTCGCTATAACAACAAGGCCGAACCAACAGGCCGGGCGATAAAAACGAGGAAAAGGAGACGAACAAGATGTCGAATCAGGCTTTGACGCCGGAGCGCGCCAGGGAATACTGGGGCCGTACCTCCGGTCTGATGTGGACCATGCTTGCCATCTGGTTTGTGGCGGGTTTCGTGATCCACATGTTTGCACCCGCTCTCAACAGCATCACCTTCCTTGGCTTCCCGCTGGGTTTCTACATGGCGGCCCAGGGATCCCTCATCGTCTTCGTCGTTGCGATCTTCTGGTACGCCAGCAAGCAGAACAGCATCGACGAAGAGTTCGGCGTCGCCGACGAATAAGGGGGATCGACCAATGGCCAAGAGCAGTTTCATCGACAACCTTGGGAAGATCTACGCCTACTACACCGGTGGCTTCGTCGGCTTCACCATCCTGCTCGCCATCCTCGAGCAGCTGGGCGTGCCCAACAAGATCATCGGTTACGCGTTCATCTTCCTGACCATCGGCGTCTACGCGCTGATCGGCGTCCTGTCCCGCACCGCCGAGGTGTCGGAATACTACGTCGCCGGCCGCGTCGTGCCGGCCTTCTACAACGGCATGGCGACCGGCGCCGACTGGATGTCCGCCGCCTCGTTCATCGGCATGGCCGGTACGCTGTACATGCTGGGCTATGACGGCCTGGCCTTCGTGCTGGGCTGGACCGGCGGCTACGTGCTGGTGGCGGTGCTCCTCGCCCCCTACCTGCGCAAGTTCGGCCAGTTCACCGTGCCCGACTTCCTGGGCGCCCGCTACGGCGGCAACGCCGCCCGCCTGATGGGCGTGGTGGTGCTGATCACCGCCTCCTTCGCCTATGTGGTGGCCCAGATTTTCGGCGTCGGCATCATCGCCTCGCGCTTCCTGGGCATCTCGTTCGAGGTCGCGGTGTTCGTCGGCCTCGCCGGCATCCTGGTGTGCTCGATGCTGGGTGGCATGCGCGCGGTGACCTGGACCCAGGTCGCCCAGTACATCATCCTGATCGTCGCCTACCTGATCCCGGTGGTCTGGATGTCGGCCAAGGTGACCGGGGTTCCGATCCCGCAGCTGATGTACGGCCAGGCTCTGGAGAAGATCACCGCGCTGGAGCCCACGCTCGGCGTCGCCAAGGGCCATATCGCGGCCTTCGCCAACGCCAAGGGCCAGTTCGACATGACCTCGGCGGTGAACTTCTTCCTGCTGATCGCCTGTCTGATGATCGGCACCGCGTCGCTGCCGCACATCCTGATGCGCTACTTCACCACTCCGTCGGTGAAGCAGGCCCGTCAGTCGGTGGGCTGGTCGCTGTTCTTCATCTTCCTGCTGTACTTCACCGCGCCGTCCTACGCCGCCTTCGCCAAGCTCGAGGTGTACCAGAACGTCGTCGGCCTGGGTATCGACCAGCTGCCGCAGTGGGTGCGCGCCTGGGGCCAGGTGGGTCTGGTCGGCGCCTGCGACGCCGCCAACGCCGCCGACGCCTTCGCCATGTGCAAGGGCGTGGCCGGCAATGCCGACGGCATCCTGCAGTTGTCCGAGTTCAAGATCCATCCGGACGCCATCGTGCTGGCGACCCCGGAGATCGCCGGCCTGCCCTACGTGGTGGCCGGTCTGGTCGCCGCCGGCGGTCTCGCCGCCGCGCTGTCGACCGCCGACGGTCTGCTGCTGGCCATCGCCAACGCGCTGTCGCACGACGTCTACTACCGCATGATCGACCCCAAGGCCGACACCAAGAAGCGTCTGATCGCCAGCCGCGTGCTCTTGATCGGTGTGGCCATCATCGCCGCCTACGTGGCGTCGCTGAAGCCGTCGACCATCCTGTCGATGGTGGCCTGGGCGTTCTCCATCGCCGCGTCGGGCCTGTTCCCGGCCCTGGTGATGGGCGTGTGGTGGAAGCGCACCACCTCGGCCGGCGCCATCGCCGGCATGATCGTGGGCTTCGGCGTGTGCCTGTACTACCTGATCACGACCCAGTTCTACGGCGCGCCGCTCTGGTTCGGGATCAAGAACATCTCGTGCGGTGCCTTCGGCATTCCGGCCGCGTTCCTGACCACCGTGGTGGTCAGCCTGTTCACGCCGGCGCCGTCGAAGGAGATGCAGGACTTCATCGACTCGATCCGCGTGCCCAAGGGCGACGTGGTTCTGGCCGATGCCCGTCACGGCATCGACAAGTAGCGCGAGCGCTGTCACCATCGTGGGGTCCCCGGCCGCCGGGGGCCCCATTTTTTTGGACTCCCCTATGGACCAACAGACTCCGGACTTCGTCCTCGACTACCTGCCGTTCTGGATCGTCGCCTACGGCACCGCCATCGTGGCGTGGTCGTGCGTCGGCCGCTTCCTGCTGGAAATGCTGATTCCGCCGACGTCGGGCAACTACATCCTCAAATGGTTCCAGCGCCTGACCAACTGGGCCGTCGCCGGCACGCGGGTGATCACGCCGCACTTCTTCCACACCCGCTACCTGCCGCTGGTCACCGCCTACTGGGCCTTCGTGGTCCGCTTTGTCGCCACCACCTGGATGCTCAGCCACGGCATGGTCCCCACCCTCACCCAGGGAGCCGCCCCATGAACCCGCGCACCGTCTTCGTCGGCGTGCTGGCCATGAGCATGCTGGCCGGCTTCACCTCGCCGGCGTTGTTGTGGGTGCTGGCCCTGGCCGGGTTCTGGCTGCCCGACTTCATGGCCACCCCCGCCTTCGCGCTCTACGGCACCTCGCTGATCGTGTCGGTGTCGGTGATGCTGATCTCCGGGGTTCCGGCGGCGCTGTACGAACGCCTCACCGGGCGTGCCGACACCGACGCCACCGCCATGCTGGTGTGGCTGGCCGGGGCGGGGCTCTTGACCCTGCCGGGGATGCTGTAGCGGTATCCCCTTCCGGAGCCGCCGGGGGCGATCCATCTGAGAGGGCGGAGGATTCCGCCATGGATCGCATCCGGCGTCTGGCCGAGCTGTCGGTGGCGCGGGGCTGTGCCTTCGCGCTGTTGGGGATCAGCACCTTCGTGCTGGGCCTGTCGGGCGAACCCGGCCTGGCCATCCGCTCGGCGGCAATCCTGCTGACGCTGATGGCGGTGGTCCTGTGGCATCGCGGCCGCTTCGCCGAGGACATCAACTACCGCCGCCGAGAGGTATGGCTGATGATGGGCAGCCGCGCCGACCTGCCCGAGGACCGGCTGCACCACCTGATCAGCTCGATCATGCGCGAGGTCTACCTGACCTACGCCCGCCGCATCGGCGCCCCGGCGGCCGCCTGCTGGATGGTCGACCTGGGTGCCCGCCTGGTGGGCTGATGGCGCGATTCGTGGGCACCGCGACACGCGAAGGCTTGACCGATGTCATGCCGCCGCGCCTCCGGATCGACCAAGACTGGGCCTTTCCCCGGATGGCCTGCCGCTTGCTTCGGCCCCGCCGGGACCAAGCAGAGGTGCCGCCATGGATCGCATCCGCTATTTCGCCGAACTGTCCGTCCGCCGGGCCACCGGCTTCGGGTTGCTGGCCATCGGGCTGGTGGCGGTGGGGTTGTCCTTCGATCCCGCCCTGGCCGTCCGCGCCACCGCCATCCTGCTGACGCTGGAGGCCGCCATCCTGTGGCGGTTCTCACTGCGCTCGGACGTCACCCCGTTCCGCCGCCGCGAGGTCTGGCTGTTGCTGGACGGCAAGCACGGACTGGGCTGTGACCGCCGCGCCCAGAGGGTGATCAGCGAGGTGATGCGCGAGACCTTCGACGCCTGGTCCCGCCGCCTGGCCGGCCCCGCCGCCGCCTGTTGGACCTTCGATCTGGCCGTCCGGCTGTTCGAATAAGCGCGTCTTCCCCGAAAGGACGGAGCGCGCCCGGTCATTCCCTATTGCCAGTCGCCTCGGCAACTGGAACGATGGAGACCGTGCCGCCTTCAAAGGCACCGCGGCCGGCGCCGCCGGACCGATGGACCGGGCTCCAGTTCTGGAGAAGCACAATGACCGGCAAGAGTTCCCTTCCCCGCGCCGCCGCCCTCGTCGGGCCTTTCGCCAGCGGCAAGACCAGCCTTCTCGACGCGCTGCTGTACCGTGCCGGGGCGATCCCCCGCCAAGGCAAGGTCAAGGACGGCACCACCGTCGGCGATTCCAGCCCCGAGGCCCGCGACCGCCGCATGAGCGTCGAGCCCAACCTGGTGGCCTGCGACTATCTGGGCGACAAATGGACCTTCATCGACTGCCCCGGCTCGGTCGAGTTCCAGCAGGACGCCTTCAACGCGCTGATGGTCGCCGACGCCGCCGTGGTGGTGTGCGAGCCCGACCCCGCCCGCGCCGTGATGGTGGCGCCGCTGCTGAAGTTCCTGGACGAACGCAAGATCCCGCACCTGCTGTTCATCAACAAGATCGACGCCTCGGGGCCGCGGTTGTCCGAGACGCTGGAGGCGCTTCAGGCGGTGTCCGACCGCCCCCTGGTCCTGCGCGAGGTGCCGATCCGCCAGGGCGAGGCCGTGGTCGGCTTCGTCGATCTGGTCAGCGAGCGGGCCTACAAGTACCGCCCCGGCCAGTCCTCGGACCTGATCAAGATTCCCGACTCCATGGTCGCCGAGGAACGGCGGGCGCGCCAGGAAATGCTGGAGCATCTGGCCGACTTCGACGACCACCTGCTGGAGGAACTGCTCGAGGACGTGGCGCCGCCCAACGACGAGGTCTACGGCGACCTTGCCAAGGACTTGGCCGACGACCTGATCGTGCCGGTGTTCTTCGGTTCGGCCGAAAGCGATGGCGGCATCACCCGGCTGTGGAAGGCGTTGCGCCACGAGGTGCCCGATCCCACCGCCACCGCCGCCCGCCTGGGCTTCGCCGATGGCGGCGGCGCGGTGGCCCGCGTGTTCAAGACCGTCCACGCGCCGCATACCGGCAAGCTGTCCTTCGCGCGCGTGTTCCGGGGCGAGTTCGCCGACGGCCAGGCGGTCGACGGAACCCGCGTCTCCGGCCTGTTTTCCCCGGCCGCCGGCGGCCCGGCCAAGACCGCCAAGGCGGGGCTTGGCGAGGTGGTGGCCTTTGGCAAGCTGGACCCGGTCACCACCGGCGCCGTGGTCGGTGACGGCGCCGAGGCCGGATCGGACTGGCCGGCGCCCCTGGAGCCGCTTTTCGGCGTGGTGGTCCATGCCGAGAAAAAGGGCGACGACGTCAAGCTGTCGGGTGCCCTGACCAAGCTGGTCGAGGAGGACCCCTCCTACCGCCTGGAGCAGAACGAGTTCAGCGAGCTGGTGCTGTGGGGCCAGGGCGAAATCCATGTCGGCACCGCGCTGGACCGGCTGAGGAACCGCTTCAATCTGGGCATCACCACCGCCAAGCCGACCATTCCCTACAAGGAGACCATCCGCAAGGCGACCAGCGTCCACGGGCGCCACAAGAAGCAGTCGGGCGGCCACGGCCAGTTCGGCGATGTTCACATCGACATCCGGCCGCAGCCGCGCGGCACCGGCTTCACCTTCGAGGACAAGATCGTCGGCGGCGTCATCCCCAAGCAGTACATCCCCGCCGTCGAGGAAGGCGTGCGCGACTTCCTGGCGCAGGGACCGCTGGGCTTCCCGGTGGTTGACGTGGCGGTGACGCTGACCCAGGGCAGCTACCATTCGGTGGACAGCTCGGACATGGCCTTCAAGACCGCCGCCCGCATCGCCATGACCGAGGGCCTGCCCAAATGCGAGCCGATCCTGCTGGAGCCGATCCTCAGCGTCGAGATCTCGGTGCCCAACGACTACACCGCCAAGGCCCAGCGCATCGTCACCGGCCGCCGGGGCCAGATCCTCGGCTATGACGCCCGCGAGGGCTGGCCGGGCTGGGACACCGTGTCGGCCTATCTGCCCCAGGCCGAGATGGGCGACCTGATCGTCGAGCTGCGGTCGCTGACCATGGGCGTCGGCAGCTTCACCTGGCGCTTCGACCATCTCCAGGAACTGACCGGCCGCGCCGCCACCCAGGTGGTGGAGGACCGCAAGCAGGCGCTGGAGAAAGCCTGACCTCCCTCCCATATCCCCCGGTGAGCCAACCACTCACCGGGGGTTTTTCCATGGCCGACGAAGCCTGGCACGCGCCTTACGAGAAGCTCAGCCGCCGCACGGTGATCCTGCATTTCGCCATCCGGTCGCTGCAGGAGGAGCTGGAGGCGGTGGACTGGTACCGCCAGCGGGCCGACGACTGCGACGACGTGTCCTTGCGGGAAATCCTGCTGCACAACATGCGCGAGGAAATGGAGCACGCCGCCATGATCATGGAATGGCTGCGTCGCAATGACCGCGACTTCGCCGGCCAGTTCGAGACCTATCTGTTCAGCGAGGGCGACATCACCGAAGTCGAGGACCGGGCCGAAGCCGGCGGCGGCCGCAGCGATCCCGGCCGCGCCCCCTGACAAGAAAAGCCCCCGGCACGGGGAGCCGGGGGCGAGGTGCCTCGCGGGAACCACCAGGGAAAGTCAGGACGACCGCTCGTCGGGGTCGCCGTAGAAATAGGCATGGAGGCGCGCCGCTTCGGAGTCGCGCGCGCAGTCGTCGACCAGGAACCTGGCCAGCCCCAGGATGCCCAGCGCGACCGCCAGCGACAGGGCCGGCAACAGCAGTTCGGGGGCGATTTCCATGATCAACAGGCAGGTGCCGGCATAGGCCACCACCCCGAGCAGCAGCAGCGGCTGGTCGCGGCGCAGGATGGCGCCGAACACCAGGGCCGAGGCCAGGCACAGCATGGCAAGAACGATCATGGCTCCCTCCCCATCGGGACCGTCGATGCTCTTACCCTATGCCCGCGCCACCGCCGGGCCAATCCGGCCAACACCCCAATTCACAGAATGATTTCGTATTAAGGTCTTGGCCCGATTGTGCGCAGCGGAACGGAAAGCCTCCCCCCGCGCGGGCGCGGGGGGAGGCTGGAGGGGCTTTTCCTAGAACTCCTTCCAGTCGTCGTCGGCCGGGGCCGCGGCGGCCGGCTTGGCGGCCGGCTTGGGCGTCGGCTTGGCC
>JBFMHS010000155.1:0-7332 GCA_040751765.1 Pseudomonadota bacterium | reverse complement strand
GCGGCGCATCCATCTCAGCCACCTTCCGGGCGACAACACCACCTGGGCCATGTCGTGCAACCTGGAGACCGGCACCGGCACGGGCGTCTACAAGTCGCTCACCTGCGACGAGATTTGGGCCGACGTGCTGCAGCCCGACGGCTTCGCCACCATGCGCGACGGCAGGGCATTCTTCTGCGCCACGCCGGGGGTGTTCCTCGGCGTCGTGGTGGGGTGGTGAGCCATGGGCGACAAGAGCGGCATTGAATGGACCGAGGCCACCTGGAACCCGGTGGTCGGCTGTAGCATCCTGAGCGCCGGGTGCAGCCGCTGCTACGCCATGCGGGAGGCACACCGGCTGGCGGCCAAGCTGGGCATCGACAAGTACGCGGGCACGACCGAGGAGACCAAGGCCGGGCCGGTGTGGAACGGCACCGTGCGCCTGCACCATCCCCACCTCGATCAGCCCCTGCGATGGAAGAGGCCACGCCGGATCTTCGTGAACTCCATGTCCGACCTGTTCCACGAGGCCCTGTCGGACGAGGACATCGACAAGGTGTTCGCGGTGATGGCGCTGGCTCGCCACCACACCTTCCAGGTCCTCACCAAGCGGTCGGCGCGGATGCTCTCCTATCTCGACCAGCCGCGCCGCCGCCGGGCCTGGGATGAGGCGATCAGGACCATGTTCGGCCGCGAGAGCGTCTCCCCGCCGCCGATCCTGCCCAACGTGTGGATGGGGGTGTCGGTGGAGGATCAGGCCGCCGCCGATGCCAGGATCCCGGACCTGCTCTCCGCTCCGGCGGCAGTGCGGTGGCTGTCCTGCGAGCCGCTGCTGGGGCCGGTGGATATAACGCAGTACCTCAACACCTTCCTGAAGCCAGCCTCGATAGGACCATCCACATGCCCACACCCCTTGAAGCGCCTCCTCCATTGGATCGTATGCGGGGGAGAGAGCGGGGACCGCGCCCGCCCCATGCATCCAGACTGGGCGCGCTCCCTGCGCGACCAATGCGCCGCCGCCGGGGCACCATTCCTGTTCAAGCAATGGGGGGCCTGGACGGTCACCTATGACCGCGACGCCGAGGATCCAGACTGGCGACGCTGCCCGACCGCCAGGGACAACAGAGAGCGATACCTCAATCTCGCAGGTGGGCACGGCTTCCATGGGGAGCGGGTCGTGTTCGTGCGCAGGGCGGGCAAGAAGGCTGCTGGTCGCCTGCTCGACGGCGTGCTGCACGACGGGTATCCGGAGGTCTGACCATGCCCAAGCAGCCCGCCAACTGGCCCGCCGCCGCGCTCCCGCGCCGTTTGACGCGGGAGTGGGCTGCCTTTTACTGCGGCGTGTCCCCCAACACCTTCGATGCCAAGGTCAAGGCTGGCGAGTACCCGAAGCCGGACCAGGACGGGCGATACGACCTGAAGCTGCTTGACCAGGCCATCGACAGGATCAACGGTATCGTCTGCGACGAGCCCGAGCAGCAGCCGGAAAGCTGGGCGGTGACCCCGCGCTCGCGGGTGCGGAGGGTGGTTGCATGACGGGCTCCAAGGAGATCGGCGTGGTCACCATTCATCTTCCTGGCGTGAACAAGGTCCGAAAGCGGCAGAAGGACGGGACATTCCGCATCCACTATTACCATCGCGCCACCAAGACCAAGCTCCCGGACGACCCTACCAGCACCGAGTTCATTACGCGCCTCAACGAACTCAACGCGCAGATGGAGACCAAGCCCGCCGCCGGGCCAGCGCCAGGGACCATCGCCGCCCTGATCGAGCACTACAGGGGCTCGCAGGAATTCAAGGGGCTGCGCGACAAGACGCGCCGGGATTACGCCCGCTACCTTGAGGTGATCCGCGAGGAGTGGGGAAAGAACCGTGTCGCCGGCATCGACCGCGAGGCGGTGCTCAACCTGCGGGACGCCTTCCAGGACACGCCGCGCACGGCCAACTACGTGATGGCGGTGCTGCGCCTGCTGCTGACCTTCGCCGTGGACCGGCCGAGCGTTTACGGGCTGAAGCATAACCCGGCCTCGCGGCCGAAGAAGCTCAAGACGGGCGACGGCCACCGGCCGTGGGAGGAGGGCGAGATCGCGGCCTTCCGCGAGCATTGGGGGCTGGGCACCGTCGAACGCACCGCCTTCGAGATCGGCCTCAACACCGGCCAGCGGGGCGAGGACATCATCGCCATGGAGCGCGCCCACATCGGGGGCGACGGCAGCATCGCCGTGGCCCAGGAGAAGACCGGCGCTCGGGTGTGGGTGCCGCAATCGCTGGAACTGAAGGCGGCGCTCGCGGCCTGGGACATGGCGCAGGCCGAACGGGTCTCGGCCCTGGAGGCAGCCGGGAAGCCGGTGCCCCTGGCGATGCGCCGCATGTTGCTCACCACCGAGACCGGCCGGGCCTTCAAGGTGGACCGCTTCCGCCATGTGATGATCGGGGCCTACCAGGATGTGGGCGGCCTGAACGCCGGGCTGGAGTCGGGCGGGGTGACCACCCACGGCCTGCGCTACACGGCCGCCACCATCCTGCACGAGCTTGGGAACGATTGGGACACCATCGCCAGCATCACCGGCCACGAGACGGTGCAGATGGTGCGCAAGTACACCGCCAAAAAGCGCAAGGCGAAGGTCGCTATCGCCAGCCTGGACAAGGCTCGCAAGCGGGCCAAGGGCGGCTCCGATGGGAACCCGAAGTGAACGGGTTTGCAAACCGCCCGCTGATTGGGTTGCAAACCAAAGTCAAAGGGCCTGACCTATCTCTAGGTCAAGCCCTTGATTTTATTGGTGGGCGCACAAGGACTCGAACCTTGGACCCGCTGATTAAGAGTCAGCTGCTCTACCAACTGAGCTATGCGCCCCCGGCGAGATGGCTGGGCAGTGCCCGCCGTGGAGGCCGGCTTTATAGTGCGATCCGGCGGGGGGTGCAAGGGGAAAAATTCATTCGGGCGGTGGCGGCGGAGGGCGGGTGGTTGGACAATCAGTGACCGGGCGATTACAAACGGGGGTCTGGGGAAAGACCGCCAACAAGGGGCCCGACCGACCATGACCGATTCCGTCAAGTTCTTCCTGCCCGAGGACAAGCTGCCGAAGGCCTGGTACAACCTGGCTGCCGATCTGCCGGAGCCGCTGGCGCCGCCGCTGCATCCGGGCACCATGAAGCCCATCGGCCCCGACGACCTGGCCCCCATCTTCCCGATGGCGGTGATCGCCCAGGAGGTCTCAACCGAGCGCTGGGTCGAGATCCCCGAGCCGGTGCGCGAGGTGCTGCGGCTGTGGCGTCCGTCGCCGCTGATCCGTGCCCGCCGCCTGGAGAAGGCGCTGGACACCCCGGCGCGCATCTACTTCAAGTACGAGGGTGTGTCGCCCGCCGGCAGCCACAAGCCCAACACCGCCGTGGCCCAGGCCTTCTACAACAAGGAGGAGGGTGTCAAGCGGCTGTCCACCGAGACCGGCGCCGGCCAGTGGGGCTCGTCGCTGGCCTTCGCCGGCTCGCTGTTCGGGCTCGAGGTCGAGGTCTTCATGGTGAAGATCTCGTACAACCAGAAGCCCTATCGCCGCGCCCTGATGGAAACCTACGGCGCCCGCTGCATCGCCTCGCCGTCGACGCTCACCGCCGCCGGCCGCGCCATCCTGGAGAAGTTCCCCCAGTCCAACGGCTCGCTGGGCATCGCCATTTCCGAGGCGGTCGAGGTCGCCGCCAGCCGCGACGACACCAAATACGCCCTGGGCAGCGTGCTCAACCACGTCTGCCTGCACCAGACGGTGATCGGCGAGGAGGCCATCCTGCAGATGGAGATGGCCGGCGACCAGCCCGACGTGGTCATCGCTTGTACCGGCGGCGGCTCCAACTTCGCCGGCCTGGCCTTCCCCTACATCCGCGAGAACCTGAAGGGCGCCAAGGTCCGTGTCGTCGGCGTCGAGCCGTCGTCCTGCCCGACCCTGACCAAGGGCCGCTTTGCCTATGATTTCGGCGACACCGGCCACCTGACGCCGCTGGTCAAGATGCACACTCTGGGCTCGACCTTCATGCCGCCGGGCTCGCACGCCGGCGGCCTGCGTTATCACGGCATGGCGCCCATGGTCAGCCACGTCAAGGAACTGGGCCTGATGGAGGCGCGCTCCTACGCCCAGACCGAGTGCTTCAAGGCCGCCGTCCAGTTCGCCCGCGCCGAGGGCATCGTGCCGGCCCCGGAATCATCGCACGCGGTCAAGGGCGCCATCGACGAGGCGCTGGAGGCCAAGGCCGAGGGCAAGCCGCGCACCATCCTGTTCAACCTGTCCGGCCACGGGCATTTCGACATGCAGGCCTATACCGACTTCTTCGCCGGCTCCCTGCGCGACCTGCCCTACGACGACCACGAGCTGGAAGCGGCGCTGGACGCCCTGCCGAAGGTGGGATAGGGGGGGCATATACCAACCCGGCGATCGGAACCCGATCACCGGGCTCCGGGCGGGTTTAGCGCCCCAGTCCCTTCAGCAGGTCCTGGATCAGCCGGCCCGCATCGGGCTTGGCCGGCGGCTGGGCCTGCTGCCCGGGTTGGGGTTGCGCCTGCTGGGGCTGCTGTTGCTGGCGGCGGCCGCCCAGCAAGCCCTCGATCAGCTTGCCGGCATCCTTGCCGCCCAGCGCCCGGCCAAGCCCGCGCGCCACCAGGAACTGCTGCAACGCGTTGATGTCGACGACCTTGCGCGGGTTGCCGATCGGCCCCTCCAGCCGCACCACCGCCGGCGGTGCAGAACTGCCGGCCAATTGGAAGGCGATGGCGGCGTCCATCGTCCACGGAGGCAGTCGCACCACCGCCTCGGCGGTGGCGGAGCCGCCCTCGGCGTCGAGCCGCAGGTCGCGGCTGCTCACCATGCCATCCTCGGCCACGAAGGTGCCGGCCAGCCGCGAGAACTTGGTGGTGCCGCCGGTCAGGCCGGCGTTGAGCAGGCCGAGCACGCTGCCGATGTTCTCGATGTTCTGCAACTGGCGGCCGACTGCCGGCAGGTCGAATCCCTTGACCACGCCGTCGGTGACGGTCAGCCCGCCCTTGCCGTCCAGGGCCTGGGCCATGTCGTGGGAGGAGCGCCCGGCGGCGGCGAACTCGGCCTGGGCGTCCAGGCGGCCCTGGGTCACCGCGATGCCGCCGGCCCCCAGTTCGGCCTGGGACAGGTTGGCGCCGGCGATGGCCAGCGTGCCAGTCAGCGAAGGCGTGCCGCCGGACGCCAGCCGCGCCGAAGCCTTGAGGTCGCCGCCCAGCAGGCGGCCGGTGAGGGAGTCCACGGCGGCGGTACCCCGGTCGACCAGCACGGTCGCCTTGGGCGCGGCCAGGGTCCAGCCGTCCCAGGCCAGCGACTCGGCGGACAGCGCCACATTGGCGCCGAAGGCCCGCGTCCAGCCCAGTTCCAGCGGTTCGCGCGACCACGGGTTGGTGCCGGCGGTGGCGGTGGGAACGATCTCCGGCCGGGCCGGAGCCAGCACGGGCGGCAGGCGCGGCGAGCCCGGCACCAGCAGGCCGGTGCGCTCGGCGGGCAGGAACGGCCCCAGGTCAATGGCATTGCCGGCCAGCGTGCCGGTGACCACGGGCACCGGACCTTCCAGGGCGATCCGCAGCTCACCGGCCAGCCGCGCGGGGCCGGCGGAGGCCGCGAGGTCCGGCAGCGTCACCGCCTGGGGCGAGATGTCGGCGGTGGCAGTCACGGCGAGGGCGCCGACGGTGCCGGCCGGGCGGTAGGTCGGCGAGAACAGCCGCACCAGCCGGCCGAAGCTGTCGGCCTCGACGCTCAGCCTGAGCTTGGCGCGGGGCGAAGCCAGCGGCGACGCCAGGGTGCCCTCGGCCGCCGCCGTCACGCCGCCCGTTTCGGCGCGGGCACGCAGATCCATGGAAGTCCAATCGCCGTCGATGCGGGCCGATGCCGCCAGCGCCCCCATGCGATCGACGGGCGCCTCGATGCCCAGGAAGCGGAACAGCCGCGCCGGCTGCGGGCTGTCCACCGCCAGGGTCAGGTTCTCGGCGCGCGGGGTCGCGGTCGCCAGCCCCAGCAAGCGGCCGCCGGCGGTGATGCGGCTGCCGGCCAGGCGGGCGGCGGCCTGGGAAATGGTCAGGGTGCCGTCGTCCAGCAGCGCCGCCAGCCGCACGTCGTCGGCGGCGACCCCGTTCATGGTCAGTTGGCCCACCGTCAGCGCCAGGTCGGCGTCGAAGCCGGTCAGCGCCGCCAGCGGCGGCCCCTCCTTGGCGGGTTGGGCCGGCTGGGGTCGTGGCGGTTGAGGGGTGGGGGGCTGATCGGGTGCCGAACCGGCGGAGGACGCTTCGCCCGGCAGGTAGTGGTCAAGGTTGAACGCGTCGATGGTCAGCCGGGCGCCATAGGCCGGGCGCTCGCCCAGGCGGGCGGTCAGGCCGCCGGTGGCGTGGGTGGAATCCACCCGCATGTCCAGCTTGCGGGCCTCCAGTTCCGGCCAGGCGGCGCGCAGGTCGGTGGAGGCGTCGAGGCGCAGCAGCCGTCCCGGCGGAACCGCCGCCACATCGGCCCCCAGCCAGGCCAGAAGGACGCGCAGGTTGTCGGAGCGGGCCTCGGCCTGGCCGTCGAACACCGGCCGGCCCTCGACGGGGGCCAGCACGCCGGCCAGTGACACCACCGAGCCGCCGGGCAGTTGGGCGGTGGCGCCGTTGAGGACCAATTCTCCCTCGGCCAGCGTGGCTTCGACGCGGGCGTTCTCGATCACCGCGCCGCGCCACGACAGCGCCTCGACCGCCACCGCCAGGTCGAAGAACAGGTCGCGCGGCAGGGTGAAGGGCGGCGGCGGCGCCTGGGCGGGGCCGGCACCGGGAAGGGTGTTGGCGGCCGGCGGTGGAGGCGGCAGGGCCGTCGGGGGGGCGGCATTCGGCGCCGGCACCGTGCCCAGCCAGCTGTCCAGGTTCAGCGACGCCAGCGCCAGGCGGGCATCCACCTTGGGCACCTCGCCCAGCCCGATGGTGATGGCGCCCGAGGCCCGCGCCTCGCCGAGCATGGCGGTCAGGTCGGAAATGGCGACCTGGTCGCCGTCGGCGGTGACGGCGGCTTCGGCCTTCAGGGCCGCTCCGGCGGGCAGGGGTGCCTCGGGGACGCCCAGCACGGCGGCCAGCCGGCGGAGGTCGGCGGCGGACAGGGCGAGCTTGCCGCGTAGCGTCGGACCGCCCGGAGGCATGCCGAATACGCCGGAGAATTCGGCCCGGGCATCGGCTTCCAGCACCTGCACGGCCAGGCGCGCGGGCGACCCACGCCGTTCCCCCACCCGGTCGACGGCGCCGGAGAAGGTGAGGTGGGTCCCGGCGACGGCCAGGCTGCCATCCGCCTTGAATGGTCCCGACGGGCCACCGGCCTCGACGCGGGCGTCGAT
>JBFMHS010000154.1:0-2711 GCA_040751765.1 Pseudomonadota bacterium | reverse complement strand
GGGGCGGCCGCCCAACAGCTTGTCCGCCGCCACCCCCGACAGCACGCGCCCGACCACGCCGACAACCTGCACGGTGGACAGCAGCACACCGGCCTCGACCAGGCTCCAGCCAAGGTCTCCGACCAGCATGGTGACCAGGAAGGTGGACAAGCTCAACTGCACCGCCGCATAGGCGAAGCCCGACAGCGACAGGCCCCGGAGCGCCGGCGACCGCCAGATCAGCCGCAGTCCCTCCAGCGGGTGCGCCCTCAGCGGTGCTCCCGGGTCGCGGTCGGCGTCCCAGCCGGGCCGCATCGGGACGATCAACACCACCAGCGCCACCGCGCCGAGCGCCACCGCCGCCGGGGCCGCCTGCCAGCCGAAGGCCACGGTCAACGGCGGCGCCAGCAGGCCGGCGAGGGTGCCGCCCAGCGGCACCCCGGTCTGCTTGATGGAGAACACCAGGTTGCGGTTGGCCGGCGAGGTGGAACGGGCCAGCAGATGCGAGGCGGCCGGGTTGGTCATGCCATAGCCCAGGCCGACCAACACCGCTCCCAGCGCCACCGCCGGCAGCCACGCCACTGCATTGGCCAGGGTGCCCGCCGCCATCAGCAGCAGCGCGATCTGGGTCGAGCGTGCGGCGCCCAGGCGCCGCACCGTGGTGGCCCCCATCAGCGAGGTCAGCATGGCGAAGCCGTAGGCCATGCTGATCCACCACCCCACCAGGCGGGCGGATACGCCGAGATCGCGGGCCATCTCGGGGGCGATGGCGGGCAGGGTGAGCATGGCCAGCGCCACCAGCGCCTGGGCGGCGGTGGTGGTGGCGAGGACGGGCAGTACGGAGAGGGCGGCGGCGGTCATGGGCCTAAGGTCTGCACCCCGCCCGGGTGGGTGGTCAAGCGATCACGGAGCAGGGCGGGGTTGCGGATGGCGCGGTCCGGCTCTAGAACCGGAACATGAAGCTGTTCGGCATCGCCGGCTGGAGCGGCAGCGGCAAGACCACCCTGTTGCTCCGCCTCGTCCCTGCCCTGGTGCGGCAGGGCATCGAGGTCGCCACCGTCAAGCACAGCCACCACGACCTCGCCTTCGGCGACGGCGCCCGGCGGTCGCTTGCCGAGGCGGGCGCGGTGGAGACGGTGACGGCCGGTCCCGACCGCTGGGCCATCGTCCACGAGCATCACGGCGCCGCCGAGCCCGCGCTGGCCGGCCTGGTGGGGCGGCTGGGGCCCGTCGACCTGGTGCTGGTCGAGGGCTTCAAGCGCTCGCCCCACCCCAAGCTCGAGGTCTGGGATCCCGCCCTGGGCGAGCGGGCGCTGGCCCAGGACGACGCCAGCGTCGTCGCAATCGCCTGCGACGGTCCGCCACCGGTGACGGGGCGGCCGGTTTTCGACCGCCGCGCCATCGATGACATAGCCGGCTTCATCGTCCGATATTGCGGCCTGGATGGCCGTTGACCTATGGTTTCCGCAGGTCAAGCGCGGCGGAAGAAGTGCGGGTCTCCCAGCGTCGGAAGGGAAATGGTAATCGATTCCTTCCCATCCCCTTCCTTTCCAAGTTTCGCGTGCGGTGGCTCCGACGGAAGTTGAAATATCCGTAGGACGACCCAAACAGCCGATTGGAATGCGCCAATCTTAACAAATCGGTCACCCACATTAATGGCCGGTTTACGCAACACGACAATTCACTCCATTCATATCCACCAGGCATTGGCGCTCCAAACGCGCCGAATCAATACACGAAATCGCGTCGAATTGCTAGCAAACTGAAATACCTCATTGCGGGGTGAAGTGGAGTGTGGTTTAACCTATCAATAGGGGAAAGAGGTCAGGTGGGGCGGGGCTCGCCATAGAGGGTTCGAATAGATGAAGGTGTTGCTCGCCGACGACCATGCTCTTTTCCGCGAAGGCGTGCGTCTGGTGCTCGAAAGCCTCGTCTCCGATCCGATGGAGATCGTCGAGGCGTGCGATTTCGTACAGGCGTTGGCCCTGGTGCGAGACGGCGGCGCCTTCGACATCGGCCTGGTCGACCTCAACATGCCCGGCATGGACGGCTTTTCCGGCATCGAGGCCATTCGCCGCGCCTCGCCTGACCTGTATCTGGTGGTGGTGTCCGCCTCCGAGGACCCGCGCGACATCCGCCGCGCGCTGGACTGTGGCGCCCACGGCTACATCGCCAAGAGTTCATCCAGCGCCGCCATGATGGACGGCATCCGCTCGGTGCTGGAGGGTGAGACCTTCATCAGCCCGCCGGTGTCGCTGCCGGCCAGCGGCGGCGCCGGCGACCCGGATAGCGAGAAGCTGAAGGCGGCCCTGACCCCCCGCCAGCGCGATGTCCTGGCCATGCTGCGCCAGGGCAAGAGCAACAAGGAAATCGCCCGCGACCTCAACCTGGCCGAAATAACGGTGAAGCTCCACGTCACCGCCATCCTGCGGGCGCTGGGCGTCGACAACCGGACCCAGGCTGCCATCCTGGCCAGCAAGATGGGCGTGTAGCGAAAGTTTGGGCTGTCCTCCCGAGGCGAAGCCGAGGGGCCCCATCCCCATCCACTCACAAAGAAGGCGCCCCGCTTCCGCGAGGCGCCTTCCTCGTTTTGGTGCCCCCTCCCGGACACGGCCGGGAGGGGCTCCTGGGAGCTACGACAGCAGCTTGTTCCACCAGCCGCGCTTGGGCGGGGTCGCCGGCGGCGGCGGCTCCTCGGGCGCGGCGGCGGCCGGTTGCGGGACCTGCTCGGC
>JBFMHS010000153.1:0-19622 GCA_040751765.1 Pseudomonadota bacterium | reverse complement strand
CCGCGTCCGCGTGCGGAGAACGTTCGTCAGGGTAGAAATGGCGGAGGGAGAGGGATTCGAACCCTCGATACGCTTTTGACGTATACACACTTTCCAGGCGTGCGCCTTCGACCGCTCGGCCATCCCTCCGCTTCCGGCCCATGGCTGGACCGGCGAAGCGCGGAAAATACACGAGGTGCCGGGGGTGTGCAAGCCCCTGTCGCGGCGTAGCCTCGTCCGTGGAAAAGTCTTGAAATTTCTTTCCTTCCGGCGCAAAGCTGACAAGGGGAATGAGAAACAGGCCGCTAAGGGGTTGCGGTTGCGGGGGAATGCGATGTTCCTTGGTCGGGTTCTAGGATGGGCGATGATCGCGCTGGCCGTGGTGATGGCATCGGGCGATGCCGTGCTGGCGCTCGGCCCGGCCGACCATGCCGGCATCATGACCTCGGACGTGCTGATGCTTCTGGTCGGCGATCCCTTCGCCGACGAAACCCGCTTCTCGCTGCTGTCGCGGCTGATGGAGCTGCCGGCCTGGATCGCGGTCCTCGCGATGGGGCTGACCACCGTGCTGGCCTGCCGCAAGCGCGAGCGCCGCTTCCGCTTCCGCCGGGCCTGACGCGCGGAACGGCGGCGCGGAACCCCGCCGCCGTGCCCGTCAGTCGTCGCCCATCTTCAGCGCGGCCAGGAAGGCCGACTGCGGGATCTCCACCTTGCCGAACTGGCGCATGCGCTTCTTGCCTTCCTTCTGCTTCTCCAGCAGCTTGCGCTTGCGGGTGATGTCGCCGCCATAGCACTTGGCCAGCACGTCCTTGCGCAGCGCGCTGATGCTCTCGCGCGCCACGATGCGGCCACCGATGGCGGCCTGGATGGCGATCTGGAACATCTGGCGGGGGATCAGATCCTTGAGCCGCTGGCAGATGGCACGGCCCCGGCTTTCGGCGTTGGCGCGATGCACGATGAAGGCCAGGGCGTCGACCGGCTCCTGGTTGACCAGGATCGACACCTTGACCAGGTCGCTCTCGGTGTATTCCGCCATCTCGTAGTCGAAGCTGGCATAGCCGCGGCTGATGGACTTCAGGCGGTCGTAGAAGTCGAACACCACCTCGTTGAGCGGCAGCTTGTAGACCGCCATGGCGCGGTTGCCGGCATAGGTCAGGTCGAGCTGCTGGCCGCGCCGTTCGGTGCACAGGCCGAGGATCGAGCCCAGATACTCGTCGGGCACCATGATGGTGGCCTTGATCCACGGCTCCTCGATGCGGTCGATGCGGGCCTGGTCCGGCATGTCGGCCGGGTTGTGCAGGTCGATCGCCTCGCCGTTGGTCATGTGGATCTTGTAGACCACGGACGGCGCGGTGGTGATCAGGTCGAGGTTGAATTCGCGCTCCAGGCGCTCCTGGATGATCTCCAGGTGCAGCAGGCCAAGGAAGCCGCAGCGGAAGCCGAAGCCCAGCGCCGCCGAGGTCTCGGGCTCGTACTGGAAGCTGGCGTCGTTGAGGCGCAGCTTGGCCAGGCTCTCGCGCAGGTCCTCGTAGTCGGCGGCGTCCACCGGGAACAGGCCGCACCACACCACCGGCACGCTGGGCTTGAACCCGGCCAGCGCCACCGGGGCGGGCTTCTTGTCGTCGGTGATGGTGTCGCCGACATTGGTATCGGCCACCGCCTTGATGCCGGCGGTGAAGAAGCCCATCTCGCCGGGCCGCAGCTCGTCGACCTTGACCATCTTGGGGGTGAAGTAGCCGACGGTGTCGACCTCGTAGGCGGCGCCGGTGGCCATCATGCGGATCTTCTGGCCGCGCCTCAGCACGCCGTTCTTCACGCGGACCAGGATGATGACGCCGAGATAGGCGTCGTACCAGGAATCGACCAGCAGCGCCTGCAGCTCGGCCTTGTCGTCGCCCTCGGGCGGGGGCAGGCGGGTGACCAGGGCCTCCAGCACCTCGTCGATGCCGATGCCGGCCTTGGCCGAGATCATCACCGCGTCCGAGGCGTCCAGGCCGATGACGTCCTCGATCTGCTCCTTGACGCGCTCGGGCTCGGCCGCCGGCAGGTCGATCTTGTTGAGCACGGGCACGATCTCGTGGCCGGCGTCCAGCGCCTGGTAGACGTTGGCCAGGGTCTGCGCCTCGACCCCCTGGGAGGCGTCGACCACCAGGATCGAGCCCTCGCAGGCGGCCAGCGAGCGGCTGACCTCGTAGGCGAAGTCGACGTGGCCGGGGGTGTCCATCAGGTTCAGCTGGTAGGTCTGGCCGTCCTTGGCGGTGTAGTTCAGCCGCACCGTCTGGGCCTTGATGGTGATGCCGCGCTCGCGCTCGATGTCCATGGAGTCCAGGATCTGGTCCTTCATCTCGCGCGCCTCGATGGCGCCGCAGCGCTGGATCAGGCGGTCGGCGAGTGTGGACTTGCCGTGGTCGATGTGGGCGATGATCGCGAAATTGCGGATGTGCGAAAGCTTGGTCATCTCGGTCGGCGGTCTTTGCGAAATTCGACGGAACATAGGGCGTTCCCGTCGCTTTGGGAAGCCCAACCCTCTGCCTCCGGGTCCCCCGCATGGGGGAGGCGTCGCCGAGGCCGCTTCCCGACAGTCGCCAAGGCGAGTAGAATCAAGGCCGGGACGACCCTGGAGAGCGCCGCCATGCTGTTCGATCGCAAGCACAAGACCCCCGGTGCCGAGGACGGCGGCGAGGTCAAGCGCCGCCGCGACCGCATGGCCGGGATGTGGGCCGCCGAGCTCCTCGGCCTGATCGGCAAGGCCGCCCACGACTACGCCCACGAGGTGGCCCACGCCCACGAGCACACCGAGGACGACGAGCACGTGGTCGGCCGCCTGGCCAAGGACCTCCACGGCAAGGCCACCGTTCACGAGATCCGTGAGAAGCTGGCCCATTTCGTCGCCGAGGCGCGTCGCCAGCTGCTGCACGAGAGCAAGCGCGACAAGCCCGGCGAGTAGCGATGGCTCGACCGTGCGGGCGGCGGCGGCCGAAATCTTCCCTTGCAGATTAAATGCGAATGATTATCATCCGCACCATTCCGCGACCAAGGAGGGTGCCATGGGATCGAACGAGGTGGAGATCGGGGTGGCGATGCTGCGTCGGGCCGGGCTGGCGCCGACACGGCGACGGGTGGCGTTGGCCGGGCTGGCCTTCGCCGAGGGCGGAGAGCCGGCCTCGGCCCAGGAGCTGCGCGACCGCGCATTGGACAACGGCCTGTATCTCGACCTGCGCGAGGCCGAGGAGGCCATGGCCGAGTTCCGCCGCGCCGGCATGATCACCAAGGACGCCGGCGGCCGGGCCGAGGGGGTGTCGCGGGCAGCGCGGGTGCTGGCGGCCATGGCCAATCCCCACCGCCTGGCGGTGCTGCGCCACCTGGCGGGGGGCGAGCGCTGCGTCGGCGACCTGCTGAACGCCATGGATGTCGGGCAGTCGGCGTTGTCGCAGCATCTGGCGCGGTTGCGCATGGATGGCCTGGTGCGGACCCGCCGACAATCGGCGCGCATCTATTATTCCCTTGCCATGCCCGAGGTGTCGGCGGTGTTGCGCGGCCTGGGCCAGGCGGCCTTCTGAGGCGCCGATCGGGGAATTGGCCGCCGCGTCGCCGGTTCCCACATTCCGGAGGCACAACCGGAGGGACCCGACATGAAGGCAGCCATCCTGTTCACCGCCGGCGGGCCGTTGGCCGTGCTGACCAGCCACGGCTCGCTGGAGGACCCCGACCTGATCGACCGGCTTGAGCGCAAGGGCGTCGACAAATTCCTGGGCTACGAGCTGCCGGTGGATTCGGTGCGCGCCGCCTATGGCACTCACTATGTCCAGGTGATGGAGGACCACCGCCAGAGCGACGAACTCAGGGTGCTCGACGAGGACGGCCGGCGCATCTTCGCCAAGTTCCGGCTCGGCGAACTGGGCGACCCGGTCCGTCACGAGGCCGGCGCCGTCCCGCCCGCGGACCCCGCCGCCATGATCTGACGGCGCGTCACAGTCGGTCACTGGACCCGGACCGGCGAGACGGGTATTACCATCGCCGAAACGGGTGGGGCTGCCGACATGATCCTCGAACGCCGCGTGATCGTCTTTCCGCGCGCCGACTTCCTCGACGCCATGCGCCGTTACGGCGAGCGCATCGGCAAGGCCATGCCCGACACCCCGCCCGAGAACATGGCCTTCGATCCCGCCCAGGACATCTCGCTGGTCATCCGCTTCGCCCCCGCCCTGGCCGGCGGCGAGCGCAAGGACTTCACCTTCTCGCGCGAGGACGTGGGCGCCGGCCTGCTCACGTATTTGCGCGAACACAAGGTGCCGCTGCCCAAGACCGCCGAGAAGAAGATCGAGAAGTTCAAGGACGGCGCCGCCGTCACCCTGCAGATGGGCGAGCCCGGCCTGCACGTCATGATCATCGACGACCAGGAAACCATGCGCAGCATCATCAAGAAGCTGCTGGCCAAGGCCGACCCCGCCCAGGTCACCGAGGCCAACGACGGCGCCACCGCCCTGGAAATGCTGCGCTCGGGCGAGGTCGACCCCGACGTCATCATCTGCGACCTGCACATGGAGAAGATGGACGGCATCGAGTTCCTGCGGGCGCTCAGGCACGACAAGGCCAACCTCAACAGCCGCAAGCCGGTGCTGATCCTCACCGGCGACAAGTCCGAGCGGGCCCACGAGATCACCCGCCAGGTCGGCGCCAGCAAGGTGCTGACCAAACCCTGCACCGCCGAGGAACTGATCCGCCAAGTCATGCTGGTGCGCGGCTATTTCGAGGCCGCCAAGTAGGCCGTTCCCTTCCCCTCCCCGGATGGGTAGAGTGCGGCTTTCCCCCAGGAGCCCGGCATGTCGCTGACCCGTTTCACCCCCCAGATGGCCCTGTCCTTCTTCCTTCTGGTCGAACGTCCCGGCGCGCTGGCCCGCCTGGGCGCGGTGTGGGCCGCGCTGGCGCTGGCGGCGCAGCTGGGGATCGGCTCCGGCCAGCAAGGCGTCGTCCTGGCGGCGGTGCTGGTCCAGGCCCTGGCGGTCGGCGCCTTCGGCTTCCAGGTTCAGCGCTTCATCGCCCTGGACCAGACCGGCTTCGCCCAGCCGCTGCGCGCCATCGCCTGGGCGCTGGCCTTCCTGCTGTTGCGCACCGCCGAGATGGCGCCGCAGCCGCTGATCCTGCAATGGGTCGCCGGCGACCCCAACGCCGCCATCTACGCCCTGGTCGGCAAGCAGGCGTTCCAGATCCTGTTCGGCGGCTTCTTCCTGATCCTGCCGGCCATCGCGCTGTCCGCCAGGGGCGACGGCACCCCCGGCCCGTTCGAGGCGGTGATGAGGGGCGGCCTCGCCACCGGTTTCGGCTACGTCCTGGTCAGCCTGCCCTTCGTGGTCGCCACCCATCTGTGGGGCGAAGCCTCGGCCGGCCTGCCGATAGCCGTCACCGCCCCCGTCGCCACCATGCTGACCATGGCGGAAACCGCCGTGGTGGCGGGCTATTTCGCCCGGGTGTGGGGAGCGTTGCGGGGGTAGAGGGCCGGGCGATGAGCGACGGCCTACCCTAAACCGCGCGGGAGGCGGGTCAGGCAGCGTTCCACCCAGATGCGGGTCAGCTTCTCCCAGGTGGCGTTCTGGCCCAGGCGGTCGCGCAGGCAGGCGAAGTCCACCTGGTCCAGCGGCTGGTCCTGGTTGGTGCAGCTGAACACCACCCGCGCCACGCCGGTGGCGGGATCGCGGTGGCGCTGGAGGCACTGGCCGCAGATTTCCTTCATCATGCATTGCATGGGCGAGTTGATGGAGCCGATGGCGACGTGGCCGGGCTTCAGCCAGCGGTGCCGCGCCCCGGCCACGGCGGCCATCATGCCGTCCGACCCGATGGCGATCAGGCGGTCGGCCTCGGCCAGCTTCAGTTCGGCCGCAAAGGCGTCCAGGGCCTCGACGATGGTGCCGACGAAGCTCCGGTCCTGGGGGCGGCCGGGGACGAAGGGCTCGCCCCTGTCGACGCACCACACCACCACGTCGGCGGCGGCCTCGATCTCGGCGGTCTTGAAGCGGTCGGCGGCGGTGCGGTAGCCGGCGAAATAGATCACCCGGCAGCCCTCGGCCCGCATGGCGCGACCGATGGAGAACAGCACCGCGTTGCCCAGCCCGCCGCCGGCCAGCAGCACCGTCTCGTCCTCTCGGATCTCGGTGGGGGTGCCGGTGGGGCCCATCAGCACCACCGGCTCGCCGGGCGCGAGCAGCGCGCACAGGTCCGACGAGCCGCCCATCTCAAGGACGATCAGCCCGACCAGCCCCCGCTCGATGTCGGTCCAGGCGCCGGTCAGCGCCAGCCCCTCCATGGCCAGGGTGGTGCCGTCGATGCGCGGGGCCAGGGTCTCGAAGTTCTGCAGGCGGTAGAACTGGCCAGGCTGGAAGGCCCGCGCCGCCACCGGCGCCCGCACCACCACCTCGACGATGGTCGGCGTCAGGCGGTTCACCGCGTGCACCGTGGGGCGCAGGGTATCGTTGAGGCGGCCAAACAGGATGTCGGGGGTGACCAGGTTGGGCTTGCGCCGCGCGATGGCGCGGTCGACCACCGGGTACCCCTGCTTGGCGGAGGCCATGGCCGAGACGACGTTGCCGGCATAGCTGGGATGCAGGTCGCCGAAGAAGCTGACATCGTCCTTGATCAGCACCCGTGGAACCGCCGGCTTGGACAGCCGCTCGGGGGAGACCGGCGCGCCGTCCTCGTCCACGGCCTGGAAATGCTTGCCGTCGAGTGCGATGCCGCCCAGTTCGCGGGCCAGGGTGGTGTTGGGCTGGGTGCCGGCGGCGACCAGGATGGCGCGAGCCGGCAGAAGGTGCTCGGCGCCGTCGCCGTCGCGGGCGACCAGCCCGTCGGCATGGCCGAAGCGGTCGGTGCGCACCGCCACGGGCGTGAGGCGTTCGGCGAAGCGGATGCCTTCCTCCAGCGCCTTGGCGACCTCCTCGTGGTTGCGGTAGGCCGGGCTCTCGGCCAGGGTGCGGCGATAGGCGATGGTGGCGCCGCCCCACTGCCAAAGCAGGCGGCGGCGCGCCGCCGCGTCGGGGGCCTCGCGCAGGGCGCGGGCATGGGCGATGAACTCGTCGGCGACCAGCCGGTCCTCCTCGGACCAGCCGGCGCGCACCGCCTCCTCGCCGCGCTCGGCCGCCAGCACCTCGTACCGGGCCAGGAACTTCTCCACCTGCACCGGATAATAGGCCAGCGCCTCGGTGCAGGTGTCGATGGCGGTCAGGCCGCCGCCGATCACCACCACCGGCAGCCGCAGTTGCAGGTTGGCGACGCTGTCGGGGCGGGCGGCCCCGGTCAGTTGCAGCGCCATCAGGAAGTCCGAGGCCACCCGCACGCCCCGCGCCAGCCCGCCCGGCAGGTCCAGCACGGTGGGCTTGCCGGCGCCCATGGCCAGCGCCACGTGGTCGAAGCCCATGGCGAAGGCGGTGGTAAAGGTCAGCGTGCCGCCGAAGCGCACCCCGCCGAACAGCATGAACTGGCGGCGACGCTCCAGCAGCAGGCGGATCACCTTGAGGAAGTTCTTGTCCCAGCGCACGGTGATGCCGTATTCGGCCACCCCGCCGAAGCCGGCCATCACCCGCCCGCCCAGCGGCTCCCACAGCGCGGTGACGTCGCGCACCGGCTGGAAGGGCACCCGCGACCCGTCGGGCGCCACCCCCGACAGGGTGGGGTCGAGCGGCTCGATCTTCAGGCCGTCGACGGCCGCCACCCAGTGGCCCTCCTGCATCAGGTGGTGGGCCAGGGTGAAGCCGGCCGGCCCCAGACCCACCACCAGCACCTTGCGCCCGGTGTCGGGCCGGGGCAGCGGGCGGCGGATGTCGAGCGGGTTCCAGCGCGTCAGCAGCGAATAGATCTCGAATCCCCAGGGCAGTTCCAGGACGTCCTTGAGCACCCGCGTCTCGGCCTGGGGAATGTCGACCGGGTCGCGGTTCTGGCCCTGGTAGATGCAGGCGGTCATGCAGTCGTTGCAGATGCGGTGGCCGGTGCCGGCGACCATAGGGTTGTCGACGACCGCCGCCGCCAGCGCCGCCACCGCCCAGCCCTGGCCCTTGATCTCGTGCATCTCCGAGATCTTCTCCTCCAGCGGGCAGCCCTCCATCACCACCCCGACGGCGGTCTTGGCCAGCGCGCCGGTCTTGCGGTCGTGGAAGCCCTTGGAACAGCTGTCCTTGTGCTGGTGATGGCACAGGATGCAGTAGTTGACCTGGTCCAGCGCGCCTGCCAGGTCGGTGCCGGGATCGGTCAGGGCGAAGCCCGCGCGGTCGCGCATCCGGTCTTCGCCATGGGCCAGGGCGGGGACGCCGTGGTGGTCGACGGTGGCGGCGGGGACCAGGGTCAGCGGGTCGTGCTTGCGCGGGGCGTGAAACAGGATGCCGGGTCGGCCGGTCGCCA
The DNA here is from genome assembly GCA_040751765.1 of Pseudomonadota bacterium. Lineage (GTDB taxonomy): Bacteria > Pseudomonadota > Alphaproteobacteria > Rhodospirillales > Magnetospirillaceae > CALABS01. The sequence continues at coordinate 11,258 of JBFMHS010000153.1, read as the reverse complement.
CCGCCCAGGCGGCGTAGCGGGCGGCCAGCGCCAGGTCGTCGCCGTGATGGTCCTCGTGGTCCAGCCAGCCGAGCACGGCGACGGCGAAGGCCAGCTCGCCGACCGGCTCGCCCATCCGCCGTGCCAGCTCCTCCTCCAGCGCCATGCCGTCGAGGGCGGCGGCCTGGTCGCCCGGCACCTCCTTGAGGGCACGGCGCTGCACGAACAGGCGCTTGGCGGCGAACAGCGGCGCCAGCCGCTGGTGGGCGGCGCGCGAGGCGGCCAGCTCGGCACGGATGTTGAATAGGGCGGCGACGAAGTCGTCGAGGGCCGGGGCCAGGCGGACGATCAGTTCGGCTTCCTCGGCCTCCGCGGGGTCGGCGCGGGCGGCCAGCAGCTCGTCGCGCAGCGGCCGCTCCAGCGACGCCAGGAAGGCTGCGTCCAGTCGCTCGAGCCCGGCGCGGTCGTAGAGCTCGGGGAAGTCGATGCCGAAGCCGAGCATGGTTTGCCCCCGTCCTTGTCCAACCAACAGATTAGGCAATCCGGCCGGCCTGTTCCAGGCACCGCGGCGCTCCCATATCCCCTTCAAAAGGGGAGCAGGCATGCGCGCGACGAAAGCCCCGTTCGAGAACCGCCCGGTAGCGGCGTGGCTTTGGGCCTGCGCCGCCATGGTGGCGGTGATGGTGGGGCTGGGCGGGCTGACGCGGCTGACCGGGTCGGGCCTGTCCATGGTGGAGTGGAACCTTCACCACATCCTGCCGCCGCTGACCGAGGCCGAGTGGCGGGATGCCTTCGCCAAGTACCGTGCGACGCCCCAATACCGGCTGGTCAACGCAGGCATGGACCTGGACGGCTTCAAAGGCATCTTCTGGCTGGAATACGTCCACCGCCTGTGGGGGCGGCTGATCGGCGTCGTCTTCGCGGTGCCGCTGGCGGTGCTGGCCTGGCGCCGGGCGGTGGACCGTCGCCTGCTGGGGAGGCTGGTGCTGCTGCTGGCCCTGGGCGCGGCCCAGGGCGGGCTGGGCTGGTTCATGGTCGCCAGCGGCCTGGTCGACCGCCCCGAGGTCAGTCACTACCGCCTGGCCGCCCATCTGGTGCTGGCGCTGGTGATCCTGGGGGCGCTGGTGTGGACGGCGCTGGACGTCGCGGGGGCACGACGCGAGCGCGCCCCCCGGGGGGCCTGGGCGGTGGCGGCGTTGGTGCTGCTGACCGCCACTTGGGGGGCGCTGGTGGCCGGGCTCGATGCCGGGCTCGTGTACAACACCTTCCCGCTGATGAACGGTCGCTGGCTGCCCGGCGACGGGCTCGACATCCTGGAGACCCACGGCGCCGTCCAGTTCGCCCACCGGGTGCTGGCGGTGGCCACCGTGGTGGCGCTGACGGCCCTGGCGCTGCGCGCGCGCCGCACATCTTTCACCCTGGCCGCCGGCTGGGCCTGGGTGCAGGCGGGGCTTGGCGTCGCCACCCTGCTGTCCCAGGTCGCCCTCCCGCTCGCCGCCACCCATCAGATGGGGGCCGTGCTGCTGGTGATTCTGCTAACATGGGGGCTCCACGGCTCGCGGAGCGGATAGTGATTTCACCACCAACACGAAGAACAGGAAGGGGCGTCCTGGGCGCAGGCCTCGCGCTCTTCGTGTCCTTCGTGGTTTCCCATGCGCAGGCCGTCGAACTGCGGGGCAAGGCCGAGCAGGGCGGCCTGCTGTTGGGCGCGGCCCACCCGGGGGCGACGGTCACCTTGGATGGCCGCGCCGTCCCCATGGATCCGGAAGGGCGGTTCCTGCTGGGGTTCGGGCGCGAGGCGCCAGCCTCGGCCACCCTGACGGTGGACGGCGAGGCGCGGACCATCGCGGTGGCGCCGCGTGCCTGGGACGTCCAGCGCATCGACGGCCTGCCGCCGGCCAAGGTGACCCCCGACCCGGCGGCACTGGCCCGCATCAAGGCCGAGAACGAGCTGGTGGCGTCCCGCCGCGCGGCGGTGAGCCCGACGGCGCTGTTCCTGGCCGGGGTGGTCCGGCCGGCCGAGGGCCGTGTCTCGGGGGTGTTCGGCAGCCAGCGCATCCTCAACGGCGAGGCCCGCGCGCCCCATTCCGGTGCCGACATCGCCGCGCCCGTGGGCGCACCGGTCCGCGCGGTGGCCGACGGGGTGGTAACCCTGGCCCATCCCGACATGTACTTCACCGGCATGACGGTGCTGGTGGACCACGGTCTGGGGCTGCAGACGGTCTACGCCCACCTGTCGCGAGTGGACGTGACCGAGGGCCAGCGGGTGGGGAAGGGACAGGAGATCGGCGCCGTCGGCGCCTCGGGCCGCGCCACCGGGCCGCACCTCCACTGGGGTGCGACCTGGCTGGACGTGCGGCTCGATCCCGAGACCGTGATACGGGTGCTCAGCGGTTCTTGAAGTTGGGCGTCCGCTTCTCGGCGAAGGCGGCCATGCCCTCCTTCTGGTCCTCGGTGGCGAAGGTGGAGTGGAACAGGCGGCGCTCCAGGTGGATGCCCTGGGCCAGGGTGGTTTCGAAGGCGGCGTTGACTGCTTCCTTGGCCATCAGCACGGTGGGGCGGCTCATGCCGGCGATGCGGTCGGCGACCTTCACCGCCTCGTCCACCAGGTCGGCCACCGGGACGATGCGGCTGACCAGGCCGGCGCGCTCGGCCTCGGCGGCGTCCATCATGCGGCCCGTCAGGCACATCTCCATGGCCTTGGCCTTGCCCACGGCGCGGGTCAGGCGCTGGGTGCCGCCGGCACCGGGGATGATGCCGAGCGTGATCTCGGGCTGGCCGAACTTGGCGTTGTCGGCGGCCAGGATGAAGTCGCACATCATGGCGACCTCGCAGCCGCCGCCCAGGCAGTAACCGGCCACGGCGGCGATGATCGGCTTGCGGCACTTGGTGACGCGTTCCCAGCCGTTGGTGATGAAGTCCTCGAGATAGACGTCCATGTAGCTCTTGGACGCCATCTCCTTGATGTCGGCGCCGGCGGCGAAGGCTTTCTCGGAGCCGGTCAGCACGATGCAGCCGATCTCGTCGTCGGCCTCGAAGGCGTCGAGCGCCTTGCCCAGGTCGGCGATGAGCGCGTTGCACAGCGCGTTCATGGCCTTGGGGCGGTTCAGCGTGACCAGGCCGACGCGGCCGCGGGTCTCGACGATGATGTTCTCGTAGGGCATGGCTCCGTCTCCCCTGGGAACGGTCATTCCGGTGAAATCTTGAAGTGAACCACCAACGCGCGGCCCTGGCCCTTGGTTTCCAGGGTCAACACCTCGGATTCCCGCCGATAGAGGGTGTCGGTCTCGCGTGCCCAGCCGAGCTGGGGCAGGGTGGCGGCGTAGAACTCAAGAACCTCGGCGGCGCTGGTGGCGCCGCCCTTGGCATAGGCCTCGACGATGCGGCCGCCGGGGCTGTCGAAGGACAGGCCCGATCCGGGCACCTCCTCCAGGCCGGGGGCCAGCGGCAGGTCCTCGTAGGCGGCCAGGAATCCCTGCGCGGCGGCCGGGCCCGGGGCCACGGCGATCACGAGGGCAAGGGCGCCCAGAAGGAACAGAAGCGTCCGCATGACGTGTAGGGCTATACCACTAGCGTTGACGTTTCGCACAGAAGAAAGTGGACCGCCCGGTCTGCACGATGCGCTGGACACCCCCGCTCCGGGCAGGGTCGCAGTCGCAGTCCGCGCAGGCCTGGCCCTCGCGGTCGTAGACGGCGAACCGGTGCTGGAAATAGCCCAGCTCGCCGGTGGGTTGGACGTGGTCCCGCAGCGACGACCCTCCGGCCGCGATGGCGTCGGCCAGCACCTCCTTGACGCATCGGACCAGCGTCTCCACCTCCCGCGCCTTCAGCGAACCGGCGGCGCGGGTGGGGGCGATGCCGGCGCGATAAAGGCTCTCGCACACATAGATGTTGCCCAGCCCGGCCACCAGGGTCTGGTCCAGAAGGGCGACCTTGACCGGGCCGCGCCTGCCCCGGAAGGCCTGGGCCAGCACCTTCGGCGTGAAGCCCTCGCCCAACGGCTCGGGGCCGAGGCAGGCCAGCAGCGGATGCTCCGCCATCTCGCCGGCGTCACACAGGGTCATCAGGCCGAACCGGCGCGGATCGGTGAAGGTGACGGTGGTGCCGTCGTCGGTGACGAATTCCACGTGGTCGTGGGGTCCGGGCGGCTGGTTGCGGCCCCGGCTGATGACCATCCGCCCCGACATCCCCAGGTGTCCCAGCAGCACCAGGTCCTGGTCCAGGTCCACCACCAGGTACTTGGCGCGGCGGCCCACCCGCTCGACCAGGCGGCCGGTCAGCCGCTCGGCGAAGCCATCGGGGAAGGGCACGCGCAGGTCGGGACGGCGGGTCTCCACCCGCACCAGGCGGCGGCCCTCCCACACCGCGGCCAGGCCGCGCGCCACCGTCTCGACCTCGGGCAGCTCGGGCATGTCAGCGGTCGGCCATGTCGTCGAACTGGCGGGCGAAGTCGTCGCGGATCTTCTTCTGCTCGGCCGGCCAGGTGGAGGGCGGCGTGGTGCCGGCGCTCTGGCCGCCCATGCCCGACAGCCCCTGGGCGCACACCCAGTCGGCCGAGACCTCGTGCTCGAACAGGTCGGGGCGGGCCAGCGCCCGCTTGCCGGCGGCGGCGAATTCCTGGGGATGGGTGCGGCCGTATTGGGCGACCACCGCCGCCTGGCGCGACAGCCCGCGCAGGGCGCGGCCGGCGGTGGTGTCGATGCAGCGCGAGGAATCATAGATGCCGCGCATCATCCCGACGGCGTACCACTCCAGCGCCTCGGCGGGGTCGGTGGCCAGCAGGCGGCGCGACAGATCGAGGAGGAAGCCCGGCGACAGCCGGTCGGCGTTGGCGCGCTGCCACGCGATCACCTCGGCGTTGCGCTCGGGGGGCACATAGGCGAGGTCGCCGAACAGCTTCGCCTGGTCCTGCCAATGGACCGGCGGCGGGTCGGGCAAGGTGACCTCGACGGCCAGGGCGGGGGCGGAGAAGAGCAGGGTTGCGGCCATCAGCAGCGGACGGATCATCTGGTTCCTTTCACCTGTCCCGCCGCCACCCTAGCCCTCTGTCACGTCCCCGACAAGTGCAGCACGACGCGTCTTTGGTGGGGGGCGGCGCGGTGCTCGAAGACGTAGACGCCCTGCCAGGTGCCCAGCGCCATGCGGCCGCCGATGACCGGGATCGACAGGCTGGTCTGGGTCAGCGCCGAGCGGATATGGGCCGGCATGTCGTCGGGGCCCTCGGCGGAGTGGCGATAGAGCGAAGAGTCCTCGCGGACCAGCCGGCGGAAGAAGTCGTCGAGATCGGCCAATACGTCGGGGTCGGCGTTCTCCTGGATGGTCAGGCTGGCCGAGGTGTGCTGGATGAACACTGTCAGCAGCCCCTCGGACACCCCGGCCCGGCGCACGAAGGCCGAGATTTCGGCGGTGATGTCGACCAGCCCCCGGCCGGGGGTGCGGACGGCGAGGACGTCGTGCATCAGAACCGCTCCTCCAGGAACCCCTGCACCGCCCGGAACAATTGCTCGCGGTTCTTCTCCAGCATCATCATGTGGGTGGCCTCGCCCAGCAGGACGTAGCGGCGCTGCGGCGCCCTGGTCAGCTTGGCGAACACCGCCAGGCCCATGGCGGGGGGCGAGTCGGTGTCCCATTCGCCCTGCACCACCAGGGTCGGCACCGACAGCTTGGCGGGGTCCCAGCCCGGGGTGCCTGCGGCCCAGGTGGCGAGGAAGTCGGCCACGACGCCGTTGGGCACCTTGAGGGCCGGCGGGTCCATGGCGGCGCCGGCGGGGTCGGCGGCTTTCAGGGCGGCGATCCAGGCGTCCTGCCAGGCGGCGGGAACCAGATCCTTGCGCTCGGCCTCGGGCACGTCGCGCAGCCAGCGCTCGCGCAGCCCGTCCAGGCGGACCGCGCGCCAGGCGCCCAGCGTGCCCAGGTCGGGGGCGGGGCCGCCGCGCAGCCATTGCGGGGCCAGCAGCACCAGCCGCTCGACCCGGGTGCCGGCCTCGGTGGCATAAAGTCCGGCCAGGGTGGCGCCCCACGACCAGCCGACGAGCGTGACCTTCTGCACGCCGCGGCGCGAGGTGATGTAGTCCACCGCCTTGGACACGTCCTCGAGCGCGGTGGCGGTGGTCACCGCCGGCGGCGCCGCCTCGGCCGGCCCGGCCATGGCGGCGGGGCGTCCCGAGCGGCCGTAGCCCCGGATATCGAGCGCGTAGACGTCGTAGCCATTGCGGGCCAGCCAGTCCATCCAGCTGGTGCCGTCCAGCGCCAGGTCGAAGCTGGCCGAGCCGGGAAAGGTGGCGCCGTGCACGAACAGCACCGTGCGCTCGGCCTTCGGCTCGAAATAGTCCTCGGGATGCTTGTTCCTGAGCGCGATGCGCAGGTCGGACGCCTGCCGGGCCTCGAAGTCCAGCTGTTCGACGACCACCGAGGCGGCGTGGGCGGGAAGGGCGGCCGCCAGCAGCATGGCGGCGGCGAGAAGGGCGCGCGAGATCATGGCCGCAGTTCTGCCATGGCGGAAATCGCCCGGCAAGATACGAGAAAGGCCCGCCCCCTGGCGGGGACGGGCCTTCCCGAAACAACGGCGGAGAAGTGGATTACTTCTCTTCCTGAGCCTTGCGCATGGCGGCGCCCAGGATGTCGCCCAGGGACGCGCCGGAGTCGGACGAACCGTACTCGGCCATCGCCTGCTTCTCCTCGTCGATCTCGCGGGCCTTCACCGACAGGGTGATCTTGCGCGAGGCCTTCTCGACGGCGGTGACCTTGGCGTCGATCTTCTCGCCGACCGCGAAGCGCTCGGGGCGCTGCTCGGAGCGCTCACGCGACAGCTCGGACTTGCGGATGAAGCCGGTCATGCCCTCGACAGCCACTTCCAGGCCGTTCTCGGTGACCTGGGTGACGGTGCAGGTGACCACGTCGCCCTTCTTGATGGAAGCCATGGCTTCCTGGAAGGGGTCGGAGGACAGCTGCTTGATGCCCAGGCTGATGCGCTCCTTCTCGATGTCGACGTCCAGCACCTTGGCCCTGACGACGTCGCCCTTCTTGAAGTCGGCGATGGCCTGCTCGCCGGCCTTGTCCCACGACAGGTCCGACAGGTGCACCATGCCGTCGATATCGCCCGGCAGGCCGATGAACAGACCGAACTCGGTGATGTTCTTGACCTCGCCCTCGACCTCGGCGCCCTGCGGGAACTTTTCGGTGAAGGACTCCCACGGGTTGGCCAGGCACTGCTTGAGGCCCAGCGAGATGCGGCGCTTCTGGGGATCGACGTCCAGCACCATCACCTCGACCTCCTGGGAGGTGGAGACGATCTTGCCGGGGTGGACGTTCTTCTTGGTCCAGCTCATTTCGGAGACGTGGACCAGACCCTCGACGCCCGGCTCCAGCTCCACGAAGGCGCCGTAGTCGGTGATGTTGGTCACGCGGCCGACGAACTTGGCGCCCACCGGATACTTGGCTTCCACGCCCTCCCACGGATCGGCGTCGAGCTGCTTGATGCCGAGGCTGATGCGCTGGGTCTCGGGGTTGAAGCGGATGACCTGGACCTTGACGGTCTGGCCGATGTGCAGCGCCTCGGACGGATGGTTGATGCGCTTCCAGGCGATGTCGGTGACGTGCAGCAGGCCGTCGACGCCGCCCAGGTCAACGAACGCACCGTAGTCGGTGATGTTCTTGACCACGCCTTCCAGGATCTGGCCTTCCTTCAGGTTCTCGATCAGCTCGGAACGCTGCTCGGCGCGGGTCTCCTCGAGGACGGCGCGGCGCGACACCACGATGTTGCCGCGCGAACGGTCCATCTTGAGGATCTGGAACGGCTGCGGGGAACCCAGCAGCGGGGTGATGTCGCGCACGGGGCGGATGTCGACCTGGCTGCCCGGCAGGAACGCCACGGCGCCCGACAGATCGACGGTGAAGCCACCCTTGACGCGGCCGAAGATGACGCCGGTGACGCGCTGGTTGTCCTGGAAGGCCTTCTCCAACAGGGTCCAGGCCTCCTCGCGCTTGGCCTTCTCGCGGGACAGCACGACCTCGCCGTGGCGGTCCTCGTAGCGCTCGACGAACACCTCGACGGTGTCGCCCGCCTTGATCTCGGGAGCGCGGCCGGCGGTCGCGAATTCCTTCAGGGGCACGCGGCCCTCGGACTTCAGGCCGACGTCGACGACGGCGAAGTCGTTCTCGATGCGCACGATGGCGCCCTTGATGACGGTGCCCTCGAAGGCGTTGCCCACGCCCAGGGTCTCGTCGAGCAGAGCCGCGAAATCCTCGGTCTGCATGGCGGCGGTATTAGCCATTGAAGTTACATTCCTTTCAGTGTTGCATTTTTTCCGGCCAGCCGGTTGGATCCGGCGGTCTTTGTCTCGAACGACGAAAACGCGAACCGCCCCCGGCCGGGTGTCGGCAGGAGCGGTCGCGGTTCGGGCACCCTACAGGCGCAGCTGTTTATTACGCCTTGGAACGCATGAATTCAAGGGCCGCGGCGACGGCCTGATCGGCATCCAGCTCCGAGGTGTCGAGCACCCGCGCATCGGCGGCGGGCACCAGCGGCGCCACCGCGCGGCTGCTGTCGCGCTCGTCGCGCTCCTTCATGTCGGCCAGAACCACCTCCCACGGGGTGTGCAGGCCGCGCTCCTCCAGCTCCTTGAAGCGGCGCCGCGCCCGGGTCTCCACCGAGGCGGTGACGAACAGCTTCACCGCCGCGTCGGGGCAGACCACGGTGCCGATGTCGCGGCCGTCCAGCACCGCGCCCTTGCCGCCGGGAGGGGTGGCGGCGAAGGCGCGCTGGAAGTCCAGCAGCGCCGCGCGCACGCCGGGAATGGCCGCCACCTTGCTGGCCGCCTGCGCCGCCTGGTCCGAGCGCAGGTCACCCGCCTCCAGGTCGCCGGGTTCCAGGGACCGGGCCACCGCCTCGGCGGTCGCGGCCTCGGACGGATCGCCACCGGCGCGCGCCACCTTCATGCCGACGGCGCGGTAGATCAGCCCGGTGTCCAGGTAGTCGAAGCCCAGCTCGGCGGCCAGCCGCCGCGCCAGGGTCCCCTTGCCGGCCGCCGCCGGCCCGTCGATGGCGATGATCATGGTCATATTCTAGCCCTCATGCGCCGGGCGCGCGGACCGCCGCTCCCAGCCCGTTCATCAGCTCGGAAAACCCGGGGAAGCTGGTGTCGATGCTCTCGGCGTCGTCCACCGCCACCGGTTCCTCCGAGGCCATGCCCATGACCAGGAAGCTCATGGCGATGCGGTGGTCCAGGTTGACGGCAATGGTGGCGCCGCCCTTGGGCGGCGTTCCGGTGCCGTGGACGGTCAGGGTGTCCTCGGTTTCCTCGACCTTGACGCCGCAGGCCGCCAGGCCGCGCGCCATGGCGCCCAGGCGGTCGCTTTCCTTGACCCGCAGCTCGGCCAGGCCGGTCATGCGGGTGGTGCCCATGGCGAAGGCGGCGGCCACCGCCAGGATGGGGTATTCGTCGATCATCGACGGTGCGCGCACCGCCGGCACCTCGACGCCGCGCAGCGACGAGGACTCGACGATCAGGTCGGCGACCTCCTCGCCGCCCTGCTCGCGGGGGTTGTCGAAATGGATCTTGGCGCCCATCTCGCGCAGGGTCTGGTACAGGCCGGTGCGCAGCGGGTTCATGCCGACGCCTTCCAGCACCACCCGCGAGCCCGGCACCAGCAACGCCGCCACCGCCGGGAAGGCGGCCGAGCTGGGATCGGCGGGCACCACCACATGGCGGCCGGTCAGTTCGGGGAAGCCGGTCACCGTGATGGCGCGGCGGCCATCGTCCAGGTGCTCGACCCGGACATTGGCGCCGAAGGCGCGCAGCATCAGCTCGGTGTGGTCGCGGGTGGCCTCGCGCTCGATGACGGTGGTCTCGCCGGGGGTGTTGAGGCCGGCCAGCAGCACCGCCGACTTCACCTGCGCCGACGCCACCGGCAGTTCGTAGGTGACGGGCAGCGGCTGGTCGGTGCCGACCACCGCCGCAGGCAGCCGGCCGCCGTCGCGGGTGACGAAGCGGGCACCCATGCGCGACAGCGGGTCCGACACCCGCTTCATGGGGCGCGAGCGCAACGACGCGTCGCCGGTGAAGAAGGTGGTGAAGGGGTGACTGGCGACCAGGCCCATCAGCAGCCGGGCGCCGGTGCCGGAATTGCCCATGTCCAGCACCTCGGCCGGCTCGCTCAGGCCGCCGACGCCGCGCCCGTGCAGGCGCCAGCGGCCGTCGCCCAGGCGCTCGACCTCGGCGCCCAGGGCGCGCATGGCGGCGGCGGTGCGCAGCACGTCGTCGCCTTCCAGCAGTCCTTCGACCACGCTTTCGCCCAGGGCCAGCGCGCCGAACATCAGCGCGCGGTGGGAAATCGACTTGTCGCCGGGAACCCTCGCCGCGCCGGTCAGCGCGGCCGCCCGGCCGGAAATCAGCGGTTTGGCCATCGTCACTCCCCAATGAGGGCGGAACTTCTAGCACAGCCCGGCGGCCGGTCATAGGCCAAGCGGCGGGCCGGTCCGCCCCGCGCGCGCCGTCATCCCCGGCCTGCGGCGCGGGGGCGCGCTTTTTCGTTTTGACACACGGGGGCGAACATGGCAAATGCCCCCAGACCGGGCCATGCGATGCACGAGGCCCGTCGTTCGAGAGCTAAGGAGATTCGACGTGGCCAAGCCCGAATGGGGTATGAAGCGCACCTGCACCAGCTGCGGATGCCGCTTCTACGACATGACCCGCACTCCCATCACCTGCCCCAAGTGCGGCGCCAACGTGGAACCCGAGGTTCCGTTCAAGGTTCGTCGCGGCGCCGCCGCCAAGCCCGCGCCGGCCAAGGCCGCGGTGGTGGTGGACGAGGCCGATGACCTGGCGGCGGTCGAGGAGGACGAGGACGCCATCGACGCCGACGACGAGGGCGCCGACGAGGACGACAGCGGCCTGATCGAAGACGCCTCGGACCTGGGCGGCGACGACGACGACATGGCCGAGGTCATGGAGCACATGGACGAGGAGATCGAGGACGAGGTCTGACCCCGTCCCCGGCCCCGGACTCGGCCGTTTCGCGAAAGCGAAATTTTTGGCTTGACCCCCGGCGGCGAACTCCATATTTTCCGCGTCCACCGGCGGCGGCGCCCAACACCGCCAGCCAACGAGTTTCGGGGCCATAGCTCAGTTGGGAGAGCGCTTGAATGGCATTCAAGAGGTCAGGGGATCGACTCCCCTTGGCTCCACCATTTAGAAAAGACAAACCCGTCTCTCTGGGGTCATTCTCCGGGGTGACGGGTTTTCTTTTTCCCCTTGTTTCTAAAGGGTTTGCGCCCGTTT
>JBFMHS010000152.1:0-11936 GCA_040751765.1 Pseudomonadota bacterium | reverse complement strand
GCTTGGCGGCGCGCTCCAGGGGCGGCGGCAGGATGGCGGCCAGGTCCTTGGCGAAATGGCGCAGGCTGAGATAGGGGCGCGACGACAGCAGCCTTGAGAGATAGGCGCTCATGGCACCCACCGGGGGCGCGATGGACATGTCGTTGTCGTTGAGCACCACCACCATGCGCGAGTTCATGGAACCGGCGTTGTTCATGGCCTCGTAGGCCATGCCGGCGCTCATGGCGCCATCACCGATCACCGCGATGACGTGGTTGTCGGCGCCCTTGAGGTCGCGCGCCACCGCCATGCCGAGGCCGGCCGAGATTGAGGTCGAGGAATGGCCGGCACCGAAGGGGTCGTATTCGCTCTCGGAGCGCTTGGTGAATCCCGACAGGCCTCCGCCCTGGCGCAGGGTGCGGATGCGCCCCTTGCGTCCGGTGACGATCTTGTGCGGGTAGCACTGGTGGCCGACGTCCCAGATCAGGCGGTCGGCGGGGGTGTCGAAGACGTGGTGCAGCGCCAGGGTCAGCTCGACCACGCCCAGGCCGGCACCGAGATGGCCGCCGGTGATGGACACGGCCTCGACCATCTCCTGGCGCACCTCGTCGGCCAGCTGGCGCAACTCCTCGACCGAGAAGTCGCGGAAGTCGGCGGGCTGATCGACGCGATCGAGCAGGCGGGTCTTGGGCTTTCCGGGAACGCTGGTCATCATCAGTCCTTTAGGATCGCCGTTCGACGACGAAGCGGGCGGTTTTCCGCAACAGATCGGCCTTGTCCCCGAACACATCCAGATGGCGGCAGGCCTGATCGGCCAATATTTCCGCCTGGGCACGAGCCCGCTCGGCCCCCAGCAGCGACACGAAGGTGGCCTTGCCGGCATCGGCGTCCTTGCCGACCTTCTTGCCGACCTCGCCGGCATCACCCTCGACGTCGAGCAGATCGTCGGCGATCTGGAAGGCCAGGCCCAGGTCGTGGGCGTAATTGCGCAACGACTGGCGGGCCTGGGCCGGCGCCTTGCCGAGCACCGCCCCGGCCTCACAGGCGAAGGTGATCAGGCGGCCGGTCTTCATCTGCTGCAACCGGGTGATGGCGGCCACGTCCATGGCGAACTCGGCCGCGCGCAGATCGACCATCTGGCCGCCCGCCATGCCTTGGCCGCCCGAGGCATGGGCCAGCATCCACACCAGCTCGCAGCGGACCGCCGGATCGGGATGGGTGGCCTCGGCCGCCAGCACCTCGAAGGCGCGGCTTTGCAGGGCGTCGCCGGCCAGCAGCGCGGTGGCCTCGTCGAACTTTCGGTGGCAGGTCGGGCGGCCGCGGCGCAGGTCGTCGTCATCCATGCAAGGCAGGTCGTCATGAACCAGCGAATAGCAGTGGATCATTTCCAGCGCGCAGCCGACCCGCAGGGCCGCCGCCTCGGCGACCGCGAACAGCCGCGCGGTTTCCATCACCAGGAACGGCCTCAGCCGCTTGCCGCCGTCCAGCGCCGCGTAGCGCATCGCCTCGTGCAGGCGCGCTTCCGGCCCCTCCCCCACCGCCAGCAGGCGGGCGAGCTTGTCGTTCACCGCCTCGCCAGTGCGGCGCAAGGCGTCGGCCAATGTCGCCGAGGGCTGGAAACTGGGCACGGGCGGGACCTATTCGATGTTGGCCGGCTCGACCGCGACCGACCCGTCTGGGCCGAACGAGATGCGCTCGACCTTGGCCTGCGCCTCCTTGAGCTTGGTCTCGCAGTGGCGCTTGAGCAGGGCACCGCGCTCATAGGCGTTGATGGCGTCGTCCAGGCGGGTGGCGCCGGTCTCGAGCTGGCGCACGATCTTGTCGAGCTCGGCCAGCGCCTCCTCGAAGCTGAGACTCGCGATGTCGGGCGGCAGATCGGCCATGGGAAAATGCTTCCGGTTCCAAACGAAGGGCGGAAGTTTACGAACCGTCAACCGGGAAAGCAAGGCCGGCGGGACACCCTATACCCCGCACGCCTCCAGCGCCTCGATCAGGCGGCTGTTGGCGGCGTCATTGCGGGAGAGGTCGGGGAAGGCCGGGGGGCGGGGTTGATCCAGGCGGGCGAGCACACGCTTGCCCATGCAGTCGAAGCGCGGCGGCGCGTATTCGCCGCAGACGTCGACGCCGACGATGCGGCGCCGCGCCGCCAGGACGCGCAGGGCGCCTAGGATGTGGTCGAGGCGCATCTCGCCCTGGTTCCAGTTGGTCACCGCCTCGTCGGGATGCAGCACGTCCTTGTCGATGCTGACATAGACCGCCTCGGTGGGCAGGCGGTGGACCAGGGCGTCGACGAAGCCGTCCCAGTCGGCGCCGGCCAGGTTGGTCCAATGGATGGTCCGTCCGCCCAGAACCCGGCTGGGCCCCATGCGCCAGGGATGCAGCTCGAAGCGGTCACCCTTCAGCGCAGCCAGGTTGGCGCCTTTCATCTGTGGCCAGGTGGGGCCGGCGCAGGGGCCAATGGTCACCACCTTGGCGACGTGGTCCATGTCGAGGACGCGGTTGACCCACGATCCGCAGTGATAGGCCGGCGGCCACTTGCCCCAGTCGGGGTGGTTGTCGAAATGCACCACCGACAGCGGCCCCGGCAGGCGCGCCACCAGCGGCGCGGTGAGGTGGTGGTAGTCGCCCGAGCCCATGAAGGTGACCTCGGCGCCGGTGCCTGCGGGCGGACCCTCCTCGGTCAGCCGGCGGGCGAAATCGATCATCGACGAGCGGGTAGCCCACAGGCGCAGGCGCTCGCCCTCGGGCTTGAGGTTGACCGTCTGGGCGCGGCCGGCACCGGCCAGCGCGGCCAGGGTCGGCTGGGCGGCGAGCGAACCGTCGAGATGGAGCAGGCGCAGCTTCATGGCACCCGGGGTATCCCTCTTCGGCGGCAGGGGCAAAACCGATTCGGGATACCCGCTTCGGTATATCCCCTTTTCACCGAACGGTAACACCTCCGGCCAGGCGGCATGGGGTAGACAGTGGGCCGCATGACGACCGACTTGGGGCCGCATACCGCCATGGACCACGCTTCCGACGACACCTGGACCGACGCCGGCTTCCGCCTGTCCTGGCCGGGCAACGATGCCGGGGCCTTGCCCGAGCGGCGCGGCGGCATGGGCGGCGGCGCGCTCACCTCGCTGCTGCGCCGGGCGCTGCCGGCACGGGACTGCTGCACCGGCTGGCCGATCACCCTGTCGGCGCCGTCTCGCCGCTGAACGGATGACTCAAAAGTAATCCGCCACCGCCTTGATCGGTGACTCGCCGGCTCCCATTGTCCGCCCACGGACCAGACGGGAGCCGTTCCCATGCTTACCTTGCAGGATTGCCTGGACATGTGCGACCCCGGCCCGGGCGTGGTCGAGGCGGTCGCCCGGCACGAGCACCTGCCGTGCATCCTTGCCGCCGAACTGGCGGAAACCCTGTGCACCACCGCCGCAGGCCGGCGCCATCTGCACCGCCTGCTGGTCGACTGCCTGGCCGACGCCCATCGGCGCGGCGACGTCGAGCGGGCGCGCAGCCTCGAGGCGGTGCTGGCCGACCACCGGCGGCGCTATCCCGGCTCGGTGTCCTGAGCTATTCGGTCGGGCAGACGTCGGTGGCGCGCCGCTGGCGGTCGGAGCGACGGGCGTTCTGGGGCCGCTGCAGGGTCAGCTTGCGGTCGTGGTACCGTTCCAACTGGGCGTGATAGCCCACCGTCAGCACGGTCGCCGACGGCAATTCCAGGCCGATCAGGCGCATCATCTCCTCCTCGCCCTCGGATTCGAGGGCGTCGGTGGCTTCCTCGAGGAATACCCAGTCGGGCTGCTGCAACAGCAGCCGCGCGAAGCCGATGCGCTGCTGCTCGCTGACGGACAGCGCGTTCTCCCAGTTCTCGGTGTCGTTCAGGCGCGGGATCAGGTGAGCCAGGCCGACCCGGCGCATGGCGGCGGTGACCGCCATCTTGTCGAAGTCATCCGGCCACGACGGGTAGCACACCGCCTCGCGCATGGTGCCGATGGGCAGGTAAGGGCGCTGCGGCATGAAGAAAATGGAGGCGTCCCTTGGCAGCTCCACCCGGCCGCGCCCCCACGGCCACAGCCCGGCCACCACCTTGAACAGCTTGACCGCCGACGCCGGGTCGCCGGAGATCAGCACCCGCTCGCCGGCCTGGATCTCGGCATCGAGGCCGGTGACGATCACCTCGCCGTGGGGCGAGGCGATGCACACGTTCTTGAAGGCCAGCATGGCACCTTCCGCCTGTTCGATGGCGATGGTGGTGCCGTCGTGCTGGGTGCCCTCGCGGGCGACCTTCTCCACCGCCTCGGTCAGCGACAGCACGCGCTCGACGGTGGCCTTCCACTCGGCGGCCTTGGAGATGTTGTCGATCGGCCAGGACAGGGCGGCGGCCATCTGCTGGAAGGCCTGCGCCGTCTGCATCAGCGTGCCCAGGGTGATGGTCCCGGCGATGTAGCGCGGCGCCGCCACCAGCACCGGAAAGGCGGTGGACAGCACCTGGTAGCCCGAGCTGAACAGGAAGATCCGGGTCAGCGCGTTGGTCTGGGCGTCCCAGCCCTTGACCACATCACGGAACTTCTCGCGCAGACGGCGGCGCTCATCGCCCTCGCCGTGCATCAGGGCGATGGCCTCGGAATTCTCGCGCACCCGCACCAGGCCGAAGCGGAAATTGGCTTCCACCGTCTGGCGCAGGTTGGTGGCCTTGACCATCGGCCGGGCCAGCAACAGCGCCGCGGTAGTACCGGCCGAGGCGTAGAGCAGCGCGATCCACACCATGTCGCCGTGGATGGGAACGGTGAAATCGCCGATGTCCAGCATGATGGTGCCCGAAAGCGACCACAGGATCTGGGTGAAGCTGATCAGCAGCAGGACGACGTAGAACAGCGAATGCGCCAGGTCGATGGCGGATTCAGTGGCGTTGCGGATGTCCTCGGCGATGCGGCCATCGGGGTTGTCGTGCTCGCCTTCCATGTGGGTGATCTGGTAGTGCAGTCCACCCGACATCCAGTTGTGCAGCACCCGCCGCGTCACCCATTTGCGCCAGCCCACCTGGATGCGGCGCTTGACCCTCAGATGGGTGGCGGTGACCGTCACGTTGGTGAGCAGGATGCCCGCCAGCGCGCCGATCTGGATGAAGAACTGCTCCATCGACTTCTGTTCGAGGGCGTCGAAGAAGGCGGCGCTCCAGCGGTTGATCAACACTGGCACCATCACCTGGCCGACGGTCAGGACGACCAGTGCCAGCGTCAAGCCGCGCACGGCCCACTTTTCTTCCGAAGACCAATAGGGGCCGGCCAGCACAAGGAAACGCCTGAAGAAATTCGGCTTGGAACCTTCCTTCGCACTTGGCGGGTCCTCCGGTGGGTCCGGAGGGTCGAGTGGAACCGGTGTTGAAGGGGCTGCCGTCATGGACGCCTGTTTGCCGAATGCTCTTCGGGATGATTAAGCATGGTTCCCTGGCTTTAGGCAAACCAAGTCATCGGCCACCACCGCGATTCACGGCATTGGAAACCACCGCGCAAGGATCTCGGGCTAAACTCCCGTTGCATGTGGCGGCCCCATGGCATATCAGAAAGCCATAATAAATCAGAGAGAGCAGGGATGAAGGCGACCGACGACAAGGATCTGCGCGCGAGGGTCAAGCTGTTCGGCAACATGCTGGGCACCGTCCTGGCCGAGCAGGAAAGCCCCGAGGTGCTGGAGACGGTCGAGGTCCTGCGCAAGGGCTTCATCGAGCTGCGCCGGCGCGAGAACCCCGCCAAGCGCCGAGAGTTGATGAAGGTGATCGGCTCGCTGGACCCGGGAACCCTGTCGCATGTGGTCCGCGCCTTCGCCACCTACTTCCTCTTGGCCAACATCGCCGAGGAGGACTACGCCCATCGCGCCCGCCGCCGCCAGGTCAATCGGGGGGTCCGCCTGTGGCGGGGCTCCTTCGACGACACGCTCAAGGAGCTCAAGGCCCAGGGCGTCGAGGCCGGGCATTTGCAGGAGCTGCTGGATTCCCTGCGCTACCAGCCCGTCTTCACCGCCCACCCCACCGAGGCCAAGCGGCGCACCCTGCTGGAGGCCCAGCGCCGCCTGTTCCTGCTCGCCGACCAGCTCAACGAGCCGCATCTGAGCGACGTCCAGCGCGAACGCATCGGCCAGACGCTGCTCAACCAGATCCAGGTGCTGTGGAAGACCGACGAGGTCCGCGTCCACAAGCCCGAGGTGGTCGACGAGATCAAGAACGGCCTGTTCTATTTCCGCGAGACGCTGTTCGACGCCGTGCCGGTGATCTACCGCAACCTCCAGCGCGCGGTGGCCAAGTCCTATGGCGACAAGGCGGCGGTCACGGTGCCCCGCTTCCTGCGGTTCGGGTCGTGGATCGGCGGCGACCGCGACGGCAACCCCTTCGTCACCCACCGCGTCACCCGGCTGGCGGTGCGCATGCAGTCGCGCGAGGCCATCCGCCAGTACCGCCGCCGGCTGGAGGAACTGGGCAGCCTGCTGACCCATTCCTCGTCGCTGGTCACGCCGTCCGAGGAGTTCGAGGCGCGGCTGGCCGCCGACGCCGACATCCTGGAGGCGGCCTTCAAGGACAAGCCGCTGCGCTACGCCCAAGAGCCCTATCGCCGCAAGCTCTACCTGATGCGCCACCGCCTCGAACGCATGGAGGCGCGGCTGGAAGCGCTGCTGGAGGGCCGCCCCGACCCCGGCACCGAAGGCTGCTATCTCGCCGAGCGGGACTTCATCGACGACCTGCGCGCCATCAGCGCGTCGCTGGTCAGCCACGGCGACGCCAACCTGGCCGACGCCGAGATGGCCGACGTGATTGCCCAGGCCGAGACCTTCGGGTTCTTCCTGGCCGAACTCGACATCCGCCAGGAATCCGGCCGCCACACCGAGGCGGTGGCCGAACTGTTCGCCAAGGCCCCCAACCTGCCCGATTACCGCGAACTGAATGAGGGGCAGCGTTGCGCCATCCTGGGCGACCTGCTGTCGCATGGCGGCTCGCCGCTGCTCTACACCGACGACCTGTCCGAGAACACCCGCGAGACCCTGGCGGTCATGCGCACCATGGCCGAGATGCGCAAGGAGATCAGCCCGCGCGTGTTCGGCGCCTATGTCATCTCCATGACCCACCACGCCAGCCACGTGCTGGAGGTGATGTTCCTGGCCGGCTTTGCCGGCCTGTGCGGCCGCCGCATGGACGGCACTTGGCACTGCGACATCCGGGTGGCCCCGCTGTTCGAGACCATCGAGGACCTGAGCCGCATCGAGCCGGTGCTGACCGGGTTGCTCGACGTGCCCGGCTACCGCGCCCTGCTGGAGGCGTCGGGCAACGTCCAGGAAGTGATGCTGGGCTATTCCGATTCGGCCAAGGACGGCGGCATCCTGGCCTCGGCGTGGAACCTCTACCAGGCGCAGAAGGTCATCGCGCGCGTCACCGCATCGCGCGGCATCCGCTGCCGGCTGTTCCACGGCCGTGGCGGCACCGTCGGCCGCGGCGGCGGCCCCACCCACGATGCCATCCTGGCCCAGCCGCCCGGCACCGTGACCGGCGAGATCAAGTTCACCGAGCAGGGCGAGGTGCTGTCGGCCAAGTACACCAACGCCGAGACCGCCACCTACGAGCTGACCATGGGCGTCACGGCGCTGCTCAAGGCCAGCCGCTGCCTGGCGGTGGCCTGCGTCCCGGACCGCCCCGAGTTCATGGAGGTGATGGAGGCGCTGGCGACCAAGGGAGAGGAGGCCTATCGCGACCTCACCGACCGCACCCCCGGTTTCATCGACTATTTCTACGAGGCGACCCCGGTCACCGAGATCGGCCTGCTCAACATCGGCTCGCGGCCCAGCCACCGCAGCAAGGCGGACCGCTCCAAGTACTCGGTGCGCGCCATCCCGTGGGTGTTCGGCTGGGCTCAGTCGCGCCACACCATGCCGGCTTGGTACGGCATCGGCACCGCGCTGGATTCCTGGGCCGGCAAGGACCCCAAGCGGCTGGATGTCCTGCGGCGGATGTACCGCGAATGGCCGTTCTTCCGCGCGCTTTTGTCCAACAGCCAGATGGCGCTGACCAAGGCCGAGCTGTCCATCGCCCGCGAATATGCAGGCCTGTGCGAGGACCCGGCCCTGGCCGATTCGATCCTCGGCCGCGTCGCCGAGGAATACCACCGCACCGTCGGCCGCGTGCTGACCGTGGCCAACGAGAAGGAACTGATGGCCGACACCCCCGAGGTCGCGCTGTCGCTGGCCCGCCGCAACCCCTACCTGGACCCCATCAACCACATCCAGGTCACCGTGCTGCGCCGCTACCGCGATGCCGCCGACGATGCCGAGCGCGCCCTGTGGCTGACGCCTCTTCTGCGCTCCATCAACGCGCTGGCGACGGGAATGCGCAACACGGGATAGACGGAGCCGTGCCCCTCCCCCACGCTTCACGCAGGGGAGGGAGGACAGCTCTTACCGCTCTGGCGCCGCGAACAGGGTCTCGTTCTCCATCCTGACGCCCTCGCCGGTCAGCACGAAGGTGAGCGGATTGGCGTGGCCCTTCAGCGCGGCGGGCGGCGCGCTGACATAGAGGCGGAACACGCCGACGCTGTCGCGCGGAACCACCAGATCGGCCGTGGCCGCGCCGGCGATGCCGCCGACGATGTCCATGGTGGCGCCGCCGATGCCGTCCACCGCCAGGGTGAAGGCGCGGTCGTGCGAGGCCATGTTGAGCACCTTGTAGACATATCCATTGCGGATCGAGCCATCGGCCATCTCCACGTAGAGCGGCGCCCGCTCGTGGATGACGTTGACCTCGACGTCGGCGCGGGTCGCCAGTTTGACCAGCATCACCGCGCCGATCACCACCATGATGGCGAAATAGACGATGGTGCGGGCGCGGACCAGCTTGACCGGCGCCGGCGCCACGCCCTTCTCGCGGGCGGCCAGGCGGGCGCTGGAATCATAGCTGATCAGCCCGCGCGGCAGGCCGTGCTTGTCCATGATGGCGTCGCAGGCGTCGATGCACAGCCCGCAGCCGATGCAGGCCAGTTGGTTGCCGAAGCGGATGTCGACGCCGGTCGGGCACGAGGTGACGCACATGCGGCAGTCGACGCAATGGCCCCGCCCCTCGAAGCTCTCGCCCAGCTTGTGCGGGCCGCGCGGCTCGCCCCGCCATGCCTCGTAGGAGACGATCAGCGAGTGCTCGTCGAACATGGCCGACTGGAAGCGCGAATACGGGCACATGTAGACGCACACCCGCTCGCGGGCGTGCCCGGCCAGCAGGTAACAGAAGCCGCCGATGATGCCGATGAACGCATAGGTGTACAGGCTGGCCTGGCCGGTGACGATGTCGCGCAGCATCTCGAAGGCGTCGCCGAACCATAGCGTGAAGCCGATGCCGCAGGCCGCAGCCACCGCCAGCCACGCGGCGTTGACCGCCGCCACCCGCGCCAGCTTGCCGGCCGACCACGGCGCGTGGTCGAGCGCCATGCGCTGGGCGCGGTCGCCGTTGATCTTGCCCTCGATCCAGATGAACAGGTCGGTGTAGACGGTCTGCCAGCACAGGAAGCCGCACCACACCCGGCCGGCCAGCGCGCTCATCAGGAACAACGCCACGGCGGCCAACGCCAGGATGCCGGTCAGGTAGTAGATTTCCTGCGGCCAGATCTCGATGTCGAAGAAATAGGCCCGACGGCCGGCCATGTCGACCAGGATCGCCTGGTCGGGCGAGCCCGGCCCGCGATCCCAGCGCAGGAACGGCGCCAGGTGCCACCATGCCAGCAGCACCACGGACGCCCACCATTTGAGGTCACGGAACCGGCCGGTGACGGCGCGGGGATGGCACTTGCCGCGCTCCTTGTAGAACGGCACCTCACCCTTGGCGGGCTCGCGCACCACCACGTCAACGTCGCTTGGAACGTCCATCACGCTTCTCCCCCGTGAAGTCCAACGCACCGCAACTCTTGACGATTCTATGAAAGACCGTCCGGGAGTTCAGTGCGTTAGTTACACAAGGGGTATGCGAACGAAGCGTTGGTGCCGCGAGCGCTCAGCGGGGACCGCAGAGCCGTGCCCTGCGGTTGAGCGCCTCCTGCTCGTCGGCGCATTCCCTGCACAGGCGCGCGTGGGCGTTGGCGCGCAGTCGTTCGGCCTCGATGGGCTCGTGGCAGGCGTGGCAGACGCCGGTGGACGGCCCCAAGCCCTCGCTCCGGCTGAGCACCGCCTGCAGCGCCACCTTGGTGAAATTCTCCGCCCGCTCGGTGGCGAAATCGATCTCGTCCATGGAAACCCCTCCATATGCGCCGGTTGAACGGCGGCCCCACCATATTTTGTGCATGGGGTTTATGAAGGTTGCAAGACTTATGTTCAAATGACCGTTTCATAACGGCCGGTCCGGACGACATATGCGGATGGCATGGGTTTACCATCCCGGTGTCGGGCCTATGTGTGCGGGGACCCCGAACCGAGAAGGAGACCCGATGCTCAAGAGCCACGACGCATCCGCCATCGATGCCGCCATGCGCATGGGAGCCGAGGCCGCCCGCGACGGAAAGACCGAGAAGGCCAACCCCTACCAGCTTGACGACAGTGTGCGGTTCGGCGCCTGGCTGGCCGGCTGGATCTCGGGGAACAGGCCGCCGACACGGCAGTAGGGCGCTACTGCGGGATCGCGTAGCTGGCGGTGGCGTGGGCGATCATCTCGTCGGTATCCGCGGCGACCAGCTCGACCGCCGCCACCGCCAGCCGCCGCCCCATCCGCAGCACCTTGGCCTCGGCGACGATGTCGGTGGCGCCGGCCTTGCGCAGGAAGTTCATGGTCAGGTTGGTGGTCACCACCATTTCCACCGGCCCCGCCTCGGACAGCACCGCCGCCCACAATGCCACGTCGGCCAGCGTCATCATGGCCGGGCCGCTGACGGTGTCCACCGGCCGCGCCAGGTGCGGGCCGTAGGGCATCACCAGGCGGGCCGACCCGCGCGCGATGCTCTCGGCGCGGATGTTCATGTGCACGGCCAGCGGCACCTTGGCGAGCAGGGTTTCGTTGAAGATCCGGGGAGTGATCGCGGGCATGGCTCTTTCGCGGTCTTGATCGGTTGGCCATTTGGGGGACACACTTTCCCCCAACCAACCGACCGAAGACAAGGGAGCCGTCATGCATACCCCCTCCGCCGAACCGATCCTGTTGACCGAGGTCGCCGACGGCATCGCCACGGTCACACTGAACCGGCCGGCGGCCCGCAACGCCCTGTCCACCGCCCTGATGACCGAGGTCGAGGCGGTGCTGGACCGCCTGGCCGCCGACGCCTCGGTGCGGGTGGTGGTCATCGCCGCCAACGGACCCGCCTTCTGCGCCGGCCATGACCTCAAGGAGATGCGGTCGCTGGAGGGCGAGGCGGCGGTGGGCGCGGTGTTCGCCCAGTGCTCGCGCATGATGACCAAGGTGGTGCGCATGCCGCAGCCGGTGATCGCCAAGGTCCACGCCATGGCCACCGCCGCCGGCTGCCAATTGGTGGCGTCGTGCGATCTTGCCTTCGCCGCCGAGGAAGCCAAGTTCGCCACGCCGGGGGTCAATATCGGACTGTTCTGCTCGACCCCCATGGTGGCGTTGAGCCGCGCGGTGGGGCGCAAGCATGCCATGGAGATGCTGCTGACCGGCCATGCCGTGGACGCCCGCCACGCCGAGGCCTGGGGCCTGGTCAACCGCGCGGTGCCCAACGCCGACCTCGACCGGGTCGTCGCCGAGACCGCCGCCACCATCGCCGCCAAGTCGCCCTATACGCTGAAGGTCGGCAAGGAAGCCTTCTACCGCCAGGCCGAGATGGGCCTCGACGAGGCCTACGCCTATGCCAGCCGGGTGATGACCGGGAACATGCTGGCCGAGGACGCCGCCGAGGGCATCGACGCGTTCCTGGCCAAGCGGGCGCCGTGCTGGAAGGGGCGGTGAGCACTCCCCTCCCCCCCGGCTCCGCTGGGGGGGGGGCGGGGTGGGGGGCGTTTGATGA
>JBFMHS010000151.1:0-4071 GCA_040751765.1 Pseudomonadota bacterium | reverse complement strand
GATAGGCTGACGCCATGTTCGGCTGGCTCAGGGCACTGTTCCTCGACGAGAAGGCGCGCAAGGCCGTGGACGCCAAGGCCCGGGCCAAGGCGGCGGCCGCGCGCAAGCCGGCCACCGCACCACCGCCCCCGGCACCCAAGATGACTCCCAAGCGCCAGCAGCTGATCAAGGACGCCATGGCCGTCCACCGGGCCAAGCGCAAGATCCTTGACGACCTGTCCGACGAGGACCGCGCCCGCCTGGTGGCCATGGCCATCACCGCGCTGATGAACGAAGGCCGCGAGCCGCCTCCCGACGAGATCAAGAAGAAGAAATGACCGATCCCAAGACACTGGCCAAGGGCGTGCTGGCCGGCGACCGCCGGTCGCTGGCCCGCGCCATCACCCTGATCGAATCCACCCGCCCCGACCACCGCGCCGGCGCCGAGGAGTTGCTGCACGACCTGCTGCCCCATACCGGCCGCTCGGTGCGGGTCGGCATCACCGGCGTGCCGGGGGCCGGCAAGTCGACCTTCATCGAAGCCTTCGGCCTGCACGTGGTCGAAGCCGGTCACCGCCTGGCGGTGCTGGCGGTGGACCCGTCCAGCCCGCGCTCCGGCGGCTCGATCCTGGGCGACAAGACCCGCATGGAGGAGCTGGGTCGCGACCCCCGCGCCTTCATCCGCCCCAGCCCGTCGGGCTGCACGCTGGGCGGGGTGGCGCGGCGTACCCGCGAGGCCATGCTGGTCTGCGAGGCCGCCGGTTTCGACGTGGTGGTGGTGGAGACTGTCGGTGTCGGCCAGAGCGAGACGGCGGTGGCCGACATGGTCGACATGTTCCTGCTGCTGCTGGTCCCCGGCGGCGGCGACGAGTTGCAGGGCATCAAGAAGGGCATCGTCGAGCTGGCCGACGCCATCGTCGTCAACAAGGCCGACGGCGACCTCGCCTCCGCCGCCCAGCGGGCGGCGCGGGACTACCGCAACGCCCTGCACCTGCTGGCCCCGCCCGGTGGCGGCTGGACGGTGCCGGTGCTGACCTGCTCGGCGCTGGCGCGCGCCGGCATCGGCGAGGTGTGGGACACGGTAGGCGGCTACAAGAAGGCCATGGAGGCCTCGGGGCGCTTCGCCGCCCGCCGCTCCGAGCAGGCCCATGCCTGGATGTGGAACGAGATTTCCGAAACCCTGTTGGCGACGCTGAGGGAGGATGCCAGGGTCGCGCAGCTGCTGCCGGCGCTGGAACAGCGGGTGGCGCGCGGCGATCTGGCCCCCGGTGCGGCCGCCCGCGCGCTTGTCGAGGCCTTTCGCGGCTAGCGGCATACGATAGTCGGTTTGCGGACACGTGCCTGTCAGGATATCCTCTGCTCACCCATCCCCGTGACCGCGAGTTCCAGGTAGCCCAATGCCCCATGACACCATGCAAGACGTACTGGTCCTGAAAAAGGAGCTGGTCGGCCTGTTCGGCCACCTGCAGAAGATCCGCAAGGAGCTGGCGGCCCTGAACACGCCCGGGGCGGACGACCACTTCGGCAGCATGTCCGAGCAGCTGGACGCCATCGTCGCCGCCACCGAGGGTGCCACCAACACCATCATGGAAAGCGTCGAAGGCATCGACGACCTGATGAACCAGGCCCGCGCCGCCACCGACGACCCGGCCCAGACCGCCATCTTCGACCAGGTCACCGACAAGGTGAACGCGGTGTTCGAGGCCTGCTCGTTCCAGGACATCACCGGCCAGCGGGTCACCAAGGTGGTCAACTCGCTGAAATTCGTGGAAGAGCGCATCAACGCCATCATCTTCACCTGGGGCAAGGACGAGCTGACCAAGGTCGTGGTCGAGATCAAGGAAGAGAAGGATCCCGACAAGCAGCTGCTGCACGGCCCGCAGCTTCCCGGCCAGGGCGTTTCCCAGGAAGAGGTGGACAAGATGCTGGCCCAGACCGAGATCGACAAGCTGTTCGGCTAGATTCGGCGCCGCGCGGGGAACAAACCCGATTCATCGCTTGACGCGTGGGCTTTCCGTCCGTAAAAACGCGGCTTCCAGTTTCGAGTGGCGCGGACCCCGGCCGTCCGCGCGCAATGAAGACCAGAGAGGATTTCCACCATGGCCCGTCGCTGCGCCATCACCGGCAAGGGCGTTCTGACCGGTAACAACGTCAGCCACGCCAACAACAAGACCCGCCGCCGCTTCCTGCCCAACCTGCAGGAGACCGGCGTGCTGTCGGACGCGCTGAACCAGATGGTCCGCCTGAAGGTCTCGACCCGCGGCCTGAAGACCATCGAGCACAACGGCGGCCTCGACGCCTACCTGCTGGGCACCTCGGACAGCAAGCTGTCGGTCGAGGCGCGCCGCATCAAGCGCCGCGTCGAGAAGGCCGTCGCCTCCAAGCAGGCCTCCGCGTAAGCGACCGGTTCCAAACGAAAGGGCCCGTGGGAAACCACGGGCCCTTTTCGTGTTTCATTCACCACAGAGGCTCCGCGCGGAAAGCCTCACTGTGCACTCCGCGTCTCTGTGGTGGATTATATCGTTATCGCGCGCCCAAGGGCGCCGGGCTGGGCGACAGGGCCGAGGGGGCACCGGCGCGGGTGACGGCGTAGATGCCGCGCTGTTCGGGGACCGGCTTGAACTTGTCCGAGATGCCCAGCACCGTCTCGGCGCCGCCCAGGTACAGCAGGCCGTCGTCGGGCATGATGCGCGAGATGTTGTCGAGCACCCGGGTCTTGGTGGGCTGGTCGAAATAGATCAGCACGTTGCGGCAGAACACCACGTCGAACTGCCCCAGCGGCTTGAGGTCGTGCAGCAGGTTGTATTCCCGGTACTGCACCATCGCCCGGATGGCCGGGTCGATCTGCCACATCTCGTTGTTCTTCTTGAAGTACTTGACCAGCAGCTGGATGGGCAGGCCGCGCTGCACCTCGAACTGGGAGTACATGCCGGCCTTGGCCTTCTCCAGCATCTCGTTGGAGATGTCGGTGCCGACGATCTCGATCTTCCAGCCGGCCAGCCGCGCCCCCTCCTCCTTGAGGATCATCGCCAGCGAATAGGCCTCCTGCCCCGACGAGCAGGCCGCCGACCAGATGCGGAAGCTCTTGCGGGCCGCGCGGCTCTCCAGCAGCTTGGGCAGCACCATCGCCTTGAACTGGTCGAACGGCTTGATGTCGCGGAAGAAGAAGGACTCGTTGGTGGTCATCGCCTCGGTGACCTCGCGCAGGAGGTCCTCGCCGGCGGTGCGCATGCTGGCGACCAGGTCGTCCAGGCCCTTGAGGCCACGCTTGCGCGCCACCGGGGTCAGGCGGCTTTCCAGCAGATAGGCCTTGTCGCGGGTGATCACCAGGCCCGAGCGGTCCTTGAGCAGCTTGGCGATGAAGTCGAAGTCTTCCGGCTTCATGGTCTAGCGCCTCGCCGCCTGTTTCATGATCCAGGGGGCGATCTCGCCCAGCGGCAGCACCGCCGAACAGATGCCGGCCTGCGCCGCCGCGCCGGGCATGCCCCAGACCACGCTGGTGGCTTCGTCCTGGGCGATCACCGTACCGCCGCCGTTAACCACCACCTGGCCGCCCTTGGCGCCGTCGGCGCCCATGCCGGTCAGGATGCAGGCCAGCACCCGCTTGCCGTAGGCGGCGGCGATGCTGCGCAGCATGGGATCGACCGACGGGCGGCAGAAGTTTTCCGGGGCGTCCTTGGTCAGGCGGATGATCTTGTCGGCGCCCTTGCTCTCGACCAGCATGTGGAAATCGCCGGGGGCGATATAGACGCGGCCGCTCTTGATGGGTTCGCCGTCCTGGCCCTCGCGGGCTTCCCAGCCCGACACCCGGCTGATGTGCTCGGCCAGGGTGGTGGTGAAGGTGGCCGGCATGTGCTGGGTGATCAGGATCGGCTGCTTGACCGTGCCGGCACGCATGGTGCCCAGCACGCTGAACAGGGCCTGAGGGCCGCCGGTGGACGAGCCGATGGCGATGACGTCCGGCGGCTCGACGGCATGGGTGCGCAGGACCAGCGGGCCAACCGGATGCAGCAGGCTGGGGCGCGCGGTGCCTGGGGGGGCGGCGGCGCCTGGCTGGGCCGGCGCGGCGGGGCGTGGCGGCGGCGGCTGGGC
>JBFMHS010000150.1:0-3725 GCA_040751765.1 Pseudomonadota bacterium | reverse complement strand
GCCGTCGGAGTCCTTGTGGGCGACGAAGCCCTGCCAGACCGGCACCCGTTTCCCGTGGCGGGTCAGGAACTCGTTCTCGCCTTCCCAGAACCCCTGGCGGCGGGCGATCGGCAGGGCGTCGCGCAACACCATCTCGCCGGCCTCGGGGGGGTGGGTGTCGGCGATGCGCAGCGCGGTCACGTCCTCGTCGGCGCCGATGCCCAGGATGGCGCGCCCGGCGGCGTTCATGTAGGACAGGCGGCCCCGCTCGTCGGCGGAGGCGACGATGTCGCGGGCTGCCTCCAGAATCTGGAGCAGGCGGCGCTGGGCATCATCGGAGCGCTTGCGCTCGGTGATGTCGTTCTCGATGGCGATGAAGCGATCGACCCGCCCGTGGCTGTCGCGAACAGGCTGGATCTCGATCTCGATCCAGTAGGGACGGCCGTCCTTGGCGTAGTTGAGCAGTTCTTCCTGGCAGTCCTCGCCGGCCCGCAGCCGCTCGCGGATGCGCGCGACCGTGACGGGGTCGGTGTCCGGCCCCTGCAGGACGGTGCCCGGCTTGTTGCCGATGATCTCGTCGGGGCGGTAGCCGGACAGACGGGTGAAGGCCTCGTTGACCCATTCGGTGCGGCCTTCGGCGTCGGTGATGATGACCGCGTTGGAGGTGCGCGCCGCGATCATGGCCAGCTTGCGCATCTCGTCCTGCACCCAGCGCTGCTCGGTGATGTCCTGTCCGCTGCCGATGATGAAGCGGACCCTGCCGTCGGGGTCCTTGACGACCGTGTTCTCCCAGGCGATCAGGCGCGGGCCGTGGTCGCGGGTGATCAGGTGGTTCTCGTGGTGGATGGGACTGAAGCCGGCCTGCAGGCTGCGGAACGCCGCCTCGACACCGGGAAGTTCGTCCGCCGGGATCAGCCGCTCCCAGAACAGCCTGCCGCGCACCTCGGATTCGGAGTAGCCGGTCAGCCGCCGGCACGGCTGGTTGAAGCGCAGCAGATTGCCGTCACTGTCCAGGACCACCGTCAGGCTGGCGGCGTTGTCCAGCAGGGTGTTGGCATAGGCGTGCTGCTCCAGCAGGGTCGCTTCCAGGTCCCGGCGCTCGTCGGCCAGGGCCGCCACCAGCAGCGCGGTCAGGGACAACGACACCAGCATGGTGCCCAGCGCCGCCATGGGATTGGCGGTGTCCCCCGGATGGAACGGTCCCAGACCGTTGACGGTGCCGACCGCCGCGACGATCGCCACCACCGGCAGCAGCCCGGCGACGTCCCGGGCTCCGAAGCGCACCGCCACCCAGGCCACGGGCGCGAACAGGGCGAAGGTCATCCCGAAGTGATCGTGCGCGGCATCACCTTGGACGGAGAAGGTGAAGGCGGCCAGGATGACGGTGAGCGCCGACACCAGCACCGCCTCGGCCAACTGCCGGCCCTTGAGGCCAAGCCGGGGCCGGGTCCACCAGCACAGGATGGCGGGCGTCAGCAGCATGGTTCCGGAGGCGTGGGCCAGCCACCATTTCATCCAGACGGTATCGGCCAGGGCGGGGTCGACCCGACCCGCCGCGAGCAGGGTCGCCACGCCGCCGATGGCGGTCAGCGCCGGGTGCAGGACCAAGCCGGCCAGCATGAAGGCCAGGACGTAGCGGACGGTGGAGAACGGCGCCTTGCCGCCGGCCATCTCCCGGATCAGGGCGGCGGCCAGCAGCGGCGCCGCGGTGTTCATCACCGCGACGCCCATGGCGACCTGTATCGGGGCGCCCAGCGAGACCGCGTTGGCCAGCACGCTTCCCAGCGCGATGCCGGGAGCGGCCACGCGGCCGGCCAGCACCGCCGCTGACAGTGCCACCGAGGCGGCCGGCCAGGTCGGCGCCGGCAGGAACCCGAAGGCGCTGAAGAAAACCGCGATGAGGTGGGAGGCGGCCCAATAGGCGGCGGCCACGCCTGCGGTAATGGCGAAGACTCTGAGCATGAACCCACCACGGGACCTTTAGGTGGATTATCGTTTTATGATGTTCCTCTGTCAATGTAAGGACAAAAGAACCCCCGGCGGAAGCCGGGGGCGGGAAGGACAACGCGCCTACGAGGCGAACTTCTTCTTGGCCTCGATCCGGCGGCGGTGCAGGACGGGTTCGGTGTAGCCGTTCGGCTGTACCCGGCCCTTGAACACCAGGTCGCAGGCGGCCTGGAATGCCACCGAGCCGTCGTAGTCGGGGGCCATGGGGCGGTAGAAGGGATCGCCGGCGTTCTGGGCGTCCACCACCTTGGCCATGCGCTTCATGGTCTCCATCACCTGGGCCTCGCCGACCACGCCGTGATGCAGCCAGTTGGCGATGTGCTGGCTGGAGATGCGCAGGGTGGCGCGGTCCTCCATCAGCCCGACATCGTTGATGTCGGGGACCTTGGAGCAGCCGACGCCCTGGTCGATCCAGCGCACCACGTAGCCCAGGATGCCCTGGGCGTTGTTGTCCAGCTCCTGCTGGATCTCTGCCGCGGACCAGTTCGGCCGGTCTGCAAGCGGGATGGTCAGGATGTCGTCCAGGCTGGCGCGCGGGCGCGACCGCAGTTCGTCCTGCCGCTTGAAGACGTCCACCCGGTGGTAGTGCATGGCGTGCAACGTGGCGGCGGTGGGCGACGGCACCCAGGCGGTGTTGGCGCCGGCCTGGGGATGGGCGATTTTCGCCGCCACCATGTCGGCCATGCGGTCGGGCATGGCCCACATGCCCTTGCCGATCTGGGCGCGCCCGGTCAGGCCGCACAGCAGGCCCGTGTCGACGTTCCAATCCTCGTAGGCCTTGATCCACGCCGTCGATTTCATGTCGTTCTTGCGGATCATGGGGCCGGCTTCCATGGAGGTGTGCATCTCGTCGCCGGTCCGGTCCAGGAAGCCGGTGTTGATGAACACCACCCGGTCCTTGGCGGCGCGGATGCACTCCTTGAGGTTGACGGTGGTCCGCCGCTCCTCGTCCATGATGCCGACCTTCATCGTGTGGCGGTCCATGCCCAGGATGTCCTCGACCCGGCCGAACAGCTCGTTCGTGAAGGCCACTTCCTCTGGGCCGTGCATCTTGGGTTTGACGATGTAGACCGAGCCGGCGCGGCTGTTGCGGAAGCCGCCATCGCCGCGAAGGTCGTGCAGCGCGATCAACGCGGTGAACACCGCGTCCAGCATGCCCTCGAAGGCCGGCGAGCCGTCGGACAGGCGCACGGCGTCGACGGTCATCAGATGGCCGACATTGCGCACCAGCATCAGCGAGCGGCCATGCAGGGTCAGGGTGCCGCCGTCGGGGGCGGTGTAGACGCGGTCGGGCTCCAGGGCGCGGTCGACCATGCGGCCGCCCTTCTCGAACTTGGCGGTCAGCGTGCCCTTCATCAGGCCCAGCCAGTTGCGGTAGACCACCACCTTGTCCTCGGCGTCCACGGCGGCGACCGAATCCTCGCAGTCCTGGATGGTGGTGAGCGCCGCCTCCAGCACCACGTCGGCGATGCCGGCGGGATCGTCCTTGCCGATGGGGTGGGCGCGGTCGATGGTGATCTCCAGGTGCAGGCCGTGGTGGCGCAGCAGCACCGCCGTCGGTGCCCCGGCCTCGCCGCGATGGCCGGCGAACCGGGCGGGGTCCGCCAGTCCGGTCTGACCGGCCGTGGTGGTCACCACCAGTTGGCCATTGTTGACGGCATAGCCCGTGGCGTCGGCATGCGATCCCCGCGCCAACGGCGCCGCGTCGTCGCGCCCCTTACGGGCATAGGCGATGACCA
>JBFMHS010000015.1:0-7249 GCA_040751765.1 Pseudomonadota bacterium | reverse complement strand
TGGGCAGTGGCTGCCATTGGGTGACGCCGGGCGCCTCGCGGCCGTCGGGGAGGGGGGCGGCGTTCAGGGCGGTTGCACGGGCTTGGCGCTCGGCGTCGTCGGAAAGCAGGGGGGCGATGGTGCCGCCGGGAAAAGCGGCCAGCGCCGAGATGATCGCCAGCTTTATGGAGAAGGCGATGACCCCGAGGCCCAGGGCGGCGCCAAGGAACCAGCGACCGCCGCCGTCCAGCGCCCCGGCGAACGCCCCGGTGGGCGCGAGGTCGCGCCGCACCAGGAGCGCCAGGGCCGTGACGGCGAAGGCGACCACCAGGACTCCGAGGATCAGGATGGGGGAGAGATCGGCGTTCATGGTGTCCGTCTCCGTCACGGCAGGGACCGGGTCAGGCGGCCGCGTGGTCGAAGAACAGCGCGCCGGGGCTGGCCGTCCTGACCTCGGTGATGGAATCGAACGGAAGTCCGACCCGGGAGTGGGCGCGGCGCACCGCCTCGGCGTCGGGGGCCATGCTCAGGCAGAAGGCGCGGCCGGCGGCCAGGCCCAGATTGACCTGCAGCAGCACCACGCCCTCGGCGCGGCAGGCGGCCTCGTAGTCGGCGAAGAAGCCCTTGAACTGCTCCTCGGTCAGTCCGCTGGGGAAGGTTTCCTTGTCGACGTCGTGGGTGTCGACGAACAGACGCATCCTTTCCATTGGCGTGCCTCCTTGCGTTTGCCATGCAAGCACAAGGGTGTCGCACCCGTGGTGGGGCGTCTGTAACCCAGGATACAGAGGATCCCTAGTACACCAGCTCGTCTTCCTCGCGGCCCTCGGAGATGACGATCTGGCCCGAGGCGGCCAGTTCCTTTGCGATGGCGACGATGGCGGACTGGGCCTGGTCGACGTCGCGCAGGCGGACCGGGCCCATGGCCTCCATGTCCTCGCGCATCATCTTGCCGGCGCGTTCGGACATGTTCTTGAAAAACAGGTCCTTGACCGCGTCCGAGGCGCCCTTGAGCGCCATGCCCAGCTTGTCCTTCTCGACCTGCCGGAGCAGGGTCTGGATGCCGGCGGCGTCGATGCGGCCCAGGTCCTCGAAGGTGAACATCAGGCTCTTGATGCGCTCGGCGCTCTCGCGGTTGCGCTCCTCGAGCGCCGACATGAAGCGGTTCTCGGCGTTGCGGTCGAGGTTGTTGAAGATGTCGGCCATCATCTCGTGGGCGTCGCGGCGCTGGGTGCGGGCCAGGTTGCTCATGAACTCGGTGCGCAGCGTCTTCTCGACGCCGTCGAGGACCTCCTTCTGCACCGCCTCCATGCGCAGCATGCGCATGATGACTTCCATGGCGAAGTTCTCGGGCAGCTGCGACAGCACCCGGGCGCCGTGGTCGGCCTTGATCTTGGACAGCACCACGGCGACGGTCTGCGGGTATTCGTTCTTGAGGTAGTTGGCCAGCACCGCCTCGTTGACGTTGCCCAGCTTGTCCCACATGGTGCGGCCGGCGGGACCGCGGATTTCCTCCATGATGGTCTGGACGCGTTCCTTGCCCAGGCTCTTCATGAGCAGGCGCTCGGTGCTTTCGAACGAGCCGACCAGCGAGCCGGTCGACGAGATCTGGTCGGCGAACTCGATGAACAGGCGCTCGACCAGATTGGACGACACCGTGCCCAGATTGGCCATGATCTGGGACAGTTCCTTGATCTCGTCGTCGCCCATCATGGCGAACAGCTTTGACGAGTGCTCCTCGCCCAGCGACAGCATCATCATGGCCGCCTTCTGGGGGCCGGTGAGACTGCGGTAGTCCTCCTTGACGCGTGCCATGGCGGCCTAGCTTTCCTGATAGAGCCAGCTGCGGATGATGGACAGCGCCTCTTCCGGGTGCTTGTCGACGATCTCGCCGATCTTGCGGATCGACGAGGCCTTCACGCGGCCTTCGACCTTGTCGATGTCGATGAGCTCGTCGGCGATGACCTCTTCCTCGCCGCCCAAGGCGGGGGCGGGCATGGGCGGGCCGCCGGGGCCGGCCAGCTGGGGCACGCCGCCCTCGCCGGTGATCAGGCGGCGGCCGTCGGGCCCGACCTGGCCCTGCATGCTCTCGATGGCGCGGCTGATGAGCGGCCGAAGAACCAGCAGCAGGAACAGGATGGCGACGATGGACAGGCCCAGGTTGGAGGCCACCTTCTCGACGAAGTCGCGGCGCATGCCGAAGATGAATTCGCCCGGCTCGGTGTCGTCGGCGATCTCGTCGCCCTTGTAGAACGACATCTGGGCGACCTTGACCTGGTCCTCGCGGTCGGTGGAGAAGCCGATGGCCGACTTGACCAGGGCCTCGATCTGGGCCAGCTCCTCGGCGGTGCGCTCGCGCTGGGTGAAGTTGCCGTCGGCGCCCTTCTCGCGGATGACGTCGACCAGCACGGCCGCCGAGATCTTCTTGATCTCGCCCATTTCGCGGACAACGTTGCGGGTCTTCTTGGAGATCTCGTAGTTGACCGTCTCCTGCGTCTTGTTGGCGCTGGAGGACGAGCGGGTGTTGGAATTCAGCGCCGCGTTGGGGTCGGGCAGGTTCTGGCCCACGGACACCGGCGGCGGCTCGCCCTCGCTGGACTGCTCGTCCTCGGTGACGGTGACCTGGCTGCGGACCACGCGGCTTTCGGGGTCGTAGGTTTCCTCGGTCATCACCGCGCGCGACAGGTCCATCTCGACGGTGACCTCGGCGCGGACGCGGCCCGGGCCCAGCGACCGCTCCAGCAGCTCCTCGACGGTGCGGCTCAGGCGGTTCTCGGTGTTGAGCTTCAGTTCCTCGGCGGTCTGGGCGGCGACCTCCTGATCGCTGTCCATGCCCTTGGCCAGCAGGGTGCCGCGATCGTCTACGATGGAAATGCGGGTCGGCTTCATCTTGGGCACGGCGGCGGCGATCAGGTGCTGTATGGCCAGCACCTGGCTGCGCTCGAGCCGGGCGGCGCCCTGCATCTTGAGGATCACCGAGGCAGAGGGCTCGTTGGCCTCGCGCGAGAAGGCCTCGCGCTTGGGCAGCACCAGGTGGACGCGGGCGCTTTTCACCTTGTCGATGGCGCGGATGGTGCGTGCCAGCTCGCCTTCCAGCGCCCTGACGTAGTTGATGTTCTGCTGGAAACTGGTCGAGCCCAGGGCGTCCTGGTTGTCGAACAGCTCGTAGCCGGCGACGCGTCCGGTGGACGGCATGGCCTGTTCGGCCATGCGCACGCGCAGTTCGTTCTTCTTGTCCTTGGGCACCCAGATCTCGGCGCCGTCGCGGCGGATCTCGAAGGGGACCTTCTCGGCGGCCAGCTTGTCGACGATGACCTTGGAATCGGCCATGTCCAGCTCGCCGTACAACAGCTCCATCTGTGGCGCCGAGACGCGGCTGATCAGGTAGATGAAGAAGCCGAGGATGGAAACGCCGGCGCCCGCGATGGCCGCCAATCGCATCGGCCCCAGGCCGCGCATCATCTGCAGGAACGCGTTCACGTGTCTTGGTCCCGACCTCGAGCCTGCCCGCAAGGGCGCGAAAGGCATATGCCCACCCGTGCCAAGCTATTGCCCATAAGATTGAAGCTTGGTTAACGACCCGGCAAATCTTGCCGGGTGTGTCCTATTCGCCCCTCTCCCGGCCCCCCCCACGCGGTGCGTTGGGGGGGAAAAGAAAGGGACCGGAACCCCTTCTGGGTCCCGGTCCCTGGCGGTCCTTCAGCGCGAGAGGTTACCGCTTGATGCGCACCAGCTCGTCGAGCATCTCGTCCGAGGTGGTGATGATCTTGGCCGCGGCCGAATAGGCGCGCTGGGTGACGATCATGGTGGTGAACTCCTCGCCGATGTCGACGGTCGAGGCTTCCAGCGAGGCGGCCGAGACCTGGCCGGCGCCGGCGGCGCCGGCGGTGCGCAGCGTCGGCTCGCCCGAGTTGTCGGTGGAGATGAACACGTTGCCCGACAGGCTTTCCATGCCGTTGGGGTTGGTGAAGGTGGCCACCGGGATCTGGAACACCGGGCGGGTGACGCCATTGTCGAAGAGCGCGGTGACGATGCCGTCGGCGCCGATGGACACGCCGGCGAAGTTGCCGAACTTGGCGCCGTTCTGGCTCCAGTAGGCCAGCTGGTAGTCGCCGTCCAGCTGGGTCATGCCGTCGCGGATGTTCAGGTTGCCCAGGAACATGCCGATCTCGTCCGAGCCGGTCATGTCGGTGGAGCCGTTGGCCCAGTCGATGGCCATCGTGGCGACGTTGATCTCCTTCGGCGTGCCATCGCCGTTGAACTCGATGGCGTCCTCGCTGGCGCCGCCGGTGATGTTCAGCGCGGCCACCGTGAAGCCGTCAGAGCTGCTGGTGTCCATGCCCTGCAGGGTGGCGGGGTTGCCGTCGGACAGGTCCAGCGAGTCGAGGCCGGCCACGGTGATGGCGTCCGACGAGTCGAGCTGGCGGAAGATCAGCGAGTTGGTGCCGGCCAGGCGCTCGGCATAGGTGATGCCGTCGGTGGTCTTCGAATCGCTCAGCGCTCCCGACGCCTCGTTGGTCCAACCGCCCTGGGCGAACACGCCGGTGCTGGCCGCCGCGATGCTGAAGGACATCGCGTTTTCGCTGTAGATGTGGATCGTGTTGTTGTTGGCGAAGGCCTTCAGCCCCAGAGAGGTGAAGGTGCTGTTGGAATTCAGGTTGGCGACGGCCTCGGCGACGGTGGGGGTCGCGTCGGCATAGGCAAAGCTGTTGGTGACGCCATTGACGGTGACCGCCAGGGTGTCGCCGTTGGCGATGGCGGCGCCGGCGCAGGACAGCGAATTGTATTCAAGGTTGTAGGCGAGGTTGATGTCCGAGGCCAGTTCGTCCACGAAGGTGCCGGTGGACGACATGGTGGCGGCGTCGGCGACGAACTGGTTGGCGGTGTTGGTGTAGTTGCCATTCTGCACCCAAGCGCCGCCGCTGTCGTCGGTCTTGAATGTGTAGGTGGTGCCGTTGATGGCCATGGTCATGCTGCCGGTCGAGGTCGGCAGACCCTGGAAGTCCAGGCGGCCCATGGCGCCGTAGACCGATCCGGCCGAGTTCTTGAGCGACAGCGACTTGGAGCCCTCGGGCGGGATCGCCTCCAGGTCCCAGCGGTTCTGCGCGATCTTGGTCCAGCTGAACTGGACGGTGGAGTCGCCGCCCAAGCTGTCGTAGATGGTGACCGGCTGCTTGTAGATCTTGCCGATGTCGGCGTTGTTGGGCAGGTTGGCGCCCATGCGCAGGTTGCGGGTCTGCGACGCGGTGCCGCCGACCTCGTTGAGGTTCAGCGGGCGCAGGTGCTGCGCCGACACGATGTTGTCGTTGATGTAGACGGTGTTGCCGTCGTCGTCCTTGTAGGACTTCATGAACACGTTGTTGCCGACCTGCACGGTCGAGGCCTGGGCGGCGTTGTCCCAGCTCATCAGCGGCCAGCCCTGCATGTACCAGCCCGAGACGTTCTGCAGGTAGCCCTCGCGGTCCACCTTGAACGAGCCGGCGCGGGTATAGGCGAACATGTCGCCTTCCTCGGGGTTGGCGGCCTCGTTGACGATGAAGAAGCCCTGGCCCGACAGCGCCACGTCGGTCGACGAGTTGGTGGCCTGCAACAGGCCCTGGACGTCGATGCCCTTGCGCACCGCCGACTGCACGCCGCCCGGCGCGTAGTTGGTCATCGACACCTGCTTGGTCACCAGGGTCTTGAAGTTCACCTTGGCGTTCTTGTAGCCGATGGTGTTGACGTTGGTGATGTTGTCCGAGATCGCGCCCATGGCCGACGACTGGGCCGCCAGGCCGGACACACCCGAGAAGAGAGCGCCATACAAGCTCATGATATCCTCCTATCCGCTATCGGCCCGGCCGGTCAGTTGGACCGGACCGAGGCGGTATCCCGGACGGTCAGCACGTTTTCGAGCGTGGTGACCACTCCACCCATGTTGAGAAGCACTTCGGTTTCGTCGGCGGACACGTCGGTGACGCGGCCGTAGACGGAAGTCGCGGCCTCGATGGGATTGTTCTCGCCGTCCACCGCCACGACCTCGATCACGTAGCGCCCGTCGGGCATGATCTGGCCGTCCTTGTCCTTGCCGTCCCAACTCGCCTCGTGGCGGCCGGCGTCGCCTTGGCCGGTCAGGGTGCGGACGATCTTGCCGCTGCCGTCCTTGATGACCAGCGACACCGTGCGTGCCTCCTCGGCCAGGGTGTAGCTGAACGCGGCCGAGCCGGCCTGGGTGCGCACCTTGGTCGAGGCGATGATGGGCGAGCCGTCCGAGGCGGTGGCCGCGACGTGGATGGTGTAGGTGCCGGCCGGCATCGTCTCGCCGTCGGCGTTGGTGCCGTCCCAGACGCCCTCGTGGGTGCCGGCGGCCTTCAAGCCGGTCATGGTGCGGACGGTGTTGCCGTCTGCATCCTTGACGATCAGGTCGACCGACGAGGCGGTCTTGGGCAGGTCGTAGCTGAAATAGGCCTTGCCGCCCAGCAGCTTGAGCTCGTTGCCTTCGGTCTCGACGGTGCCTTGGAGCGGCAGGCCGCTCGACGCCGCCTCGATGGTGTGGCCGATATAGCTGATGGCGGTGGCCTTCTGGCCCATCATGTTCACGCCGATCAGCTTCTCCAGGTTCGAGTTGGCGGCGATCTGCTGCTCGACGTTGGCGAACTGGACCAGCTGGTTGGTGAACTCGGTGGAGTCCATGGGCGACAGCGGGTCCTGGTGCTTCAGCTGGGTGGTCAGCATGACCAGGAAGGTGTCGAAGTTGTCCGCCAGCTTGGCCTGGCTGGCCGAGGCCTTGGTGCCCTGGGCGACGGTGGATTCGATGCCGGTGATCGACATTGTCTGGGCTCCTTAGACCTTGATGTCCACGCCCGACCGGCGGCCCGTGCGGGGCGCCTCGGCGGCGGTGGCGTTGTCGTTGGATCCGGCGGCCGCGGCCGCGGCCAGGCGCGAGCGGCGGCGGGCACCGTTCTGGTTGGCCTGGTTGCCGCCCTGGGCCTGCTGGCCGTCACCGGCCAGCGAGAATGTCATCTGGCCCTCGGTCTTGAGGCCGGCGTCCTGGAGCGCCTTCTCCAGGCCCCGGGCGTCCTTCTGCAGCAGCGCCAGCGTGTCCTTGCTGTCGGCGGTCACATGGGCCTGCACGCGGCCGTCCTGGACCTCCAGCTTGATCTCGATGCGGCCCAGGTCGACCGGCTTCAGCTGCACCTTGATGGTGTCGGCGCCGTCCTTGGCCTGCTTGGCGATCTGCACGCTGATCTGGTCGATGACCTGCTTGGGCTCGACGTGGCGGGGCTGGTGGGGC
>JBFMHS010000149.1:0-2124 GCA_040751765.1 Pseudomonadota bacterium | reverse complement strand
TCGCGGAAAACGCTGACCCGGTACGATTTCAACCCGGTGTCCTGGCCGCGCCAGAACGGCGAACTGGTGGACAGCGCCAGCAAATGCGGCAGGAAATACGAGGCCTGGTTCATCAGGTCGATGCGCAGGTCGTCGTCCTCGACCGCCACGTGGACGTGCATGCCGCAAATGACCAGCCGCCGTCCCACCGCCTGAAGGTCGCGGGCGATGGCGGCATAGCGCTCCTTGGGAGTCGACTTCTGGGCGCCCCACTCGGCCAGCGGATGGGTGGAGGCGGCGATGATGGCGGTGCCATGGCGGGCCGCCACGTCGCTGACCGCCCGACGGGCGCGGGCCAGTTCCGCCCGGGCCGTGGCAAGGTCGTGGCAGACGCAGGTCTGGATCTCGATCTGCGAGCGCAGCAGCTCGGGGCTGGCCCGCTCGCCACCCAACACGGTCTGCACCTCGGCCACCAAGCCGGGCGGCGGCTCGGCCACCGCCTCACGGCTGGCGGGGTCGACGAGGAAGTACTCCTCCTCGATGCCGATGCTGAAGGAAGGCTTGGCCATGGCGGACACCTCCGGGCGCCTGATCCTCTGTCAGAGGTGGGCGCGGCGGAGGTGCCCGACCAGGGCTACTCGCCGATCAGGACGAGCAGGGCCAGCGACAGCACGGCGGTGAACGCGGTGCCGATGGCGAACAGATAGCCGATGCCGACGGCCAGTTCCTTGAAGCGACCCTCGCTGTCGGGCCGCGGCGCGGGAACATGGGCGCGGTGCGCATCCATGGTGGTGGTGGTCATTGCGATACCCTCTCTGCCGAAACCCGGAACGGCGCCTGGTGACGTCTGCCGAACGCGCGTGACCGTTCCGTGACGCAGAAAATAGGTATTTCATTTAAACAATTCAACACTCCTGCGCGGGTAGCTCACCCCTCCGCGCGCGGGTGGGTCAGAACACCTCGACCCGGTGGAGATTGGGCTCGGCGAGCACCGGAGTCAGGGCGTCGGCCAGCAGGTCGGCCCAGTGTTCGACCCCGGCGACGTCGCCAATCAGGTCCTGGCGGATCTCGAAGGAGACGTGGGGCAGGCCGGCCGCGCCGGCGTGGGTGTCCAGCGTGTAGTTGATCTCGCGCCCCGAATAGGGCTCGTTGTCGCCCACCACCAGGTCGGGATGGGCGCGCAGGCGCTGGAGCACCGGCACCGCCATGCGGGGATCGCGGTTCCACAGCACCCCCACATGCCATGGCCGGCGGAAGCCGCCGTTCCAGACCGGGGTGAAGCTGTGCACCGAGACCATCGCCGGCGCCAGGCCGTGGCGCCACAGATGCGACAGGGTGACGCCGATCTCGTGGTGGTAGGGCCAGAACCACTTCTCGGCGCGGAAGTCGGCCTCGGCGTCGTCCACCCCTTGGTTTCCCGGTACCGGAATGCCGGCAGACACCGGCGGGATCGAGGTGGGGTCGCCGGGCTGTCGGTTGCAGTCGATGACCAGGCGCGACACCCCGGCCAGCACCGCCGGGCAGCCCAGCCGCCCGGCCAGCGCCCGGCTCACCGCGCCGGCGCCGATGTCCCAGGCGATGTGGTCCAGCCGCGACTGCGAATGCACCCCCAGGTCGCCGTAGCGCTCGGGGATGACGTGCGAGGCGTGATCGCAGACGATCAGCACGCGGGCGTCCTCGGCGCCCTCGACACGTTCGAAGGCCGGCGGC
Organism: Pseudomonadota bacterium; assembly: GCA_040751765.1. Lineage (GTDB taxonomy): Bacteria > Pseudomonadota > Alphaproteobacteria > Rhodospirillales > Magnetospirillaceae > CALABS01. Next base: position 435 of record JBFMHS010000149.1, on the reverse strand, counting down.
AGGGAAGGCTCGGAGGGGACAAAGCGCAGCATGACACTCTATATAGCAAGCGGCGGCGGGAACGGCACCCTTGACGCCGGCATCCGCCGCCGGAACACTCCCCGCACGGCGGCCATCACGCGCGAGGACAGCATCCTCGCCGACCTGCGCCGTGAAAGAAAGAAGATCGCCCATTGCCCCGAAGGAATGGGAGGTGATTTTTCCTCCATCCACGGGTTGACATCCCCCCCCGCTTTCCGTATTTTCCCGGCCTCCGGTCGCGCACCCCGGATTACGTTGGCGACCTAGCGCTTAGGGAATTGAGACCATGAAGATCCGCAACTCGCTGAAGTCGGCCAAGCTGCGCGACAAGAACTGCCGCATCGTCCGCCGCAAGGGCCGGGTGTACGTCATCAACAAGGCGAACCCCCGCTTCAAGGCGCGCCAGGGCTGATC
>JBFMHS010000148.1:0-4902 GCA_040751765.1 Pseudomonadota bacterium | reverse complement strand
GAGGCCGGGGCTCGCATCGCCACGATCGGCGACCCCAAACTGGCCCTGGCCACCGCCGGCATCGACGCCCGCCTGCGCGCCGCCGAGGCCGAGCGCGACCTGGCCGAGATCGAGTTCCGCCGCGCCTCGGAACTGCTGTCCAAGGGCGTGGGCACCAAGGCCCGCCAGGACGACGCCCGCACCCGCCTGGACGTCGCCAACCGCACCATCGCCGCGCTGAGGGCCGAAAAGTCGGTGTCCGCCGAGCGCACCGCCGAAGGCGCGGTGCTTGCCCCCACCGCCGGCCGCGTGCTCAAGGTGCATCTGACCGAGGGCAGCGTGGTGATGCCGGGCGAAACCATCGCCACCATCGCGGCCGACAACTACATCCTGCGCATGGCCTTGCCCGAGCGCCACGCCCGCTTCGTGTCGGTGGGCGACAAGGTGCTGGTGGGACCGCGCTCGCTGACCACGCTGGACCAGCAGCCGCGCCACGGTACCGTGCGCCAGGTCTATCCCCGCATCGAGGACGGCCGGGTGATCGCCGACGTGGCGGTCGAGGGCCTGGGCGATTATTTCGTCGGTGAACGGGTGCCGGTCCACGTCGCCACCGGCCGCCGCCAGGCGCTGGTGATCCCGCGCGAGGCGGTGGGCCGCCGCTTCGGCCTGGACGTGGTCAAGCTCAAGGACGGCACCGAGGTGGTGGTTCAGCTGGGCGCCGTGGTCGAGGACGGCGTCGAGGTGCTGTCGGGCCTGAAGCCCGGCGACACGGTGGCGTGGTGACCGCCATGAAGCTCGGCATTTCCGGACACATCGCCCAGGCGTTCATCCGCTCGCCGCTGACGCCGCTCTTGCTGCTGGCCTCGCTGATGGTCGGCCTGATCGCCCTGTCGGCCCTGCCGCGCGAGGAGGAGCCGCAGATCAGCGTGCCCATGGTCGACATCATGGTCGAGGCCAACGGGCTGAAGGCCGACGACGCCGCCGAGCTGGTGACCAAGCCGCTGGAGGACATCGTCAAGGGCATCGACGCCGTCGAGCATGTCTACTCCCAGACCTGGGACGACCGCGTCATCGTCACCGCCCGTTTCGAGGTCGGCACCAGCGAGGACAACGCCATCCTGCGCGTCCACGAGCAGGTCCGCGCCCATCTGGCCGAGGTCCCCTACGGCCTCAAGGAGCCGCTGATCGTCGGGCGCGGCATCAACGACGTCGCCGTGGTCGTCCTCACCCTGTCGCCCGCCCCCGGCAAGGCCGGGCGCTGGGACGACAACGCGCTCTACAATCTGGCCGAGGAACTGAACCACGAACTGGTCAAGGTGAACGATGTCGGCCTGACCTACATCGTCGGCGGCCGCCGCGACCAGATCCGCGTCGAGCCCGATCCCGAGGCGCTGGCCCTTTACGGCGTCACGCTCAACCAGTTGGTCGACAAGGTCGAGAATGCCAACCGCTCGTTCATGGTCGGCGCCGTCGCCGAGGCCGGCCGCCATCTGCCGGTGGTCGGCGGCCAGACCCTGAAGGGCCCCGAGATCGGCAACCTGCTGCTGCTCACCCGCGACGGCCGCCCGGTCTACGTCAAGGACGTCGCGCGCGTGGTGGTCGGCGGCGAGACCCCCGACTACCGCGCCTGGAACATGGTCAAGGGCGCGGACGGAACCTTGGAACGCGTTCCCGCCGTCAGCCTGGCCATCGCCAAGCGCGCCGGCGCCAACGCGGTGGTGGTTTCCGAGGAGATCCTGTCGCGGTTGGAAACCGTCAAGGCCCGGCTGCTGCCCGCCGACATCCAGGTCGCCGTCACCCGTGACTACGGCGAGACCGCGTCCGAAAAGGCCGACGAGCTGCTGTTCCATCTGGCCCTGGCCACGGTGTCCATCGTCGCCCTGATCACCTGGATGCTGGGCTGGCGCGAGGGCGTGGTGGTGGCGCTGGTGGTGCCGACCACCATCCTGCTCACCCTGTTCGCCTCGTGGCTGATGGGCTACACCATCAACCGCGTCAGCCTGTTCGCTCTGATCTTCTCCATCGGCATCCTGGTCGACGACGCCATCGTAGTGGTCGAGAACATCGTCCGCCACTGGACCATGCGGCCCAAGGACGAGCGCGGCAAGGTCGCCGTCGAGGCGGTGGCCGAGGTCGGCAACCCCACCATCGTCGCCACCCTGACCATCGTGGTGGCCCTGCTGCCGATGATGTTCGTGTCCGGGCTGATGGGGCCCTATATGAGCCCGATCCCCGCCAATGCCTCCTCGGCCATGGTGTTCTCGTTCTTCGTGGCGGTGATCATCACGCCGTGGCTGCTGCTGAAGGTGGCCGGACGCAAGCCGATCTCGGAGCATCACGGGCACAGCGACGGTCTTGGCGACTTCTACCGCAAGCACGCCCGCCCGCTGCTGGAAGGCCGTACCCGCTCGAAGAAGCTGCTGCTGTGGGTCACGGTGGCGACACTCGGCGCCATGATGATGTTCCCGCTCAAGGCGGTGACGGTGAAGCTGCTGCCCTTCGACAACAAGAGCGAGCTTCAGGTGGTGGTCGACCTGCCCGAGGGCTCGACGCTCGAGGACACCGACCGCGTGCTGGCCGCCGCCGCCGCCCGCCTCAAGGACCTGCCCGAGCTGACCAGCATCCAGGCCTATGCCGGCACAGCGTCGCCGTTCAACTTCAACGGCCTGGTCCGCCATTCCTATCTGCGCCAGAGCCCGGAGCTGGGCGACCTGCAGCTCAACCTGCTGAACCGCCACGACCGCGACCGCGCCAGCCACGACATCGCGCTGGAGGCCCGCACCCTGCTGGCCGACCTGCCCATGCCCAAGGGCACCTCGGTCAAGGTGGTGGAGGTGCCGCCGGGCCCGCCGGTGCTCGCCACCCTGCTGGCCGAGATCTACGGACCCGACGCCGAGAGCCGCCGCGCCGCCGCCGAGCAGGTGCGCCAGGCCTTCGAGAAGGTCGACTTCGTGGTCGACGTGGACGACACCCTGTCCAGCCCCTGGCAACGCCTGCGCGTCTCCATCGACCAGGAGCGCCTGGAGTTCTTCGGGGTCGAGCAGCAGGCGGTCTACGACACCATCCAGGCCCTGATGGGCGGAGTGCCCGTGGGCTATTCCCATCGCGGCGAGGGCGCCAATCCCAAGCAGATCGTCATCGCCCTGCCCAAGGCCGACAAACATCCGGGCGAGTTGCTCGCCAACACCCCCATCCCGGCGCGCAAGGGGACCGTGGAGCTGGGCGACGTGGTCACCGTGTCCTACGAGCCCGCCAGCCCGCCCATCTTCCGCCGCGACGGCCGCGCCGCCGAGATGGTCACCGCCGAACTGGCCGGCCGCTACGAGGCCCCCATCTACGGCATGTTCGCGGTCGAGGACAACCTGCCCGCCGGCATCGAGGTCGCCTATCACGGCCAGCCCGCCGACGAGAGCAAGCCCACGCTCCTGTGGGACGGCGAGTGGGAGATCACCTATGTCACCTTCCGTGACATGGGCGCCGCCTTCGCGGTGGCCATTCTGGGCATCTACTTGCTGGTGGTGGCCCAGTTCGGCAGCTTCCTGCTGCCGCTGGTGATCCTGGTGCCGGTGCCCTTGACCCTTATCGGCATCGTCATCGGCCACATGCTGTTCGGCGCCCCCTTCACCGCCACCTCGATGATCGGCTTCATCGCCCTGGCCGGCATCATCGTGCGCAACTCGATCCTGCTGGTGGACTTCATCCGCCACCGCCTGGCCGAAGGCGCCACCATGCGCCAGGCCCTGCTGGATTCGGGGGCGACCCGGTTCAAGCCCATCTTCCTGACCGCCGCCGCGGCCATGATCGGCGCCGCCTTCATCCTGGCCGACCCCATCTTCCAGGGCCTCGCCATCAGCCTGGTCTTCGGCCTGGCGTCGAGCACGGCGCTGACCCTGCTGGTCATCCCGGCGGTCTATATCTGGCTGCGGGACGACGGAAAGGGATTCGAGGCCTGAGAATCTTCCCGAGCGGATGGAGGGATCTCATCCTGGCAGAGTGCCAGACGGAGATCCCTTCTCCCGTCCGTCGCCGGGATGACAGGGGGTTCCTCCACCCCTCCTCGACGGCGGCCTTAGCCGCCCAGGAACAGTCCGCCCAGGATGGCTATTCCCACAATGACCTGAAGGGCGCCAAAGAACAGACCGACCACCACGCGGACCATCTCACCCCCCATCCAGCCTCCTGAAGAACCCCTCCAGCGCCTCGGCCGTGTGTTCGCCGTAGCGTTTCGCCATCCCCTTGGGGTCGGCGCGCAGCCGGGTGCGCAGGTCGGTGAACAGGGCGTGCATCAGTTCGGCGAAGCCGTAGTTGGTGAGTTGCCAGTGTTCGTCGGCGGCGCCGGGCTGGGCGGGGGCGAGGTGGGAGTTGACCAGGTCCATGAACCAGTCGCGGCGGCGGTGGAAGTTGCCGAAATAGTGGGCGACGGCCACCAGCACGTCGTTGATCAGGGCGCGGGCCTCGGGATCGGCGTGCACGGCCTCCCAGTCGTAGGCACCGTTGGCCATGCGGTGGCGGTCGAGGATGCCCTGGCTTTTCCGCTGGCACTGCTCGTAGAGCATGGGGCCGATCATCTTGTCGATGGCCAGGTTGAAGCCGGGGATCATGCGCCGGCTCAACACCCCCTGGCCGCCGTCGTCGCCTTGACGCGGCGGGAACAGAGGCGCGAAGGTCTTCATCAGCATGCGATCGAACGGACGCCGCCGCGCGCTCTCCCACTTGCCGGCCTCGCGGGTGGCGGTGCAGGTGTCGTAGGAGCGGCGGAACACGGTGCCGAAGCGGCCGTGCTCCTCGGCCAGGAAGCGGTCGGCCAGGGCGCGGATCTGATCGGCGGAGAGCGCCCCGCCGGCCTTGCGGGCCTCGGTCTCCAGCCGGGTGGCGAAGTGGCCGACCATGGTGTGGCCGATGGCCTCGCAGGCCTTGGGGCCG
>JBFMHS010000147.1:4778-16577 GCA_040751765.1 Pseudomonadota bacterium | reverse complement strand
GGTCCCCGTGATCGCCTGCGGCATCGCTTCCGACGCCTCGGCCGCCGTGCGCGCCATCAAGGCCGGGGCCAAGGAATACCTGCCGCTGCCCCCCGACGCCGAGCTGATCGCCGCCGTGCTGGCCGCGATGGTCGGGGGGGATGTCGGATGGCTGTTGGACGCTAGCCGTACACCGTCGCCAGGAGGCCGGCCAGCACCACCAGCGTCAACATGGTCATTAGGCTCGACGAGGCCGTGCGGGCGAAGACGCCGCTCCGGCCGTGGGTGCGCGCGGCGAGGTCGAGCAGGCGGCGCAGCGACAGGTGGGCGGCCTTGCGCATGGCACGGTCGAAGGCGACGATGCCGCCTCCAATCACCCGCACCAGCTCGGGCCCCAGGCGGCGGTACAGCCAGTCGGTGTCCAGCGTGATGGTCAGCGTGCGCTTCATCAGCGGCAGAAGCACGAAGAAGGCCAGCCCCGAGAAGCCCAGCAGTTGCAGCATCTCCACCACATGGGCCGGGGTGTAGGGCTCGTAGGCGGTGGCGTGGGGCAGCAGCGCGTAGAGCGCGCCGGGGAACACGCCGATACCGATGCACAGTCCCGCGAACAGCACCATGGCGGCACGCATGTTCCACGGCGGGTCCGGCGGCCTGAGCCCGGAATCCTTCTGGAAGAACACGAACCACGGGAATTTGATGCCGGCGTGCAGGAACACCCCCGCCGAGGCCGCCGTCAGCATGAACCACACGAAGGCCAGGCTTTGGTCGGCGGCGGCCTGGCCGATCATCGACTTCGACACGAAGCCCGAGGTCCACGGGAAGGACGAGATCGCGAGCGCGCCGATGGTGCCGCAAATGGTGGTCAGCGGCATGCTCTGGAACAGCCCGCCCAGGTCGGTGCATTTGCGCTTGCCGGTCATGAACAGCACCGATCCCGCGCTCATCAGCAGCAGCGCCTTGTAGATGATGTGGGTGAAGGCATGGGCGGCGGCGCCGTTCAGCGCCATCTCGGTGCCGATGCCGATGCCGGTCACCATGAAGCCGACCTGGTTGACGATGGAATAGGCGAGGATGCGCCGCATGTCGTTTTCCAGCAGCGCGTAGACAATGCCGTAGAACACCATGAACAGGCCGACGAAGACCAGGATCTCGGCGCCGGGGAAGCCCCGGATCAGCACGTAGACGGCGGTCTTGGTGGTGAAGGCGGACAGGAAGACGGTGCCCGACCACGAGGCCTCGGGATAGGCGTCGGGCAGCCAGGCCGAAAACGGCGGCGCTCCGGCATTGATCAGGAAGCCGGCCAGGATCAGCCAGGTGCCCAGCGACTCGGGCCGCATGGCCGCGAAGGCCACCGAGCCGGTGGCGGAGACGTGGGCGATGATGCCGACCATCAGCACCACGCCGCCCAGCAGATGGACCATGACGTAGCGGCGTGCGGCGCGGGCGGCCGGCTCGCCGCCCTCGGCCCACAGCACCAGGGTCGAGGCCACCGCCATCAGCTCCCAGAACACGAACACGGTGATCAGGTCGCCGGCCAGGGCCACGCCGACGGCGCCGCCGGCGTAGGCAAAGGCGGCCGACAGCTCGACCACCGCCTTCTGGTTCAGGGCGAACAGGCCGCCACCGGCGGCCATCAGCAGGAACACGGTGGCGAACAGGCGGCTCAGCGCGTCGGCCTTCACCGGCGTCAGGGCGTGGTCGAGGAAAGCCACGGTGAAGGCGGGGCCGTCGGGCAGCGCCCACACCTGCGCCAGCGCCAGCAGCGGCACCAGCAAGATCGCGGCCGCGCGCGCCGGGCCGCGCAGGAACGGCAGCGCCAGGGCGCCGGCCATCATGGTCAGGGCGGGCGGCAGCACGTCAGCGGTCATAATAGGTGTCCTTGCGCTTCAGCACCACGCCCAGCGCCTTGGCCCCCACCACCATGGCGGCACAGGTGGCGAAGCCGTACCAGGCGTTGAAGCCGAACGTGCCGTCGATGCCGAAATTGGCATGGCCGTGGACGAAGGCCCCGGCGGCGACGAAACCGGCCAGCAGGGCCAGGCCGCCGATCCACAGGCCGCGGATGGTCGCCGGGCGCACCAGCCAGTGCAGCTCCGCCTCCGGCTTGTTCTGGATGCTCATGGTTGCCTCCCTACCAGGTCCCCGGCCAGACCGATGGCCCAGTCGGGCATCAGGAACAGCGCCACCGTGCCGGCCGCCGTGATGGTCAGAGCCACCACCGACGGCCACGGTGCCTCCCCGTGGGCATGGTGGTGGTGGCCGTCGTGGACCTCACGACCGAAGAAGGCCGAATACACGATGGGCAGGAAATAGCCGGCATTGAGCAAAGTGCTGGCAACCACCACCGCCACCGCCAGCATCTGGCCGGTCTCCACCGCGCCGTTCAGCACGTACCACTTGCTGACGAAGCCTGCCGTCGGCGGCAGGCCGATCATCGACAGCGCGCCGATGGCGAAGGCGCCCATGGTCCACGGCATGCGCCGGCCGATGCCGGCCAGTTGGCTGACCTCGGTCTTGTGACTTGCCACCATCACCGCGCCGGCGGCGAAGAACAGGGTGATCTTGCCGAGGGCATGGGCCGCGATGTGGACGGCGGCGCCCAGCACCGAGACCGGCGCCAGGATGGCCGCGCCAAGAACCACATAGGACAGCTGCGAGATGGTGGAATAGGCCAGCCGGGCCTTGAGGTTGTCCTTGGTCAGCGCCACCAGCGAGGCGACCACGATGGTGAAGCCCGCCACCCACACCAGCCAGGCGCCGCCGCCGGTGGCGGCCAGCAGGTCGAGGCCGAAGACGTAGACGGTAACCTTGAGGACGGTGAACACGCCGGCCTTGACCACCGCCACCGCGTGCAGCAGGGCGCTGACCGGGGTGGGGGCGACCATGGCCGCCGGCAGCCAGCGGTGGAAGGGCATCACCGCCGCCTTGCCGACGCCGAAGACATAAAGGGCGAACAGCACCGCCACCGCGCCGTCCGAGACCTTGCCTGCCAGGATGCCGCCGGGGGCGAAGTCCAGGGTGCCGGCCGCGACCCAGGTCCACACGATGGCCAGCAGCTGGAACACCACCGAGGTGCCGATCAGGATGCCCAGATAGACCCGGCCGGCCTTCTTGGCCTCGGGGGTGCCGGCATGGGTGACCAGCGGGAAGGTGCAGATGGTCAGCACCTCGTAGAACACGAACAGGGTCAGCATGTTGCCGGCCATGGCGATGCCCATGGCGGCCGAGATGGCGATGGCGAAGAAGGCGTAGAAGCGGGTCTGGTTCTTCTCGTGGTGGCCGCGCATGTAGCCGACGGCATAAAGCGTCGTCACCGGCCACAGCGCCGAGGCCACCAGCGCGAACAGCATGCCCAGCGGCTCCAGCTTCAGCGCCAGCGACAGGCCGGGCAGCATCTCCACCAGCACCAGCTCGGGGCGCTGGCCCGAGGCGACCGGGCCGAACAGACCCAGCACCACCAGGAACAGCAGCACCGCCGCCGCCAGGCTCACCGCCTCGCGCAGGTTGGGATTGCGTCGGGCCATCAGGATCGGCCCCACCGCGACCAGCGGCAGCAACAGGGCGAGAAGCATCAGCACGGGCGGGGTCACGGCGCCACTCCCTTCAGAAGGGCGGCGGCGGCGGCGCGGGCCACGCCGATGGTGCCGGTGGCGTCGACGCCGAACCACACGGCGGCGCCGGCCATGGTCCAGGTGGGGATGATCAGGGCGGTGGGAGCCTCGGTGGCGGCCAGGGCCTTGTCCGAGGGCTTGGCGAACCACGCCGCCTCGACGATGCGCCAGACATAGGCCACCGCCAGCAGCGAGCTGAGCAGGATCGCCACCGCCACCGGCCACAGGCCGGCGCCGATGGCCGCCTCGACCAGATACCACTTGCTGACGAAGCCCACCGTCAGCGGCACGCCGATCAGCGACAGGCCCGCCACAAGTACCGCAGCCATGGTCAGCGGCATGCGCCGGCCGATGCCGGCGACGTCCTCGATGCGCGCCGAGCCAAGGCGGAAGACGATGGCGCCCAACGCCAGGAACAGCGCCGTCTTCATCACCGCGTGATTGAACAGGTGCACGATGGCCGCTGCCAGCCCGGTCTCGCTCAGGAAGGCGATGCCCAAGAGGATGTAGCCGATCTGCGCCACCGAGGAATAGGCCAGCGCCCGCTTGAGGTCGGGCTGCCAGATCGCCACCGCCGAGCCGACGAACATTCCGGCCAGCGCCATGGTCATCAGTAACTCGGTCAGCGGCAAGGCGGTCAGCAGGCCGGTACCGCCAAACACCCCCAGCACGATGCGCAGCAGCACGTAGACCGACACCTTGGTCGCGGTGCCGGCCAGGAAGGCGGTGGCCACCGAGGGGGCGTGGGCATAGGCGTTGGGCAGCCACAGATGCAGCGGGAAGGCCGCCATCTTGAGGCCGATGCCGACGACCAGGAAGGCCAGCGCCGCCCGCACCGTCGAGGTGTGCGCCACCGCCGGCAGTCGTTCGGCCATGTCCGCCATGTTCAGCGTGCCGGTCATCATGTAGGCCAGGCCGACGCCGATGACGTAGAAGGTGGCGCCCACCGTGCCCAGTACCAGGTAGCGGAAGGCGGCGGTCAGCGCCCGGCGGTCGCGGCCCAGGGCGACCAGCACATAGGTGGACAGCGACGAGATCTCGAGGAACACGAAGACGTTGAAGGCGTCGCCGGTGATCGCCATGCCCAGCAGGCCGCACAGGCACAGCACGTACATGGCGTAGAACAGATATTGCCTGTCCGGTTCGATCTCCTTGGCGACGCTGGTCTTGGCGTAGAGCGACACCACCGCGGCGATGGCCGAGACGATCACCAGCACGAAGGCGTCCACCGGGTCGACGCGGTACTCGATGCCCCACGGCGCCGCCCAGCCGCCCAGCAGGTAGCTGAACGGACCGTTGGCCAGCACCGATTGCAGCAGTTGGCCCGAGATGGCGAGGCAGGCCCAGCTGACCGCCACCGCCACCGCCCAGGCGGCGGTGGGCCGGCGCAGGGCCACGATGACCGGCGCCGCCATCAGCGGCACCACCACGGCGAGGGCGGGAAGGTGGTCGTGCAGCGTCACGCTTCGCCCTCCTCGATGGCCTGGAGCTCGTCCTCCTCGATGGTCCCGAAGCTCTCGCGGATGCGCACCACCAGCGCAAGCCCCAGCGCGGTGGTCGCCACGCCAACCACGATGGCGGTCAGGATCAACACGTGGGGCAGGGGGTTGGAATAGACGGTGATGCCGTCGCCCAGGATCGGCGCGGTGCCGCCCTCGACCTTGCCCATGGTGATGTAGAGCACGAAGACCGAAATCTGGAACACGCCCAGCCCGACGATCTTCTTGACCAGGTTGCCGCGCGCGATGACGGCGTACAGCCCCGCCATCATCAGCACCACCGCCATCCAGTAATTGAACAGGCCGGGGACTTCCATGGGATCAGCCATCCTCCTTGGCGCTGGGATCGCGCGAGGCGAAGACGAAGAAGATGGTCGCCATGGTGGCGAAGACGTTCATGCCCACCCCCAGTTCGACCAGGAAGATGCCGATGTGCTGGCCGGTGGTGGGGGTGTCGGACAGCACCGAGTAGTCGAGGAAGTTGCCTCCGGCCAGCATCCCGACCACGCCCACTCCGGCGTACAGCAGCACCCCCAGCGCCATGATCTGCCGGCGCAGGCCGGCGGGCAGCGCTGCGCGGGCGTTGGCGATGCCGAACACCAGCGCGTACAGGATGAAGCCCGAGGCGAAGATCACGCCGGCCTGGAAGCCGCCGCCGGGGCCGAAGTCGCCATGGAACTGGACATAGAGCGCGAACAGCAGGATGAACGGGATCAGCAGCTTGGTGCCGACGCGGAGGATGGGCTTCTCCCTCATGGCTTCTTCCTCCGGCCCCAACCCAGCAGCGCCATCACCCCGATGGCGGCTGTGAAGATCACCGTGGTCTCGCCCAGGGTGTCGTAGCCGCGATAGCTGGCCAGCACCGAGGTCACCACGTTGGGCAGCCCCACCTCGGTCGGCGAGTCCTGCATGTAGCGGGGAACCACGTGGCGGTGGATGGGGGCGTCGGGATCGCCGAACTCGGGCATGTCCAAGGTGGCGTAGACGAGCAGCGCGCCGGTGGCGGCCACCACCATCAGCCCGCCCAGCGAGCCGCGCCGGGTCTCCTTCTCCTGGTGCGGTACCATGGTCAGGGTGCCCAGCATCAGCACGGTGGCGATGCCGGCGCCGACGGCGGCCTCGGTGAAGGCCACGTCGACGGCGTCGAGCAGGACGTAAAGCGTGGCAGCGAGCAGGCTGTAGGCGCCCGACAGCATCACCACCGCGAACAGGTTGCGCAGCCACAGCACCGCGACGGCGGAAACCACCATCATGGACAGCACGGCGATGTCGAGCAGTTCGATCATGCCTTGTCCCTCGTCCACGGCTGGAGGCCGGCATGCAGGGCGGCGCGGGCCAGGGCATGCGAGGTCATCGGGCTGGTGAAGGCCAAAAAGACCAGGATCAGCACCAGCTTGGCCGCCACCAGCCAGTCGGTGGTCTGCATCAGCATGCCGGCCACCAGCAGGCCGGCGCCCAGGGTGTCGGTCATGCCGGCGCCGTGCAGGCGGGTGAATACGTCGGGCAGGCGCAGCAGGCCCAGCGTGCCGACCAGGATGAACACCGAGCCGGCGCCGATGGCGGCCCAGGCGGCGAGGTCGAGGATCAGGCTCATATCTCGCCCTCCGGCGCGTCGCCCACGGGGTGGCCCAGGCTGCGGAAACGGACGAACTTGGTCACCGCCACCGTGCCGATGAAGTTGATCAGCGCATAGACCAGCGCGATGTCGAGGAACTCGGGCCGCTCGGTCAGGAAGCCCACCACCGCGATCATCAGCAGCGTCTTGGTGCCAAAGGCGTTCACCGCCAGGATGCGGTCGTAGACGGTGGGACCCATCAGGGCGCGGACCAGGGCCATGCCCATGGCGACCAGCAGGGCGAAGGCGGCGGCGGCGAACATCAGGTGTCTCCCACGAAGCGGCTGACGCGGCGATCCATTTCGCCGCTTTCGACGCCGGCGCGGGTGGCGGGGGTCAGGGCGTGCACGGTCAGCCAGCCATCGGGCTCGACATCCATGGTCACCGTGCCGGGGGTCAGGGTGATGGAGTTGGCGTGGATGACCAGGCCCAGTTCGTCGCGCTGGCCGGCCTTGACCCGGAACACACTGGGATCCACCGAGGCCGGGCTGGACAGGATGGCGCGGGCGACGTCCAGGTTGGCCTTGACGATCTCCACCATCAGCCACGGCCAGTAGCCGAGTCCGCGTGGGGCCAGGTGCAAAGGATGACCCTCGTGGTCGACGGCCTCCAGGCGGTGGGCGATCCAGGCCACCAGCACGGCCGAGGCCCCGCCCAGGCCCAGCAGCCAGGGCTCGAAATGACCGGACAGCGCCAGCCACAGCAGCGCCATCACCACGGCGAGACTGACCGCGCGTCCCATCACGACAGGACCTGGGTGACCGCCTTGCGGCTCAGGGGACCGGACAGCACGGCGTCGGCGCCGACCACCCAGGCCAGGCGCTCGAGGTCGCCGTCGAGGTAGCCGCGCACCGGCACCACCACCACCTTGATGCCGGGGAAGCGTTGGCGAATCTCCTGCAGCGTCGCCTGGCCCGACCCGATGCGGTAGAGCCGGTCAGTGACCACCACTCCGACGTCGATGGCGGCGAGGGCGGCGAGCACGTCGTCGCTGTCGTCGAGGACGGTGACGGCCCCGCCGCCGTCGCGCAGCCAGCAGGCGAACAGGTCGCGGGTCGGCTCGTCACCGACCAGGATCGCCACGGAATCCCTGCGCATTTCGACCCTCCGGGGTTCGCGGGCACCAAGCGCCCTCCCTCCAGAGAGTCGATGAAATCCCCCTTCGACGCCAATTCGCTCGGTCGCCTACAAGGGTCGGACTAGGTGAAAGGACCTATCCGATCAGCAGCGCCTGGCGCACCAGGTCGGGCAGGCTGTCGGCCTTCATCTTCTCCATCACATGGGTGCGATGGATGTCCACCGTGCGCGGGCTGATGCCCAGGCTGGCGGCGACCTCCTTGTTGGAGTGGCCGTCGACCACCAGCGCCATCACCTGCCGTTCACGCTCGGTCAGCAGGGCGTAGCGGGCGCGGATGCCGGCGACGCGCTCGCGGTCGCTGGCGACGCTGGCGCCGGCCATCGCCTCGGCCAGGCTGTCCAGCAGCACCTTGTTGGGGAAGGGCTTCTCGATGAAGTCGGCGGCGCCGGCCTTCAGCGCCTGCACCGCCATGGGGACGTCGCCATGACCGGTGATGAACACGGTGGGAACCCGGATGCCCATCTCGTGCAGGCGGCGTTGCAGGTCGAGGCCCGACAGGCCGGGCATGCGCACGTCGCTGAGCAGGCAGCCGCGCATGCCCTCGTGGGCGAAGTCCAGGAACTCGCGGGCGGAGGCGAAGGTTCTGACGGCGTAGCCTTCGCCTTTCAGCAGGGCGGACAGCGAATCGCGCACGGCGTCGTCGTCGTCCACGATCCAGATTTCAGCACTCATCCTGGGCGCCCTCGACGGGAAGGGTGAAGCGGAAGGTGGCGCCGCGCCCCGGCACGGGATCGTCGTGCCACAGGCGGCCGCCATGAGCCTCGACGATCGCGCGGCTGATGGCAAGCCCCACACCGATGCCGTCGGGACGGGTGGAGACGAACGGCTCGAAGATGGTTTCCACCGCCTCGCCGGCCAGGCCGGGGCCGGTGTCGGAGACCTCCACAAGCACCGTCGCAGGGTCCTGGGAACGGGCATCGACGAACACCACCCGCTCGGGGCTGTCGGCGTCGGCGATGGCCAGGACGGCGTTGGACACCAAATTGACCAGCACCTGCAGCACCTGCACCCCGTCGGCCATCACCGGCGGCAGGGCGGCGGCGGCCTTGAGGTCGATGGCGACGCCGTGGCGCCGCGCCAGCGGGTCCACCAGGTCCAACGCTTCACGCGCCACGGCCGCCAGATCGACCCGCGCGACCTGGATCTCGCCCTTGCGGGTGAAGTCGCGCATGCGACGGATGATGCCGTCGGCGCGCATGACCTGGGCGTCGGTGTGCCGCATCAGCTTCAGTGCCTCGGGCACGTCGGGCGGGTCGCGTTCGAGCAGGCGGCAGGCGGCGCCGACATAGTTGACCATGGCCAGCATGGGCTGCTTCAACTCGTGGGCGAGGCCGGCGGCAATCTCGTTCGAGGTGTGGATGCGGCTCATGCGCGCCAATTCGTTCATGCGCTCGCGGATGGCCAGTTCGGCGCGCAGGCGGGCCTCGGCGGTGGCCGCCATCAGGCTGCCGGTCAGCACCAGTGTCAGCATCAGGAATTGCAGGGCGGCGACGCGGCCGTCATCCATGTCGCGCAAGGTGGTCGCGGCGATCATGGCGCACTGGATCAGGGCCATGGCGACCAGAGTCGGCCCCAGGCCGCCGCGCAACGCCAGCCAGATCACCGGCAGGAAGAACAGGTAGAAGAACTGGAACTCGTCGGTGGCCTCGAAGCCGAACACCAGGCCGGCCACGGCGATGGTCAGGGCGATCTGGCCCAGCCGCTCGGGCGACGGCGCGTCGATCCGCCTCCTCGCCGCCGCCAGCAGCAGGAACAGCGGCGCGAACAGGGCGATGCCGATCAGGTCGCCCACCCACTGGCGCAGCAGCATCTCCTCGACCCAGGCGGGTTCGAATTCCGGCAGGCCCGAGGCCAACACCACCCGGCCCAGAGCGACCACCGCCGCCGCCACCGCCGCCACCGCGAAGAAGACCGTGAACTGGCGGGGCCGCTCCAAGACCAGGCCGATGCCGAACCTCTCGTCGAGCAGCCGCGCCGCCACGGCGTAGACGCCGGCATACAGCGCCTCGGTGGGCAGCGAAACCGCCAGCGGCGTGCCGCGCACCAACTGGTCGGCGGCGATGGCGGCGACGGCGACGGGCAGGGCCTGGCGCCAGCCGGCCCGCATCAGGAAAGCGAAGGCCAGGCCGGTGTTGGGGTTCCACGGGGTGATCGCCAGTCCGTGGAAGGCGTGGACGTAGCTCAGCCGGTCCAACGCCACGAACAGCAGGATGAATGCCAGCCAGGTCAGGGCCATGCGCGCCCTCGGCATCGATCGCATCCGCCGTCACCCCCATGGTGGTTGGTCCGGCGATCACCATAGCAGGGCGCGCGGCGAAGGCCAGCCTATGCGTGCCGCCCGGTTGGCGGTACGATACGCCGGCATGTCCGGAGCCGAACCTTGATGAGATCCCTCCTTGTGGCGTTGCTGCTGCTGTCGGCGGCGGCCATTCCGGCCGGTGCGGCCGAAAAGGTGGTCCTGCTCGCCGATCCCTGGTGTCCCCATACCTGCGCGCCGGGCGGCCGCCCCGGCTACATGATCGAGATCGCCACCAAGGCCTTCGCCGCCAGGGGGATCGAGGTCGAGTACCGCACGGTGGCGTGGGCTCGGGCCATGGCCGAGGTGCGCCAGGGGCGCGCGGACGGGGCGGTGGGCGCCCTGCGCGACGAGGCCGCCGACCTGGTGGTGCATGACGAAGCCCTGGGATGGCAGGCCAACGTCTTCGCCGTCCGCGCCGATGACGGCTGGGCCTATGCCGGGCTTGACTCGCTGGCGGGCCGCAAGGTCGGCAGCATCCTGGACTACAGCTACTCGCCCGAGGTGGATGCATGGCTGGCGGCCCATCCGGGGCAGGTCCAGGCCGCCGGCGGCGAGAACGCGCTGGATCGCAACATCAGCAAACTGCTGTCCGGCCGCGTCGACGTGGTGGTCGAGGACAGCGCCGTCCTGACCTGGGCGCTGCGCGCTCGTCCCGACCGCGACAAGATTCGGCTGGCCGGCAAAACAGCCGGCGGCGCGCTGTTCATCGCCTTCAGCCCGGCGGATGGCCGCGGCGCCCGCCTGGCGTCGATCCTGGACCAGGGTATCCGCGAATTGCGGGCGTCGGGCGCGTTGCGGTCCATCCTGGACGGCTACGGCTTTTCCGACTGGAAGCCCTGAAGTAGTTAACCAAGTCTTAACCAAGCCTCCATCGCGGTGTAACCCCGTCCGGCTAAACTGGCCTGCAACCTTTGGTCGGAGGCTGGCGATGCAATCACGACACGGGAGCGCCCTCGCGGTGGGCGTCGTCGCCGTCCTGGGCGGAGCCGCCGGCGCAGAGGTGCTGTCGGACCACACGCCGCTGCTGCTGGCGGCGGCCGGGCTCGGCGTGGTGGCGATTGCCCTGATGGTGTGGGAGGTGGCGCGGTCCCACCGCCGTCTGGTCCAGGAGCATGCCGCCCACATGGCCAAGAGCGCCTACCTGGCCAATATGAGCCATGAATTGCGCACGCCGCTCAACGCCATCATCGGCTTCTCCGAGGTCATCCGCGAGGAGATGCTGGGGCCGCTCGGCCATCCCAAATACGCCGAATATGCCGGCGACATCCACGCCTCGGCCAGCCACCTGCTGGACCTCATCAACGATGTGCTCGAACTGTCGCGGATCGAGGCGGGCCGGCTGGTCCTGCACGAGACCGTCACCGACCTTGTGACGGTGCTGGTCAGTTGCCACCGGCTGCTGCGCGAGCAGGCGCGCCGGTCCGGCGTCGCCCTGGACCTGGAGGCGCCGGTCGGGCTGCCGCCCGTGCTCTGCGACGCCACCAAGGTCAAGCAGGTGGCGCTCAACCTGATCTCCAACGCGGTGAAGTTCACGCCGCGCGGCGGGCGGGTGGCGGTCACGGCGTCGGTGCGTGACGGCGGGGTGGTGCTGCGCGTCACCGATACCGGCATCGGCATAGCGCCCGATGAAATCCCCAAGGTGTTGACGCCGTTCCATC
>JBFMHS010000147.1:0-4768 GCA_040751765.1 Pseudomonadota bacterium | reverse complement strand
CACGACCTTTCGAAGGAGGGCACCGGGCTGGGGCTTCCCCTGGCCAAGCGGCTGATGGAGATGCATGGCGGCTGGCTGATGTTGGACAGCGATCCCGGCCGGGGCACCACGGTCAGCGTCGGCTTCCCGCCCATCCGTTGCCGGCCGGAGCCGGCGGTCGAGCCCCGCGCGGTCCTGGAAGCGGCTGCAGGCTAGAGATAGCCCATGCGGAAGGCGCCCCAGTGGCGGCCCCGCACCACGATCGGAGCCGAGCAGTCCTTCATCATCGCCGTCTGGCCGCCGCCCATGTCACGGCGATAGGTCTTGAGCAGGAACGGTTCGGTGTTGCGGGCCGCCGCCAGCCCGGCTGGGTCGTCGAAGATGCGGCGGTTGCGGCAGTTGGCGGTGTTCCATTCCGCGTCACCCGGCCGCTGGGGCTGGGAATAGCGTTCATTGTGGGTCGGCAGGTAGCCGTTGCGGTCGACCGCGGCGCAGAACACGATGCGCTGGTCCAGGGCCAGCAGGGGTTCCTGGATGGCGGGCAGCGCCGCGTCGGTGAAGCCGGTGAACCGGGTCAGGAACTGGCGTGGATCGGTGCCCTCGACGGGGCGGTAGGCCTCGTCGAACAGATCGTCCATGCCCAGGCGCCCGTCGGCCAGCGCCTGTTCGAACAGCGCCGAAACCTTTGCGGCGGCGTCCTGGGCCATGCGGATGAACGGGGCGTCGGGCAGGTCGAGGCCCTTCTCATAGGCGATGGCGATCAGCGACTCTGTGTCGGCCATCAGGTGGTCGAGGCGAGCGTTGGCGGCGCCCAGCTGGGCGGTCTCCTCGATGATGTCGGCGCTGATGCCGGCGATGTCGTTGGCGACCTGGGCGCGGTCGCTGTCGCCGGAATGGCCGGTATGGACGATTTCGGCGATATGGGTCTCCAGCAGCCCGAACAGGGTCTGCAGGTCGTCGACGGCGTCGCCCATGTTGTCGGTGGCCGCCATCACCGAGTCGACCCGGCCCAGGCTGGCGGCGTTCTCCTCGCCGACACGTCCGCTCAGATCGGCCAATTGCTCCACCATCTCGGCGATGACGTGGGTGGCGTCGCTGGTCTGGGCGGCCAGGCTCTTGACCTCGTTGGCGACCACCGCGAAGCCCTTGCCCATCTCGCCGGCACGGGCGGCCTCGATGGTGGCGTTGAGCGCCAGCATGCGGGTCTGGCGGGCGATGCCCTCGATGCGGTCGGCGACGCCGCCCACCTGCGACAGCGCTCCCACCAGGGCGGCAAGGTGTTCCTCGGTGCGCTTGACGCCGTCGACCAGCGCCTGGATCTGGTCCTTGGCCTCCTGCAGCGTGGCGCGCGAGGATTCGGTCAGGTCGCCGACGGTGTCGGAGACCTGCTTGGCAAGTTCGGCGGTTTCGCCGATGCGGGTGTTGGCGTTGGCCAGCCCGTTGGCGGCATGGCTTAGGGATTCGACCTTGCGGGACTGTTCCTGGAACCGCGAGGAGATCTTGGCGATGTCGGTGGCGACGGCGGCCAACTGGCTCCAGATGCCGCCGATGGATGATCCCAGGCTGTGATCGTTGTCGGCCATCGCGGTCCTTTCCCTCGTCACGCGATCGAACCCCTTTCCACTATGCACACGCGGTTGCTCGTCGTCCAACCTCTTGACCACGGTCAAAGCGAAAGGCGTGCCGCGCCCCCACTATCCCAGGCGGAGGAACAGCCCATGCGGCGGAAATTCTGGCAGGGATGGATGGGATCGCTTCTCGCGCGCGGCGCCGTGCGCGAGTGGCTGGTCGTGCTCGTCCTGGCCGGTTTCGCGCTGCAATCGGCGACGCCCGCGCTGGCCCTGATGGCGAAGGTCTCCGACGACCTCGCCCTCGGCCCGCTGGGCGCGTTCATCTGCCACGTTCCCCAGCCCGGCGAGGATCCCTTGATCCCGGGCGGGGAGGCCTCCGCCAAGGGCGACGGCTGTTGCCTGATCTGTCAGGCGGCGAGTCTGGCCAAGGGGGCGCTGCCGCCCCAAACACTTCACATCCCCACCAGGGATGCGGCAGTGGCCTTCGAGACCGCCGACCCGCCTCGCGCCGCCGGCCGGGACGCCTCCCGTCACAAGCTTCCCCGCGCGCCCCCGGCGGCCTGAGCGTCTATCGCTTCCGCCATCATTCCAAGGGACCAATTCCATGAAGACCATTCTCAGCGCCGCCGTCGCGGCGATGATCGCCCTTCCCTGCGCCGCCGCCGACATCGAGGTGTCGGGCGCCTTCCTGCGCGCCTCGCCGAAGATGGCCCAGGCCGGGGCCGGCTTCCTGACCATCACCAACACCGGCAAGCAGGACGACCGCCTGGTCGCCGCCGCCGCGACCATTTCCAAGAAGGTCGAGCTGCACACCCACATCAAGGAAGGCGACCTGATGATGATGCGCCAGGTGGAGGCTATCGCCGTGCCGGCCGGCGGCCGCGCCGAGCTGAAGCCAGGTGGCGATCACGTCATGTTCATGGGCCTGCACGCGCCGTTGAAGGAGGGCGACACCGTGCCGGTGACGCTGACCTTCGAGAAGGCGGGTTCCATCGAGGTGGCGATGCCGGTCAAGGCCATGGGAGCCATGGCGCCCATGGCCCATGCCGGGCACTGACGGGAAGGGCGGCGCGCCTCTGGGGCGCGCCGCCCTAGCGCCCATTGCGGGCGCGGCCAAGCCCACGGATGTGGGCGCCCGGCGAGGGCGAAATCATGAAGCTAAGGTGCAGCGCCGGTGTGCTTGGCCGGGGGCGGGGCCATGGCGGCGGTGATCGGCCGGCCCTCGGCCAGCGCCGTCACCAGGTCGCGGGCCTGGTCCCAGGCGGCGGGGCCGACATAGCGGGCGGCCTCGCGGCCCTGGCGGTCGACCAGCACCGTCACCGGCAGAACCGGCGCCTTCAGGGTCTCGGCCGCCAGCCGGGTGTCGTCGGTGTGGACGGCCAGGTTGGTGACGCCGATGCGGCCATAGGCCGGGCGCACCGCCGCCGCACCGGCGCGGTCCAGCGACAGCGCCACCACCGCCACTCCGCGCGCATCGGCCCACGGCTTCAGGCGGTCCAGCGCCGGCAACTCGGCGACGCAGGGCAGGCACCAACTGGCCCACAGGTTGAGGACCAGCGGATATTGCAGCTCCACGGGCCGTCCGTCACCGTCCTTGACCGACAGGGCGGGCAGGGGGACCGGGGTCTCGTGGATGAACAGGCCCTGCCGGGCACGGGCGGCGCGCGCCGCCGGCGCGGCGGCGGCGGCCAAGGATGCCAGCAGGAAGGCACGGCGATGCATGGCCTCAGCCTCCGCGCGCCAGGATCTGGCGAATGCGGTCGGAGACGTCGCGCGCGGTCGCGGTGTGGGCCAGACGGGCCAGGAACTGGCCCTGGCGCCCCATGATGTAGATGCCCGCCGAGTGGTCGACCACGTAGACGTCGGGATCGTCGCCCTGGGCCGGAGGGTGGATCTTGTAGCTGACCTTGAACTGCCGCGCGGCGCCGTCGATCATGGCCCGCGTGCCGGTCAGCCCGATGAACCGAGGGTCGAACGATCCCACGTATTCCTTCAACCGCTCCGGCGTGTCGCGCTCGGGGTCGACGGTGACGAACATGGGCACCACCTGCCCGGCGTCCGGACCCAGTTCGTCGAGTGCAGCGGCCATGGTGGACAGCGCCGTCGGGCAGACGTCGGGGCAGAACGTGTAGCCGAAGGCCATCAGCCTCAGCGAGCCCTCGAAGCTGTCGGCGGTGACGCGCTGGCCGTCGTGGGTGTCGAGCAGAAACCGCCCTGTGACCTGCCGCTCCTGCTCCTCGACCGGATCGGCGGCCTTCAGGTTGGGCACCAACGCCACGTTGACCACCGCGAGCGCCACCGCGAAGCCGGCGGCCATCACCAATCCTTTCCTCTTCATTCCCTGTCTCCTGACCAGTCCTGGCGGTTCGACGGAGGCCATTAAGACATGGCCGCGCGGATACAGACTTGACCACGGTCACGGCTGGTCGATTTCCCGAGGACCATTCTCGGCGGCGAAGTGTTTGGGTCACTCCATCTCTTTTTTTAACAGTTCAAAGGTGGGGAAAATGAAAGGATCGAAGAAACTGGCGGCTCTGCTCGCCACGGCGAGCTTTGGGGTACTGGCTGCGAGCCAGGCCTGGGCCGCCGAAAGCCTGTCCGACGTGATGAAGCGTCGCGGGTTGACTGAAAAGGACGTCCTCGCGGCGGCCAAGACCTACACGCCCACCGGCAAGCGCGACGAATTCGTCGTCTTCTCGTCGGGTGGCCAGAGCGGCCAGGTCATCGTCTACGGCATCCCGTCGATGCGCATCCTGAAGTACATCGGCGTCTTCACTCCCGAGCCCTGGCAGGGCTACGGCTACGACGATGAATCGAAGAAGATCCTGGACGAGGGTTCGACCGTCGACGGCCGCCAAGTGCTGTTCGGCGATACCCACCATCCGGCGATCTCCGAGACCAACGGCGAATACGACGGCCAGTTCCTGTTCATCAACGACAAGAACTTCCCCCGCATCGCGGTCATCGACCTGCATGACTTCGAGACCAAGCAGATCGTCAAGAACCCGATCCTGAAGTCGGAGCACGGCGGCACCTTCGTGTCCCCCAACACCGACTATGTGATCGAGGCGGCCCAGTACGCGGCTCCGCTGGAGAACGACTTCGTTCCGCTGGAGCAGTTCAACGAGAAGTATCGCGGCGCGGTCACCTATTGGAAGTTCAACCGCGCCAAGGGGCTGATCGAGCCGGAGAACTCGTTCTCCATCGAGCTGCCGCCC
>JBFMHS010000146.1:0-12532 GCA_040751765.1 Pseudomonadota bacterium | reverse complement strand
CTTCTGGAATTCCACTTGCTGCGTCGAAGAGCCAGATTTATGGAGGAGCCCGCAAACGCGGTCGAGGTGGCGATCATGCTGCGATGATAGACACCATTGCGCCATTCCGCCTTCCGGTTGGACCGGAATTTGGCTATTTTGGCGTCAATCAGAGGGGATGAACCCCCATATGGGAAATGTCTGCTTAAATTGAGAGGGGGAAAGACGGTGAAGCGTGTCATATCGCACCTGCTGATCGGCGCAGCCTTGGTCGCGCTCACGCCCGCAAGAGCGGACGCCTGTCCATCGGAACCTTACATCGGGGCCGTTTGCATGACGGCAGCAAATTATTGCCCCGAGGGCTATTATCTCCCGGCCATCGGACAGACCCTACCGATCGTCAATAACCAAGCTCTCTACGCCGTGCTTGGCAACACCTATGGCGGCGACCGGAAGACTAATTTCAGACTCCCGGATTTGCGCGACCGCGCTCCGGCGGAGAACATACGCTTCTGCATTGCCGTAAATGGCGTTTTTCCCGTGAGGCCGTAGGGCGCGCCGAAAGAACTGTCGCCGCCCTTTCGGTCGCCACCCCCGCGACGGCGACGGGAATCTGGATTCAGGCAGACCACCCGACCGGACTTGGCCGATCCTACTTCGGATGTCCCTCCAAGCTGAATGGGCTCGAACGACGTCTGCTGGTCTTCAATGCCAACTATATCGAGCAGAACCCAGTGGTCGGACGGGCGCGGAGGCGAAGGAGGCGGCCCGCGAGGCGGGCCTGGACAAGAACCAGTCCGCCCTCCTGGCCGTGGCCGCCGTTCCTCCCGAGCGGCAGCAAACGAAAAATCTGCGTTTTCTGACGATACCGCCCCGCGCACTGGTATTTTCAAGTATCCGTAGGAAACTCCCACATCTTGCACGGGAGCAGCCCCTGGGAGACCAGGGCCTTTCGCCTTTTCAGGCTAGGGCGGTGGTGCCGGCCAGGGCATAGGCCGAGGCCAGCTTGATGTCGTAGTGGTTGGCGGCGTAGCCGGGGCCGTTGTAACGGCGGGCGAAGCCCGCCCAGTCGTGGGCGGCCAGGGCCTGGGCCATGGCAGGGCTGGACTTGACGAAGGCGACGAAGGCTTCGAGTTGGGCGCCCTCGCTGTCGACCATGGCGGTAACGAAATCCTGCACCGTCGCGAAGCCACAGGCGTTGAAATTTCCGCCCATCACCTGGAACATGCCCCAGCTGGCCGATTGCAGCGCCGCGGCCTCGTCCAGCGCCATCGCCTGCATCAACCGGTCGTATTCTGCCGCCCCGCCCTTGTAGAGGGCGCGGTTCCAGGTCGGCGACGAGATGTCGGGGGCCGACTGGTCATAGCGGCCACCGGTGAGCCGGTGGAACACCGTCGCCTCGAACAGGATCTTGGGCCGGCCGTCGGGCAGGAAGCCGCCACCGGCCGACTCCACGTGCACCACCGCCAGGATTGCGCCCCGGTCGCAGCCCAGCTCGGCCGCCGCGCGGTCGATGTCGCCGTCGCACAGGCGGGCCGCCCGCCCGATGAACTGGTTGGTCATTCTCTCCTCCCACGAAAGTCGACACGCAATGATAGCGCAAGCTTCGTGGCGACACCAGCCCCGGTTATGACGCAAGTAGAAGAAATGTATAAAATTTGACACAATCTGGCATTGTTGATTTCTTTACCATCGCCGGAGTATGAATCATCTTGGATGGGCTGGTATTTTTGGGCATAGGCCATGACAGAATTGTATTCCGCTGAAGAACAGGCCGACAGCTTCGCTTCGTCGTTTCCCGAGCCGGACCGGGCCACGGTCAAGGAGTGGTATTTGGCGCAGTTGGAGGTCGACCGCCGCGATTTCTTCTGGAAGCAGGTCGAGGCCGGGCTGACCGTGTTCGTCCTGGCCGGGGTGCTGCCGACCATCGCGCTGTGGGCCTATATCCAGCTGTCGTGACCGTGTCCAAATTGTGGCGCGCCGCCACTTTCGTTGATTCGCCCCCTTTCCTTGCGCTTATGCTGGTCCAAGCCTTTCGAGGGAGGACCCGGCGATGCCAAGGGGGCTACGTTCCATCGCGATGCTGCTGGCCCTGCTGGCCGCAGCCTGCTCCCAGGCGCCCGAACCGCCGGCCGCCGAGCCCGTGCTGAGCGGTCCGCCCGACCCGCGCCCGCGCCTGGCCAAGCCCAAGCCAGGCGGCCATTACAAGGTGGGCGAGCCCTACCGGATCCGGGGCGTGCTCTACACGCCCGAGGTCGACTACCGCTATGACGCCACCGGCGAGGCGTCGTGGTACGGCCCCAACTTCCACGGCAAGCTGACCGCCAACGGCGAGTTGTTCGACGAGAACGACCTGACCGCCGCCCACACCACCCTGCCGCTGCCCAGCGTCATCCGCGTCACCAACCTGGACAACGGCCGGGCGCTGACGCTGCGCGTCAACGACCGGGGACCGTTCATTTCCGGACGCATCCTCGACGTGTCCAAGAAGGCGGCCAAGATGCTGGGCTTCTTCCGCGCCGGCGTGGCCCGGGTGCGGGTACAGGTGCTGGAAAAGGAAAGCCGGGCACTGGCCGCCAAGTACGGCGTGAAGCATCCGCCCACCGCCGAGGCCGAGGTTCAGTCGGAAACCACCACCCTGAAGCCGACGTCGTAGCCGCGCGCGCGGGCGTCGCGGGGGGCGCTGGCGCCCGAGCGGGTCTGGAACGCCGCCACCGTCCAGGCGCCGCCCTTGACCACGCGGACGCGGCAGTCGCCGCTCCAGCAATCGGCGGTCCATTCCCAGACATTGCCGTGCATGTCGAGCAGGCCCAGCGGATTGGGCGCCATGCTGCCCGCCGGGGCCGGGCCGCCAGCGTGATGGGGATCGCACAGGTGGCACACCGCCCGTCCCGGCGCCATGGCCTCGCCCCACGGCCACGGCGTGACGGTCCCTGCGCGGGCGGCGGCCTCCCATTCGTCCTCGCTGGGCAGCCGGTAGTGGCGGCCGGTGACCTCGCCGAGCCAGAAGGTGAAGCTCTCGGCGTCGGCGGCGGTGACGTCGGTCATGGGCATGCCGGGATCGGCCCAGCGGGGCTTGCGCGGCGGGCAGGCCATCGCCTCGACGCAGGCCGCCCACTGCCCCACCGTCACCTCGGTGCGGGCGATGGAGAAACCCAGGCCTGGCACCGCCACCATCTCGGGCAGCTCGGCGGCCGGGGCCGACGCCGCGCCCAGCAGGGCGGCCAGATACACTCCGTTACGAAACAAGATGGCGGCCGACATCATCGGGATACCGTGCGGAGGTCTAATGGAGCCATGGAAACAATCCCTCGAGCAGAGGAGGATGCCATGAAGACCCTCACCAAGACCATCGTCGCCCTGGCCTCCGTCCTGCTCGTCGCCGGCTGCACCGCCGCCGCCCAGGACGCGACCGCTCCCAAGGCCTTCGGTCCGGGTTACGGTCCCGGCTGGCGCCACGAGCAGATGGTGCAGGCGTGGGAAAAGGGCGAACTGCCCGCCGGCCCCGGCATGATGCGCGGACGCGGCTTCGGCCCCGGCATGCGCGGCTATGGCCCCGGCGCCGCCGCCATCGGTCCCGACGGCAAGGTCGACACCTCGAAGCTGCCGCCGTGGTGCCCGTACAGCACCGCTCCCGACGCCGCCAAGGACGGCGTCAAGTAGACAGGTCCGGAGGGGCTTCCCTTCCCCGCCCGTTCCCTCCGGCCTTCCGGCTCCCCCGCCCTCGCGGCGGGGGAGCCTTTTCATGCGCACAACCCGTTCGAAGCGCTGACGCGCCCCGGCGGCGGTGCTACCATCCGGCATCCGCCAACCGCCATCCGGGACGCATGATGACGAACGCCCTTCGCCTGCTCTGCCTGGCCGCCGCCGTGACGCTGGGACTGGCCGCCCCCGCCCGCGCGGCCAAGGACGAGCTGGTGATCGGGCTGACGCAGTTCCCGTCGACCTTCCATCCGTCCATCGATTCCATGCTGGCCAAGACCTACATCCTGTCCATGGCGCGGCGGCCGGTCACCGCCTACGACCCGTCCTGGACCCTGGTCTGCATGCTGTGCGAGACACTGCCGACCTTCGAGAACGGATTGGCCAAGCGCGAGAAGACCGCCGACGGCAAGCAGGGCGTGGCGCTGACCTACACCTTGAAGGCCGGTACCAAGTGGGCCGACGGCCGGCCGGTGACGACCGCGGACGTGCTGTTCACCTGGGAGGTCGGCCGCCATCCCCGCAGCGGCCTGTCCAACAGCGAGCTGTACCGCCGCATCCTCAAGGTCGAGGCCAGGGACGCCCGCACCTTCACACTGCACCTGGACCGCCTGACCTTCGACTACAACGCGGTCAACGACCTGCACATCCTGCCGGCCCATGTCGAGAAGCCCCGCTTCGAGGCCGGCGACGCAGCCGAGTACCGCAACCGCACCGCCTTCGACCAGGACACCACCAATCCCGGCCTCTACAACGGCCCCTACCGCATCACCCAGGTGGTCCAGGGCAGCCACGTGGTGCTGGAACCCAATGCCCACTGGGCCGGCGACAAGCCCGCCTTCAAGCGGATCGTGGTCAAGACGGTGGAAAACACCGCCGCGCTGGAGGCCAACCTGCTGGCCGGGGGTGTCGACCTCATCGCCGGCGAGCTGGGCCTGCCGCTGGAACAGGCCATCGCCTTCGAGAACCGCGCCGACCCGCGCTTCACCGTCACCTACAAGCCCAGCCTGGTCTACGAGCACCTGGACGTGAACCATTCCAGCCCCATCCTCGCCGACAAGCGGGTGCGCCAGGCGCTGATGCACGGCATCGACCGCGAGGCGCTGTCGCGCCAGTTGTTCGCCGGCCGCCAGCAGGTGGCCGACGCCAACGTGCCGCCGCTGGACTGGGTGCACACCGACGACCTCGCCAAGTACCGCTTTGACCCCGCCACCGCTGCCCGCCTGCTCGACGAGGCAGGGTGGAAACTGGCCGGCGGCGTGCGCCGCGACGCCAAGGGCCAGCCGCTGACCATCGAGCTGGCCACCACCGCCGGAAACCGCTCGCGCGAGCTGGTCGCCCAGGTCCTGCAGGCCCAGTGGCGGGCCATCGGCGTCGACGTCCGCCTGAAGTCCGAGCCGCCGCGCATCTTCTTCGGCGAGACGGTGACCAAACGCAAGTTCCCGCATCTGGCCATGTTCGCCTGGTACTCGGCCCCCGAGAGCGTCCCGCGCTCGACGTTGCACTCCACGATGATCCCCGCCGAGAGCAACGGCTGGGCTGGCCAGAACTATGGCGGCTACGCGCGGCCGGGCATGGACAAGCTGATCGACGCCATCGAGGTCGAGACCGACCGGGCCAGGCGCAAGGCGCTGTGGGCCGAGCTTCAGAAACTCTACGCCGACGACCTGCCGGCGCTGCCGCTGTACTTCCGCGCCGACGCCTTCATCCTGCCCAAGCCGCTGAAGGGCGTCACCCCCACCGGCCACCAGGACCCCAGCACCCTGTGGGTGGAGGGCTGGCGGTGGGAGTGAGGGCATGATCCTCTCCCGCCTCCTCCAGTCCCTGGCCGTCCTGCTGGTGATGTCCTTCGTCGTCTACGGGCTGATGGGGCTGATGCCCGGCGATCCCATCGACCTGATGATCGCCGCCGACCCTCACCTCACCCCCGA
This sequence comes from Pseudomonadota bacterium, assembly GCA_040751765.1. Lineage (GTDB taxonomy): Bacteria > Pseudomonadota > Alphaproteobacteria > Rhodospirillales > Magnetospirillaceae > CALABS01. The sequence continues at coordinate 6,920 of JBFMHS010000146.1, read as the reverse complement.
GGACGCGGAACGGCTCAAGGCACTGTATGGCCTCGACCGGCCATGGACGGAACGCTACCTGCGCTGGCTGGCCCAGGTCGCCCAGGGAGAGTTCGGGTATTCCCGCCTCTACGCCAAGCCGGTCTGGGAGGCGATGCTGCCGGCACTCGGCAACACCGCACTGCTGATGGCCGCCGCGCTGGCGGTGGCGCTGGCGGTCGCGCTGCCGCTGGGCATCTTGGCGTCGCTCAGGCCTGGCTCGGTGTTCGACCATGCCGTCAACCTGTTGGCCTTCGCCTCGGTGTCGCTGCCCACCTTCTGGGTCGGGCTGATGCTGATCGTGCTGTTCGCGGTGCAGCTGGGGTGGCTGCCCGCCGGCGGCATGGAGACAGTGGCGGCGGGCGGTGGCGGCCTGGGCGACCGCCTGGCCCATCTGGCGCTGCCGGTGGCGACGCTGGCGCTGGCCGGCATCGGCCAGTATGTCCGCCAAATGCGCGCGGCGATGATCGGCGAGGCCCATCACGACTATGTCCGCACCGCCCGCGCCAAGGGCTGCGGCCCGGCCCGGGTGGTGCTGAACCACCAATTGCGCAACGCGCTGCTGCCGGTGACCACCATCGTGGCGCTGGAGATCGGCGGCCTGTTCTCGGGGGCGCTGATCACCGAGACGGTGTTCGCCTGGCCCGGCATGGGCCGACTGATCTACGAATCGGTGATGGGCAACGATTTCAACCTGGCCCTGACCGGGCTGCTGCTCGCCACCGCCATGACGCTGCTGGGCTCGATCCTGGCCGACCTCGCCTATCGCTGGCTCGATCCGAGGGTCAGCCTGAAATGAGGCCGGCCACCATCGCCGCCGCCGTGCTGCTGTCCGCGCTGGCCGTCCTGGCGCTGGCGGCGCCGTGGATCGCCCCCGCACCCGACGCGCTCGACCTGATGGCCCGCATGGCTCCGCCCTCGGCCGAACATCCGCTGGGCACCGACGAGCTGGGCCGCGACATCCTCGCCCGGCTGCTGCACGGCGGCCGGGTGTCGCTGGCGGTGGCCGGCGCCACCGCGCTGCTGGCGGCGGTGATCGGCACCACCGTCGGCCTGTGGGCCGGCTATCACGGCGGCCGCGCCGACGCCGTCCTGATGCGCCTGACCGACGGGGTGATGGCGCTGCCGCTGCTGCCACTGCTGATCGTCCTGGCGGCCATCGACCCGGCCAAGCTGGGCCTGGAGCCGCAGGCGGCCAATTCCGAGGCCTTCGCCATCCTCCGCATCGTCGCCATCATCGCCCTGGTCGGCTGGACCACGGTGGCCCGGCTGGTGCGCGCCCAGACGCTGTCGGTCAAGGCCCGCGACTACGTGCGGGCGGCGGTGGCGGTGGGGGCGACGCCGGGGCGGATCATGCTCCGTCACATCCTGCCCAACGTGGCCTCGCCCATCGTGGTGGCGACCACGCTCAGCGTCGGCAACATCATCCTGATCGAAAGCGCGCTCAGCTTCCTCGGCCTGGGCATCCGCCCGCCGCTGGCCTCGTGGGGCAACATGCTGACCGGCGCGATGACCGCCGTCCACTCCGCGCCACAACTGGCCCTGTGGCCCGGCCTGGCCATCTTCGTGACCGTGCTGGCCTTCAACCTGCTGGGCGACGGCCTGCAAGAGGCGCTGGAGCCGCGAAAATAGCTTGCCTGCCGCACGCGATGGCGGCGCGGCCGCGTGCGGGCGGAAACCGACGCATTTACGCCCGCAGGCGGGGATGGCGGGGCGGCCGCGTGCGGGCGGAAACCTAGTGACTCATCATCACCGGCACCGTCATGTGGCGCAGCAGGTGGCGGGTGGCGCCGCCGAGGACCAGTTCGCGCAAGCGAGAGCGGCCGTAGGCGCCCATGACGATGAGGTCGGCGCTCTCGTCGGCGGCGCGCGACAGCAGCATCTGGCCGACGTTCAGGTCCTCGGACTTGATGTGCTCGCACACCGCGTTGACGCCGTGGCGAGACAGGTGCAGGCAGATGTCGGCGCCGGGAATGTCGCCGTGGCCGGCCATGCCGCCCTCGGGATTCACGGCGATGACGTGGGCGACCTTGGCCTTCCGCAGGATCGGCAGGGCGTCGTGGACGGCGCGGGTGGCCTCGCGGCTGCCGTTCCACGCCACCAGCACCCGCTCGCCGACGGTGGGGAAGTCGCCGGCCCCGGGCACCACGATGACCGGACGGCCGACGTCCAGGATCAGCGCGTCGGCCAGCGGCCGCTCGCCGTCCTCGCCACCGTCGCCCTGGCCGATGATGGTGACGTCGGCGTAGCGGGCGCTGAGCGCCACGGTCTCGTCCAGACGACCGTCGACGTCGCGCCATTCGGTGGTCACGCCGAACGACGGCTGGATGGCGTCGAAGGTGGCGCGCGCCTCGCGGGCGGCCTCGGAATTCATCGCATCGCGGATACGGTCGATCTGGGCGCCGTATTGCGAGCGGATGAACTGGGGCAGGTTGGGCCGGGTGCGGACATTGAGTGCAATCAGGTGGGCGTCCTGGGCCTGCGCCAGTTTCGCCGCCACCTGCAGGCGCCGCTTGCAGGTCCTGCTGCTGTCCACGTGAACCAGGATGTCCTTGAACGCCATCGCGTCACCTTTCGCCTGGGGGGACGGTCGTCACATCATAGACCGGCGGAAGTGGTCTGACCAGCCGGGCCTTGTATCCGGCCGGATCCGCCGCCTTATGTAGAGATAGTCCTTTCGGCGGAACTTCGAGGCCTGCCCATGTTCGGTATCGTCCGCGCACCCGAGATTCACCGGCCCGGCCTCGAATGGTTCAACGTGGACAAGCCTTTATCGCTGGCCGACCTGTCGGGACGGCTGGTCATCCTGGATTTCTGGACCTTCTGCTGCATCAACTGCTTCCACGTCCTGCCGACACTGGAGCGCATCGAGGCGGCCTATCCCGACGAGGTCACGGTGATCGGCGTCCACAGCCCGAAATTCGAGCACGAGCGCGACCCCGAGGCGCTCAAGCACGCCATCGCCCGCTACGGCGTCCGCCACCCGGTGGTCCACGATCCCCACATGATCCTGTGGAGCGAGTACTGCGTGCGGGCCTGGCCGACCCTGGTGCTGATCTCGCCCGACGGCACGGTGATCGGCCAGTTGGCCGGCGAGCCCCATCCCGACCTGCTGGTTCAGGGCGTCGGCGACATGGTCCGGCAGTTCTGGGGCCGCGGCGAGATGAAGCCGCGCCGGCTGCGCGCCCGCCCGGTCACCGACGACGGCGCCGCCCTGCGTTTTCCCGGCAAGATCAAGCCGTGCCCGTCGGCGGACGGCACCAAGATGTGGGCGCTGGCCGACACCGGCCACCATCAGATCGTGGTGGTGGAGGACGACGGCACCGAGGTGGTGCGCTACGGCACCGGCGAGGCCGCCTGGCGCGACGGCGGCGCCGAGGCGGCCTTCAATGCCCCCGAGGGGCTGGCCTGCGACCCCGAGTTCATCTTCGTCGCCGACACCCGCAACCACGCCATCCGCCGCATCGACCGCGCCAGCGGCGTCACCGCGACGGTGGCGGGCATCGGCGTGCGCGGCGGCATCCTGCGCCATCCCGAGCCCGGCGACGGCTGCGCCCTGGCCTCGCCATGGGACGTCGCCGTGGCCGGCGGCCGGCTGTTCTTCGCCAATGCCGGCAGCCACCAGATCGGCGAATTGGACCTCGGCACCGGCATGGTGCGCCCGGTCGCCGGCACCGGCGGCGAGAACATCGTCGACGGCGCCGCTGGCGACGCCCTTCTGGCCCAGCCCAGCGGCCTGGCCCTGGCACCCGATGGCGGCGCGCTGTATTTCGTCGATGCCGAGACGTCATCATTGCGGCGGCTGGACCTGGCGGCGGGGCTGGTGGAAACGCTGGTCGGCACCGGCCTGTTCGACTTCGGCCATGCCGGCGGCCCCCTGGCCCAGGCGCGCTTGCAGCATCCGCTTGGACTCGACGCGGTCGACGGCCGCGTCTATGTCGCCGACAGCTACAATTCGGCGGTGCGGGTGGTGGACCTGGCCAAAGGCACCGTCTCCGACCTGTCGGCCCGCTGCACCGACCGCCACTGCCGCCCCGAGGCCGAACCGGCCGGTTTGGCCGCCGACGGCCCTGGCCGCCTCTTGGTCAGCGACACCAACAACCACCGCATCGTCGAGATCCTGTTGGACGAGGGCATCTCGCGCACTTGGCTGAAGTAGGCGCGAGGCACTACACTCCCTCCTCCCATCCCGGAGGAGCCATGAGCACCGTCCACGACGCCGACGTCGCCCACCTGTTCCATCCCTACACCAATCTGGCCCGCCACGCCGAGACCGGGCCGCTGGTCATCACCCGCGGCGAGGGCGTGCGGGTGTTCGACGAGTCGGGCAAGGACTACATCGAGGGCCTGGCCGGGCTGTGGTGCACGGCGCTGGGCTGGGGCGAGGAGCGGCTGGTGGAGGCCGCCGCGCGGCAGATGCGCGAATTGCCCTTCTACCACCTGTTCACCTCCAAGGCGCACACCCCGGCGGTGCGGCTGGCCGAGGCGCTGGCGGCCATGGCGCCGGTCCCCGACGCCAAGGTGTTCTTCGCCTGCTCGGGGTCGGAAGCGAACGACACCGCCGTCAAGCTGATCTGGTACCGCGCGAATGCCCTGGGCAAGCCCGAGAAGAAGAAGATCATCGCCCGCGACAAGGCTTATCACGGCGTCACCGTGGCCACCGCCTCGCTGACCGGCCTGCCCAACAACCAGCGCTCCTTCGACCTCCCCATCGACCGCATCCTCCACACCGGCTGTCCGCATCACTGGCGCTTCGCCGAGGCCGGCGAGAGCGAGGAGGCCTTCGCCACCCGCCGCGCCGAGGAGTTGGAGAAGCTGATCCTGGCCGAGGGTCCGGACACGGTGGCCGCCTTCTTTGCCGAGCCGGTGATGGGCGCCGGCGGCGTCATCGTCCCGCCGGCCACTTATTTCGACAAGATCCAGCAGGTCCTGCGCAAATACGACGTACTGCTGGTGGCCGACGAGGTCATCACCGGCTTCGGGCGAACCGGCGAGATGTTCGGCTGCCAGACCTTCGGCATCCGCCCCGACATGATGACCGTGGCCAAGGGGCTGTCGTCGGGGTACCTGCCCATCTCGGCTCTGATCGTCGGCGGCCACGTCTACGACGCCGTCAAGGACGAGGCGGCGCGGATCGGGGTGTTCGGCCATGGCTTCACCTATGGCGGCCATCCGGTGCCGGCGGCGGTGGCGCTGGAGGCACTGGCCATCTACGAGGAACGCGACATCGTCGGCCATGTCCGCCGGGTCGGCCCGGCGTTGCAAGCAGGGCTGCGGGCGCTGCAGCAGCACCCCATGGTCGGCGAGGCCCGCGGGGTCGGCCTGATCGGCGCGGTCGATCTGGTGGCCGACAAGGACGGTCGCACCGCTTTCGATCCCAAGCTGGCGGTGGGCGCAAGAGTTGTTGCCAAGGCACAAGCCAACGGGGTTATCTTGCGCGCCATGGGCGACGCGGTGGCCTTCGCCCCGCCCTTGGTCATCTCGGAGGCCGAAATCGCCGAGATGCTGCGGCGGTTCCGGACCGCACTTGACGAAGCTCATAGCGAGTTGGTGGCTGAAGGCGTCCTATCGCAGTGCACCTAAAGTCCATGCCGACATTACGGGCTTGTTAACTTGCACCACGGCTTTTCGATCCTTTAGGATCGCGTGAATTACGAACACCCGCCGCCGCGCGGGCCCCGTCTTCGGACGGAGGAGGGAGGCAGTTGGGATGAACTACGAGCATTACTTCGCCAAGCGCCTGTCGGACCTGAAGTCCGAGGGCCGCTATCGGGTCTTCGCCGATCTCGAGCGCCAGGCCGGGCGGTTCCCCATCGCGCTGAACTACCGCGACGGCAAGACCTACGAGGTCACCGTGTGGTGCTCCAACGACTACCTGGGCATGGGCCAGCACCCCGAGGTGATCGAGGCCGCCCGCGAGGCCCTGGAAAAGTGCGGCGCCGGCGCCGGCGGCACCCGCAACATCTCGGGCACCAACCACTACCACGTGCTGCTGGAAGAGGAGCTGGCCAGCTTCAACGCCAAGGAATCGGCGCTGCTGTTCACCTCGGGCTACGTCGCCAACCAGACCACCCTGTCGACCCTGGGCGCCACCATCCCCAACTGCGTGATCTTCTCGGACGAGCTGAACCACAACTCGATGATCGAGGGCATCCGCCATTCCCGCGCCGCCAAGCACGTCTTCCGCCACAACGACCCCGAGCACCTGGAGGAGCTGCTGTCGGCCTATCCAGCCGAGACGCCAAAGCTGGTGGCCTTCGAGTCGGTCTATTCCATGGACGGCGACATCGCCCCGCTGGCCGAGATCTGCGACGTGGCCGAGAAGCACAACGCCATGACCTTCCTCGACGAGGTCCACGCGGTGGGCATGTACGGCGCCGAGGGCTCGGGCGTGGCCGAGCGCGACGGCGTGCGCGACCGCATCACCATCATCCAGGGCACGCTGGCCAAGGCCATCGGCGTGGTCGGCGGCTACATCGCCGCCTCGGCCAGCCTGACCGACTACGTGCGCAGCTTCGGCCAGGGCTTCATCTTCTCGTCGTCGATGCCGCCGGCGGTGGCCGCCGCCGCCCTGGCCTCGATCCGCTGGCTGCGCGCCCATCCCGAGGTCCGCGACCGCCACCAGGAGCGCGCCGCCACCCTGAAGCGGCGCCTCGGCGACCAGGGCATCCCGGTGCTGCCCTCCATCAGCCACATCGTGCCGGTGATGGTCGGCAACGCCGCGCTGTGCAAGCAGGCGTCCGACTTGCTGATGCGCGAGCACAACATCTACGTCCAGCCCATCAACTACCCCACCGTGCCGGTCGGCACCGAGCGCCTGCGCATCACGCCGACGCCGCTGCACACCGACGAGATGATGGACCACCTGGTGAATGCCATCTCCGACGTGTGGGACAAGCTGG
>JBFMHS010000145.1:0-14357 GCA_040751765.1 Pseudomonadota bacterium | reverse complement strand
GCGCCGCCATCACGCTGAAGTTGCGCGACGGCGAGACCGAGTTCCTGGAGCCGTCGACGCTCAGGCGCATCGTCAAGACCTACTCCGACCACATCGCCATCCCGGTGGTGCTGGCCGAGGACGGCAAGGAAGAGACGGTCAACTCGGCCTCGGCGCTGTGGACCCGGTCGAAGTCGGACATCACCGCCGACCAGTATAAGGAGTTCTACCACCACGTCGCCCACGCCTTCGACGACCCGTGGCTGACCATCCACTACAAGGCCGAGGGCGCCATCGAGTACACCGGCCTGCTGTTCGTGCCGTCGTCCAAGCCCTTCGACATCTTCCACCCCGACCGCAAGCAGCACCTGAAGCTCTACGTCAAGCGGGTGTTCATCACCGACGACTGCGCCGAGCTGCTGCCGCCCTATCTGCGTTTCCTGCGCGGCGTGGTGGACAGCCAGGACCTGCCGCTCAACATCAGCCGCGAGATGTTGCAGCACAACCCGGTGCTGACCAAGATCAAGGCCGGGCTGGTCAAAAGGGTGCTGTCGGACCTGAAGAAGAAGGCCGAGGACGACGCCGAGGGCTTCACCACCTTCTGGGAGACCTTCGGCGCGGTGCTCAAGGAGGGCATCTACGAAGACTTCGAGCGCAAGGACGACATCGTCGCCCTGTCGCGGTTCCGCTCCACCGCCGGCGACGGCTGGGTGACGCTGGATCAGTACGTCGAGCGCATGAAGGAAGGCCAGGACGCCATCTATTTCGCCACCGGTGACGACGCTGCGGCGCTGGCCAAGAGCCCGCAACTGGAGGGCTTCCTGGCCAAGGGCATCGAGGTGCTGTTGCTCACCGATCCCATCGACGAGTTCTGGATTCCCGCCGTTGGCCAGTTCCGGGACAAGAAGCTGGTGGCGGTCACCGACTCCTCGATCGACCTGTCGGCGGTGAAGGGTGACGACGCGTCGGGGCAGGACAAGCCCGAGGCGGCGCCGGCCGAGGACATGGACACCCTGGTCGCGGCGCTCAAGCTGGCCCTGGGCGACGCGGTGCGCGACGTCAAGGCGTCGGAGCGGCTGACCGAATCCGCCTGCTGCCTGGTCGCCGATCCCGGCCAGATGAGCATCCACCTGGAGAAGCTGCTCAAGGCGCATCGCCAACTGGACCAGAGCTTCCCCCGCATCCTGGAGATCAACCCCCGCCATGGCCTGATCAAGGGTCTGGCCGCCCGCGTCAAGGCCGGCGGCCGGGAGGCGGTCGACGACGCGGCGCACCTGCTGCTGGACCAGGCGCGCATCCTCGAGGGCGAGCCCCCGGCCGACCCCGCCGCCTTCGCCCGCCGGCTGGCGGCGGTGATGGAGAAGGGGCTTTGACCGTTTTGCCCTTGCCGGGCGCCCCCTCCCCCTGTTGCCGCATCACCCGATCGGTTCGCCGTCCTCGCGGGTGATGGCGACGATGGCCGGGCGCGGCGGCATGCCGTCCCGGAAGTCCGGCCATCTCGTCGAGGGCGCGTCGAAGGTCGAGCCCTTGTCCTCGCCGGGGTGCTGCACCGCCACGAACAGGGTGCGGTTGTCCGGCGTGAAGGCGGGGCCGCACATCTCGGCGTCGCGCGGACAGGCGTAGAAGAACTTGGTCAGCGCCCTGCCGGGGCCGTCGACGTCGCAGGCGTACATACCGTCGGGGATGCCGTTCTTGCGCTGGGCCGAGCCCTGGTCCGACGAGATCCACAGCCGCCCCCGGTTGTCGAAGGTGCAGTTGTCGGGGGCCGACAGCCAGGCGCCGAACCGGTCCGAGGCGGGATGGGTTGTGGCGCCGTCCTCGCGCCGGCCGGCCAGGAACAGGAACTCCCACCGGAAGCGGTCGGCGTCGTGGCGGGCGCGGCGGCCCTTGCCGGCGCCCGGCGGGATCAGTTCGACCACATGGCCGTGGCGGTTATCGGCGCGCGGGCTGGGGCCGCCCACCTGCTCGGCCTTGCGTTTGGTGTTGTTGGTCAGCATGACGTAGACGCGGCCGTTGGCCGGGTTGACCTCGACATCCTCGGGGCGGTCCAGCGGGGTGGCGCCCAGCAGGTCGGCGGCGCGGCGGGCGTCGATCAGCACGTCGCCCTGGTCGGCGAAGCCATTGGCGGGGGTCAGGGGCCCGGCGCCCCACACCAGCGGCAGCCAGGTCAGCGAGCCGTCCTTGTCGAACCGCGCCACCGACAGCGTGCCCTCGTCCAGCAGGCCGAGATTGGCGAGGCGGTTGGCGGGGTCGAACCGGCCCTTGGTGACGAAGCGGTACAGGTATTCGAACACTTCGTCGTCACCGGAATAGACCACCACCCGGCCATCGGGCAGCAGGGCGGTGGTGGCGGCCTCGTGCTTGAAGCGGCCGAGCGCGGTGCGCTTGACCGGAACGAAGGTGGGGTCGTAGGGATCGATCTCCACCACCCAGCCGAACCGGTTGGGCTCGTTGGGCTCCTTCTCCACGTCGAAGCGGTCGTGGAAGCGCGACCACGCATAGCGGCTCTTGCCCTTGACGCCGAGGCGGGCCAGCGCCTCGGCCTCGGGGGTCTTCCTGGGGTCGCCGCCGAAATAGGTGTCGAAGTTCTCCTCGGCGATCAGCACCGTGCCCCAGGGCGTGGTTCCGCCGGCGCAGTTGTTCAGCGTGCCCAGCACCGTGCGGCCCCCGGGGTCGGCCTTGGTGCGCAGGCGGCGATGACCGGCGGCCGGCCCCGACACCGCCATGGGGGAGCTCATGGTGATGCGCCGCGCGAAGGGGCTTGACGGGACCACCGCCCAGTCGCGGCCTTGGCGGCGGATCTCGATCACGCTGTGGCCGTGGGCGGCCATCTCGACCTCCACCTGCTCGGCGGTCATGCGCTCCAGCTTGTCCTTCGGCGTCATGCCGGGGAACATCAGCTCGCCGTTGGTGTATTCGTGGTTCACGCAAAGCAGGCCGTGGTCCGAGGACTGGGAGCCGACGGGCAGCGGCATGAACGCCACGAAATCGTTGTTGTAGCCGAATTGCCGCTCCTGGGCGGCGGCGGTCTGGGCCGCCGGGTCGAAAGCGGGGGCGCCCTCGGCCACCGCGTCACCCCAGCGGATCAGCACCTGGGCGCGGTGCCCCGGCGCCACTTGGTGGCTGTCGGCGATGGTGTGGGGCGGCTGGGTGAAGGTCAGGGTCGAGGGATCCCCGTCGGCCGTGGCGGCACCTGCCAGGCGCGGGGCCGCCACGGCGGCGCCGCCGGCCATCAGCGCGCGCAACGCCGAACGGCGTCCGATGCGGGACTGGGCGATCTCGGACAGGGGGCGGGAGACGGGGCGGTCCATGGGCAGGCTCCTAATGGATGAAGTCGTCCTTTTCGGCGCCGCAGTTGGGGCAGGTCCAGGCCTCGGGCAGGTGCTCGAATGGCAGGCCGGGAGGAACGCCGCCCGGGCCGTCGCCTTGGGCGGGGTCGTAGACCCAGCCGCAGCGATTGCACACCCACAGCGCCGGCCGGCCGTCGGCTTCGCGGGCGATGGGGGCGGGGATGGTCGGACCAGGGGGCATTTGACGCGGCGCGGTTGGCGACGATGGGCCGATACTAACCTTCGACGCGCGGACGGCGGATGAAGCTTCGGTGTCAGCTTCCCCGTGCCGAGGCCCGCAGGCGCTCGGCCAGCGGCGCATAAACATCGAGGACGGCGGCGATGGTTTCCTCGGCATGGGTCTCCCGGGCGGTCAGCGCCCGGTGCAGGATGTGGCCGACATGGCTCAGCACCGGCTCGTCGGGGTCGCCGGCGAAGGCGACGGGAAAGGCCGCCAGCACGCCCAGCGCCGCCTGCAATTCCCGTTGGAAGCGGTTCTTGGCCATGATCGCCCAGGCCTCCAGCAGCATGCGCACGGCCTCGGCCAGGGTGGCCTCGTCGTAGCGGCGGCGCAGCACCTCGCGCACCTGGAAGGCCAGTTCGCGCGGGCGGCGGCCGACCTCGTCCTGGAGGAAGGGCCGTTTGTTGGCCATGGCCTGCTTGTCCAGCGCGGTGCCGATGCAGATGTCGTAGAGCTCCTTGAAGCCGAAGTGGCCGGCGTCGTGGAACATCATCAGGATCACCACGTCGGACAGGGTGTTGGCATAGGCCTCGTCGAGGAATTTCAGTCGTTCGAACAGGTATTGGCGGCTGGTCTCGGCATGGTCGGCCAGGGCCACGAATTCCTTGACCGCGTGGGCGTATTTCTTGGCGTCGAACTCCAGCAGCGTGCGCAGGAACAGGAAGTCGCAGGCCGCCGGCAGGTCGAGGCCTTCCTCGGCGGCCATGTTGCGCAACCGGGTGACGTGGGTCAGCGCCTCCAGTTCGTCGGCGGAGGGCTCCGTCGAGGCCCGCACCCGGACTCGCATGCGCCGGGTGGTGGTCTTCTGGCCCAGCGCGAAGGCAACGCCCAGCACGGTGAACACCCGCGGCGTGCTGACCGGGACCTCCACCTCGGCGTATTCCGGGCCGGCGTCGTCACCCAAGTCGGCGGCGGCCGCCAGCTTGGCCTCGGCGGTGCGGTGGTGGCCGGCCCACTTGGTCAACCGCTCGATCAGGATCTTCCATGCCTCCGGCCGCTTCTCGGCCAGGAATGCCTTCAGCCCCTCGGGGTCCATGCGCAGACGCGGGCCGATCTGGGCATAGACGCGCCGTTGCAGCGCCGGCCGGCATTGCGGCGCCAGCACCTCGACCACGAAACGCCGCGCCACCCGGGCGAAGCGGCGGTCGAACAGGAAGAACGGCTGCTCGTGCCGGAAGGCCGGGGTGGGGAAGCGGGTGGAATGGACCTGGAAGATGTGCAGGCGCCGTTCCAGCACGTCGGCCACATAGCCGGAAACCATCGCCTCGGCCTCGGCGTGCTCGTAGGATTCGGGTGGCGGTGGTGGGGCGGCGGGAGCAGGCGCCGGCTCCGGTTCCTCCAGGTCGGCGGCCCGGCGGGCGGGGACGCCGGGCGGCGGCGCGTGCAGGGCCTGCCAGGCCGCCGCCACCTCGGGGCGCTTCTCCAGCACCAGCCGCACCACCTCGGCGGCCAGCGCCTTCTGCTCGGCCAGGGAGCGGCCGGCCAGGCCATCGGTGGCCAGGTCCTGGACCACCAGCAGGAATTCGACGTCGCCCTTGCGGCGCAGCAGCGAGCGCAGAATCTGGCCCATGGTCCGGGCCAGCGACTCCTCGTCCTCCATGGCGGCCAGCTTGGCGCACAGGTCGGAATACAGGAGCTGCTGGTCGGCCGGGATGGTCACCGCGCGCCCCCTTCGCCGGGCGGGATCGGCACCACCGAGATGGAGTTCTTGGGCGAGCCCTCGATGATGCGGTCGGAATAGACCAGATAGACCAGCACGTCGCGCTTCTTGTCGAGGAAGCGCACCACCTGCATGGACTTGAACAGCAGCGATGTACTCTTCTTGAACACCTCCTCGCCGCCGTCAACCTTGTCCTTGAAGGCGATGGGGGCCACCCGGCGGCAGGCGATGGCGGCGTCCGATGTGTCCTCGGCGACGCCCAGCCCGCCCGAGATGCCCCCTTTCTTGGCCCGCGACAGATAGCAGGTGACGCCGGCCACCTTGGGGTCGTCGAAGGCCTCGACGACGATCTTGTCGTTGGGTCCCAACATCTTGAACACCGTCGACACCGAGCCGATCTCCTCGGCCGCCGCCGACGTGATGGTTCCTGGCGCGACAGCCAGCGCCAGCGATGCCCCGATCACCCACTCGCGCATTTTTCGTCCAATTTTATCCATTTGATTTTCCTTGCTTATGATATGCGAGACCGGCGGGCCGGACAACAGCGGCCCGCAGGCGCAAGACACTTGCGTCGGTCCGCGCCTGGGCGGACAGTATTGACGTAGTGATGGATCAAGGCAGGAAGGAGGCCGGGATGGCGGTGTTGGTGGACCGCGCGTTGCGCCTGGCCCTGGCGGCCACCCGACGCAAGGCCAAGCCGCGCGGCGTGCTGCTGGTTTCCGCGCGTGGCCCTGCCGACATGGTGTTCCTGTCGGCGGTGCTGCCGCGTTTCATGCGCCTGGCCGAGGATTTCGAGGACGTCACCCTGCTGATGCGCTCGGACGCGGTGGGGATGAGCTTCCTGTTCCCCCGCTCGCTGAGAATCCTGCGGGTCGAGTTCCGCCGGCTGGCTTCCTTCGCCTATCGTTGGCAGATCTTCCGCAAGCTGTACCTCGCCAACTACCGTTTGGTGGTGGCCTTGGACTACAACCGCGCCGCCGAGCCGGATGAGGCGCTGATCGCCGCCGCCCAGGCCCCGGAGGTGGCGGCCATGAAGCCGGCGCCGTCAGGCGCGCCGGCCAAGCTGATCGAGGCGACGCTGTCCAAGTACACCAAGGTCTTCGACCCCGGGAACCCCAACCAGGATAAGGTGGTGCGGTGGTCGCGCTTCGCCGATTTCCTGTCGGGGCGCAAGCAGCCGCCGGCGCTGGCGCTGCTGCCCGAGGCCCGGCTGCCCGAGGCCATGCCCTTCGAGATACCCACCGTGGTGGTGTTCCCGTTCTCGGCGGTGCGCCAGCGCCAGCTGCTGCCCGAGATGTGGGAGGCCATCCTCAACGCCCTGCCGCGCGACTGGCAGGTGCGGGTAGCCGGCCATCGCGCCGACATCGACCGCAATCCCCAGTACAAGCCGCTGCTGGAACGGCCGCGGGTGACCATCGACACCTCGGGTTTCGACCACCTGGCCTCGGTGCTGCGCGGGGCGCGGATGGTCATCGGCGCCGACACCGCCGGGGTGCACCTGTCCATCCTGCTCGGCGTGCCCACCCTGGTCCTGGCCAGCGCCGCCTTCGTCGGTGCGGGCGTGCCCTATGATGACGAGATCATCCCGCCCAACGCCCACTTCCTGCACGTGCCCATGGAATGCCAGGGCTGCATGGGCCGCTGCCCCTTCGAGCCCATCCAGGGCATGCTGCCCTGTGTCGCCCAGATCAACCCCGACACGGTGCTCGGGGCGGTTTCCGACATGATCGCGCGGGGTGGGTACTAGGGCACGGGCGTCACAGCCCGCGCGCCTGGTCGCGCCCGTTCTCCTTGGCCAGGTACAAGGCGGCGTCGGCGCGGCTGATCAGGTCGTCGGCCGAATCGCCGGCGGCCAGGCCGGCAATCCCGGCGCTGACGGTTTGGCGGCGGCCGGTGCCGAAGTCATGCGCACGGGCGGCGGCGCACAGCCGGTCGGCGAGGGCCAGTGCTTGGCCGGCGTCGGTTTCTCCGCACAGGATCAAGAACTCCTCGCCGCCCCACCGCCCGACGAGATCCTCCGACCGTGCGGTCGCGGTTGCGAGGCGGGCGAAGGCGCTCAGCACCGCGTCGCCGGTGGCGTGGCCCAGCTCGTCGTTGACCGCCTTGAAGTGGTCGAGATCGAGTAGTACCGCCGAAAGCGGCCGCCCATAGCGGACGAAGCGCTGGTATTCCCGGTCGAGCCTCTCGGCGAGGGCGGCCCGGTTGGCCAGGCCGGTCAGCGGATCGGTCCGCGACAGGGCATGCAGCTTGCGGTTCAGTTTGCGCAACTTGGCCACCCAGAACAGGCTGGTCAGCAGGATGACGGAAAAGACGCCCACGATCCTGAGGATCAGGTCGACGTCGATGCCTGTCTGGACCTTGATGGAGACATGCCGGTTGCCGATCTCGGCCCGCTCCGCCAGCGATATGGACGCCACCCCCCGGTCGAGGATGTCGCGCAGCATCGGCAGGTCCTTGCGCACCCCGATGCGCAGATGGTTGTCGTAGCCGGGGACCTGGCCGGAGATCTTGAGATTGAACCAGCCGTCCTTCTTGATGGTGTAGACCGCTACGATCAGCGAGCGCATGGTCATGTCGGCCTTGCGCCCCGAGACCATGGCGAAAGCCTCCGCCTCGCTTTCGGTGGTGACGATGCGCAGATGGGGAAAGTCGCGGCGTACCCGTTCCTCGATGGAGGTTCCCTTGGGCAACGCCATGGTCTGGCCGGCCGCCGCCCCCAGATCATCGATGTATGGATGTTCCTCGCGGGTGACGATGACGTTGCGGTCGACGAAGATCGGGGCCGTGAAGATCAGCCATTCGTCGCGCCTGGGCGACTGGTTGAGGAAACTGACGATGTCGCAGGCGCCCGCGCGCGAGGCCGCGATGGTCTCGTCCCAGTTGCGGGTTACCACCAGACGCAGCGGCACGCCGGCCCGCTCCGCCGCCATGCGCAACAGGTCGGCGGCAATGCCCTGGTGGGCGCCCTCGGCATCGATGATCTCGTAGGGCGGCCAATCGGGGTCGACGCAATAGGTGAAAGGACCGTGCCCGTGGATGAAGGCCCGTTCCGCCGCGCCAAGTTCCTCGGCGCCCGCCGGGGCGACGGCCGATGCCAGCAGGCCCGCCGCCAGGAGAGAGAGCGGGAGCTTCAGAACCACAGCCCCATCCCTGTCGTCACGGCATAGCCGCGGTTGTTGTCGGCCGGTCGCCCGCCCTCGTCTTCATAGGTGATGTGCCCGGCCGCGCCCATCAGGGCGACACCGGCGCCGATCGTCACCTTGGCCGATACCTGGGTGACGGTGATGCGGTCGTCGTCCGGGTTGTCCACCGACCCGCGCACCCTCGACCGGTAATGGTTGACGCTGGTCTTCCAGGGCCCGTGTTCCAGCATGACCCCCACGTCCCACGATCGCCCGCCGTCGTCGACGGCGACCGGGCCGTCATGCTCGTGGCGGTCGTCGCCCAGCGAGCCTCCCAGGGTGATCATCCCCAGAACCGCCTGCCCGCCCACGGAAAAGGCGGTGACGTTGGTCCGCGTATCCAGTTCCGCCACCAGCGCCCCAGCCGAGGCGGTGACCGCGTGACCGGCGACGGTGCCCTGATAGACCAGTCCCGCGGCCGTCGAGGCCCGCGCCTGGGCCGGGCTCCGGTCATCCTCGGACAGAGCGTCGGGCGTGTGGGACAGGCCGAGGGTCAGCCCGCCGAAGGAGGGCGTGAAATAGAGGATCTTTTCGGCATTGTCGTCGTGGTCCAGTCCGGTCTGGTTGCCGCTGTACATGGTTCTCACCGCCGCAGGGCGGGGCACCACGGTGCCGGACAGCATCCCCATGGGCGGCCCGTTCCACAGGCCGGCGGCCTCGGGGGCGGCGACGTGGAGCAGGGAGGCGGCGTTGTAGTCGCTGCCCAGTTCCAGCTTCCCGGCCGCGCCCTCGATCCAGACATAGGATTTGTCGATGGTGTCGGTCGCCTGGTCGGTGTGGCCGCCGGCCTCCAACTCGATGCGCGCCCCCACCATCAGGCCGTTGTCCAGGGGTTTGGCGACCGTGGCGTGGACCTCGTTGTCGCCCTTGACGTCGAGGCTGTTGTAATCCGCCGCCGCGCCCGCCAGGAAATCGGCATCGCTCCACTGCGCCGAAATCCACCACTTGGAATATCCGCCCAAGCTGACGGCGGCGGGCGCCGCCTCGACGCTCGCCGGCCCGAAGGCGACGGCCGCCAGGGAAAGAGCTGCCGCCGTTTCCCGCATGCGCGAATTCGCTACGCCCAACCCTGTCCCCACCGGCCACAAGCCCGCTGCCGCTGCCCGACGGAATCATAGACCGCCCGCGACCCGGCGTGAAGGTGGAATGGCATGCGACCGGACGGATCTCAGGCAGTCCCCCCCGGCGGCTGGGTCGCCGCCGCCGGCATGGGGCCGGACGGGGGCTGGGAGGCGCCCATGGCGCGGGACTGGACGTCGGATTCGTGCCAGGCCAGCTCGATGGCGGCGACCACCTCGGCCGGGCGGATGTGGTGGATCATGTGGCCGACCTCCTCGGCCACCCGCAGCGCCGAGTGGGGGATGTCGCGGTGCAGCCGGATCGAATGGGCGACCGGGTCGACCACCGCGTCGGCGTCGCCGGTGGCGATGACCACCGGGCAGCGCACCTCGCCATAGCGCGGTGACAGCCGGCGGGCGGCCTCGCGCAGATGGGCCAGGTCCTCTCCCTGCGCGCGCATCTGGCTGGGGCGCAGCATCATGTCGGTGGGATACAGGCTCATGATGTCGGGCGGCAGGTTGGGCGCGAAGACGCGGGCCATCACCTTGGGCATGGCCGCCTTGCCCAGCAGCGGCGACACAGTGTTGCGCGCCAGCGCCCCCAGCCCGGCCACGTTGGTCGCCGCCAGCAGCGGGATGTCCATGCGCCGGGTCGGGTAGTAGTAGCCGGACAGCAGCACCACCCCGGCCACGTCCTCGGGGTATTCCAGCGCCCAGGCCAGCGCCACCAGGGCGCCGAAGTCGTGGCCGACCAGCACCGGGCGCTCCACCCCCATGCGGCGGGTGGCCCGGCGCAGCACCTCGGCCTGTTTCTCCGGCGGCCAGCGGCTCCAGCCGGGGCGCTCGCTCCAGCCGTAGCCGGGGCGGTCGAAGGCGATTGAGCGGTGGTCGCGGGCGACGCGGTCGAGGATCGACAGGTGCCAGTCCTGGACCATGCCGCCCAGGCCGTGCAGGAACACCACCGGCCGCCCGCTCCCGCGCGCCAGGAAGTGCAGCTTGGCGCCGCCCACCTCCATGAAGCCGCCCATGGGCGGGTTGGCCTGCTCGGTCTCCTTGGCGCTGTGGCTGGACCAGAACGCCAGTCCGGTGACGGCGGCGCCGGCGGTCAGCGCCAGCCCGATCAGCCCCTTGGGCGCCTCGCGGGTGGCGCGCGAGATCCTGTCGCCGGCGGTGTCCCAGCTGCGTCCGGGCATGGCGGTTCCTCCCTTGCTGCTGCCTTACCGGCGTCAACAAGGGTGGCGGCGGATGGGCCGACAGGAAAGGCGGAGTGCCCCGAAGGGGAGGGTCAGGCGTCGTCCCTGGCCGGGCGCATGATGCCCGGCGGCAGCTTGGTCTTCATGTCGCAGAACGCCTTGTCGGCCTGGGCCTGGGCCATGTTCTCTGCCTTGGACAGGTCGGTGCCGCGCAGGTCGCAGCTGATCATGGTGGCGCCCTTGAGATCGGCGCCCTCCAGCTTGGCGCCGCGCAGGTCGGCCCCCGACAGGTCGGCACCGCGCAGCACCGCCCCGGCCAGGTTGGCCAGCCGGCACTTGGCGTGGCGCAGCTGGGCGACGCCGAGATTGGCGCCGGCCAGGTCGGCGGCCTCCAGCTTGGCATAGCGGAAATCGGCGCCGTCGAGGCGCGATTCGGTCAGCGTCGCGTCGCACAGGTCGGCCTCGCGGAAGGTGGCGTTGGCCAGCACTGTGCGCGACAGGTCGGCCCCGGCCAGGTCCATGCCCTGGACGTTGGCGCGGGTGCCCTGGGCGCCCTGGCTCTGCAGCCAGGCCAAGTGGGCGGCGACGATGGCGGTGACGTCCAGCCCGGCGACGTCCGAGCCCTTGCGGGCGGCGTGGCCGGCGGCGGCCACCTCCATCTGCCAGTCGGCCTTGGCCTTGGCGGCCTTCTTGCGCGCGGCGGCGGCGTCCTCGGCGGGGTCCAGCCGGTACTGGGCGGGCGCCTTGGCCGCCAACACCTCGATGGCCGAGGCCGGCTTGGTCGGAGCGGCGGGGGGCGGGGCGGGGTCGAGGTCGGGCAGGGGGCCACCCGAGGGCCGCCGGGCCATGGCGACATCGTCCGCCGCCAGCCGGCCGGACCCGGGCTTGGGCGCCGGAGCCGCGCCGCCGGCCGGTCGCTTGGCGGCGGCCGGAGCCGGGATGGGAGAAGGGATGGGGGCCGGCTGCGGCGCCGCCGGTTTAGCGGCGGGCGCCATCGGGCGCGGCGGAGCAGGCGGCTGTGGAGCCGGTGGGGGGGCTGGGGGCGGCGCCGCGGCTTTCGCCGCAGGGGTGGACGTCGTTGGCGCGGGCGCCTCCACGCGGGCCGGATGTAGCAAGGTGTCCGACACCCGCCGCGTCAACTCGTGCCCCGACACCGGCTTGGGGACCACCCCTTCGATGCCCATGTTGAAGGCCGGTCCCACCACGTCGCGATCAGCGGCCTTGACGGCGGCCAGGATCGGCATGGCGGGGTTGGGGTTCTTCGGCGCCGCCTTGATGCGGGCGATGAAACCCAGCGCCGCCTGCCAATCGCCGTCGAAATCCACCAGGGCGATGTCGGGGCCGTAGCCGACCAGGTGCTCGGCGTCGTCCGGCACCGCCGTCGACAGCACGTCCCGGACGTTCAGCTTGCGGAAGGTGGAGCGGACGAGGAAACGGAAGGCGTCGTCCTGGCTGAACACCAGGATCTTCGTCTTGGGCCAGGTGATGCCGCCGCTATGCAGGTCGGTGGGGTGGCGCATGCGGTACCATATCACGCCCTGCTGATGGAGCAATGCCCCCTTGCCTTGGCTCTTGTGCAATGCAAAATGACGAAGCATTATTGCCCGCCGGACCCCCATTGCCGCAAGAGGATTGCGCCGCCATGAGCATCAAGCCCCCCCGCAAGTTCTTCGAACCCCTCGCCATCGGTGCGCCGGCGCCCTATCGCGAGCTGCCGGTGCGGCTGGAGCGCATGATTCACTTCTTCCCGCCGCATGTGGAGAAGATGCGTGCCAAGGTGCCGGACATGGCGCGGCAGGTGGACGTGCTGCTGGGCAACCTCGAGGACGCCATCCCCGCCGACGCCAAGGAAGCGGCCCGCGCCGGCTTCGTCGAGGTGGCGAAGACCGCCGACCTGGGCGGCACCGCGCTGTGGACGCGGGTCAACTGCCTGAACTCGCCGTGGTTCCTGGACGACGTCACCGAGATCGTCGCCGCCGCCGGCGACCGGCTCGACGTCATCATGCTGCCCAAGGTCGAGGGGCCGTGGGACATCCATTACCTCGACCAGCTGCTCGCCCAGCTGGAGGCCAGGAATGGCGTCACCAAGCCGATCCTGATCCACGCCATCCTGGAGACCGCGCTGGGGGTCGAGAACGTGGCAGCCATCGCCGGGGCGAGCCCCCGCATGCACGGCATGAGCCTGGGTCCGGCCGACCTGGCTGCGTCGCGCGGCATGAAGACCACCCGAGTCGGCGGCGGTCATCCCTTCTACGGGGTGCTGGAGGACGCCAGGGGCGACGCCCCGCGCACCCTGTTCCAGCAGGACCTGTGGCACTACACCGTTGCCAAGATGGTCGACGCCTGCCAGTCGGCCGGCATCAAGGCCTTTTACGGTCCCTTCGGCGACTTCTCGGATTCCGCCGCCTGCGAGGCGCAGTTCCGCAACGCCTTCCTGCTCGGCTGCGCCGGTGCCTGGAGCCTGCATCCCAGCCAGATCGACATCGCCAAGACGGTGTTCAGCCCCGACGTGGACGAGGTTCTGTTCGCCAGGAAGATCCTCGACGCCATGCCCGACGGCACCGGGGCGGTGATGATCGACGGCAAGATGCAGGACGACGCCACCTGGAAGCAGGCCAAGGTCATCGTCGACCTCGCCCGCATGGTCGCCGCCAAGGACCCGGCCATGGCGGAGAAATACGGGCTTTAGCCGGCCATTTTCCGTCACCCCGCGAAGCCCGGGGGTGACGGCTGTCGAGCGGGAGAGCGGATGGACCACCTCCTCTACGCCCTGGCCTGGCTGGCCTTCGGACTGACCCATTCCGGGCTGGCCGGGGGCCGGGGCAGGGCGTGGCTGGGGCGCGCCACCCGACTGACCTACAACCTGGTGGCGGTGGTGCAGTTCGCGCTGGTGGCGGCGGTCGGGGTCGCCACCCTGGGCGACCGGCCGCCATTTCCGCTGCCGGGATGGGCGCTGGCGGTCCTGGGAGCCGTCCACGTGGCGGGCTGGATGGCGTTGCTGTGGTCGGCGCGGTTCTATGATCTCGGACGGCTGGCCGGCACCACCCAGTGGCGCCGCCCCGACCTGCCCGAGGACGAGGCGTTGCGGCTCGACGGCCCCCACGCCTATGTCCGCCACCCCCTTTACGCGGCCGGCCACCTGATCCTGTGGGGGGCGGCGCTGTCGCCGCTGGGGCTGGCGACGGCGGTGTGGGGCAGCCTGTACCTGCTGATCGGCGCCGCCTTCGAGGAGCGGCGCCTGCTGCGGCTGTACGGTGACGACTACGCCCGTTACCGGCGCCGGGTGCCGGCGCTGTTCCCGTGGAAGGGACGGGCGATTTGACCATCCGCCGGCTTCGATTATCATCGGGGGCGGAGGACAGAGCCGCATGGGCACCACGGCGAGGCTGATGCCGGGTCACGACCCGCATTGGCGCGACAAGATGGAAAGCGCGAAGGCGCGGCAGGCCGAATTGCTGCGCCGCGAGGGCCTGTTGACCCGGGACGAGCAGGCCGAATTGCTGCGGCTGCGGACCGACATCGACCGCGCTTTCAATTCCAGCTTCCGCACCACCGCCGAATACCGCGACTTCTACTTCGACCGTGCCCGCGAGCTGCTGGACGCCGAGGGCATCGACATGCCCATCCCCGACCTGCCTGACGACGCCACCCAGGAAGAAATCGACCGGGTGCTGGCGTTGATCTGGCGCGCCGTCGAGGTCACCAATTCGGAAAC
>JBFMHS010000144.1:0-2228 GCA_040751765.1 Pseudomonadota bacterium | reverse complement strand
CGGGCATGGTGACGGTGGCCACCGCCTTTGCGGCCAGGCGCTTGACGCCGTCGGCGTCGGAGAAGAACACCACCCGGCCCCCGCGGGCCACCACCTCCTGGACGTTGGAGGCGGTCTTCTCGTACAGCTCGTCGGGCGGGCAGACCACCACCACCGGCACCGAATCGTCGATCAGCGCGATGGGGCCGTGCTTGAGCTCGCCGGCGGCGTAGCCCTCGGCGTGGATGTAGCTGACTTCCTTGAGCTTCAGCGCGCCTTCCATGGCGATGGGGAAGCACGGGCCGCGGCCCAGATACAGCACGTCGGTGGCCTGGGCCACGTCCTCGGAAATCTGGCGCAGCTCGTCGTCGTGGCGCAGCACCTCGGCGACGCGGGCCGGCACCTCGGCCAGGGCCTGCGACAGCCGCGCCTCCTCGTCGGCCGGCAGCCGACCCTTGGCCCGGCCGAGGCTGATCGCCAGGCAGGCCAGCACCACCAGCTGGGTGGTGAAGGCCTTGGTGGAAGCGACGCCGATCTCGGGGCCGGCCTGGGTCAGCAGGGCCACCTCGGACTCGCGGGCGATGGTGCTTTCCGCCACGTTGACCAGACTCAGCGTATGCTGGCCGTGGTCGCGGCAATAGCGCAGCGCCGCCAGGGTGTCGGCGGTCTCGCCCGATTGCGAGATGAACACCGCCAAACCGCCTTCGGCAAGCACCGGCTGGCGGTAGCGGAATTCCGAGGCGATCTCCACCTCAACCGGCACCCGGGCCAGCTTCTCGATCCAGTAGCGCGCGGTCAGGCCGGCGTAGTAGGAGGTGCCGCAGGCGACGATGGTCACCTTGTCGACCTCGGCTAGGTCGAAGGGCAGGCCGGGCATGGTGATGGTGCCCTTGGCCGGGTTCAGCATGGTGTTCAGGGTGTCGCCGATCACCTGCGGCTGCTCGTAGATCTCCTTGAGCATGAAGTGCCGGTGCTGGCCCTTGCCGATCAGCGCGCCCGACAGCATGGTCTGGCGGATCTCGCGGTTGACGATGCGATCCTCGCGGTCGCGGATGGTGACCCCGGTCGGTGTGATGGTCGCCCAGTCACCGTCGGCCAGATAGGTGATCTTCTGGGTCAGTGGCGCCAGAGCAAGCGCGTCCGAGCCCAGGAACATCTCGCCGTCGCCGTAGCCGATGGCCAGCGGGCTGCCCTGGCGGGCAGCGATCATCAGGTCGTCGTGGCCAGCAAAGATGATGCCCAGCGCGAATGCGCCCTGCAGCCGCCGAAGCGCGTTGCCCACCGCCTCCTCGGGCGCCAGGCCCTTCTTGAGGTAGTGGCTGATCAGGTGGACGACGGCCTCGGTGTCGGTGTCGCTCTCGAAGCGGTGGCCCTCGGCGGTCAGCTCCTCCTTGAGCTCGGAGAAGTTCTCGATGATGCCGTTGTGGACTACGGCACAGACATCGGATGCGTGGGGGTGGGCGTTGGCCTCGTTGGGAACGCCATGGGTGGCCCAGCGGGTGTGGCCGATGCCGAGGCGGCCGACCACCGGGCGCTCGACCAGCAGCTTCTCCAGATTGACCAGCTTGCCCTCGGCACGGCGACGCTCAATGCCGCCGTTGACCAGGGTGGCGATGCCGGCCGAGTCGTAGCCCCTGTATTCCAGCCGCCGCAGCCCCTCCACCAGGAGGGGGGCGACTTCGCCCTTGCCAATGATGCCGACGATGCCGCACATGCGCGCCGCTCCTACCCCTGTTCGTGTCCCGACGACGAGATTACTTCTTGGCCGCCTTCTCGGCCCGCTTCCGCTCGCGGAAGCGGTCGGCCCATCCGGCCAACTCCATCTGGCTGGCGCGGGTCACCGCCAGGGCACCGACGCTCACCTCTTTGGTGATGACGCTGCCGGCACCGACGATGGCGCGGTCGCCAACCTTCACCGGCGCCACCAGCGAGGTGTTGGAGCCGATGAACGCACCCTCGCCGATGTCGGTGAAGGATTTGTTGAAGCCGTCGTAATTGCAGGTGATGGTACCCGCGCCGATATTGGCGCCGGCGCCGATGCGGGCGTCGCCGATATAGGTCAGGTGATTGACCTTGGCCCCCTTCTCGACGACCGCCTTCTTGACCTCGCAGAAGTTGCCGATATGGGCCTCCTCGCCGATCTCGGCGCCGGGGCGCAGGCGGGCGAAGGGGCCGATCTCGGCGCCGTCGGCGACGGAGCAGCGCTCGAAGTGGCAGAAGCCCTTGATGGTGACGTGGGCGCCGACCAC
>JBFMHS010000143.1:0-4188 GCA_040751765.1 Pseudomonadota bacterium | reverse complement strand
GGGCGGGTTGATGATGGCGGCGAATTCGCGGATGCCGAACATGCCCAGGTTCGAGATGGTGAAGCCGCCGCCCTGGTACTCCTCGGGCATCAGCTTGCCGTCCTTGGCCTTGGCGGCCAGGGCCTTCATCTCGTTGGAGATCTGCGACAGCGTCTTCTTGTCGGCACCCTTGACGATGGGGGTGATCAGGCCGTTGGGCGTCGCCACCGCGACCGACACGTCCACCTCGGTGTAGCGCTTGATGAACTCGTCGGTCCACGACGCGTTGGCCGCCGGCACCTTGCGAAGCGCGATGGACACCGCCTTGATGACGAAGTCGTTGACCGACAGCTTGTAGCTGTCCGACCGCGCATTGGCCTCGGCGCGCAGCTTGAGCAGGGCGTCGATGTCGCAGTCGATGGTCAGATAGAAATGCGGCACGGTCTGCTTGGCCTCGGTGAGGCGCCGCGCGATGACCTTGCGCATGGACGAATTGGGCAGTTCCTCGTAGGCCGGCTCGAACCCCGACACTTGCGGCGCGGCCTTAGGGGCGGCGGCCGGAGCCGCGGCGGCCTTGGGAGCGCCGCCCTTGAGCGCCGCCTCGACATCGGCCTTGACGATGCGGCCGTGCGGGCCGGTCCCCTTGACCGCCTTGAGGTCCAGCCCGGCATCGCCGGCGATGCGCCGCGCCAGCGGGCTGGCGAAAACGCGATCGCCCTTGGCCGGTTCCACGTGAACGGACTTGGCGGCGGCGGGCGCGGCCGGCGGCGCGCCGGCGGCGGTGGTCTCGGGTTGGACCGGCTTGGGACCGGGGGCGACGGTCTTGAGGGCGGTGGCGTCCTCGCCCTCCTCCAACAGCAGGGCGATGGGTTGGTTGACCTTGACGCCGGCGGTGCCGCCGGGAACCAGGATCTTGCCGATGCGGCCCTCGTCGACCGCCTCGAACTCCATGGTGGCCTTGTCGGTCTCGATCTCGGCGATGACGTCGCCGGACTTGACCTCGTCGCCTTCCTTCTTCAGCCAGCGGGCCAGGGTGCCTTCGCTCATGGTGGGCGAGAGCGCGGGCATCAGGATCTCGATGGGCATGGCGCGCTTCCCCTTACTTCTTGTAGCAGACGCGGCGGGCGGCCTCGACCACCTGCTCGGGCTGCGGCAGGTACAGCTTTTCCAGATTGGCGGCGTAGGGCATCGGCACATCGGCCCCGCACACCCGCACCAGGGGAGCGTCCAGCCAGTCGAAGGCGTTTTCCATGATCACCGCCGCGATCTCCGACGACACGCTGGCGAAGGGCCAGTCCTCGTGGACGGTGACGACGCGGTTGGTCTTCTGGATCGAGCGGACGATGGTCTCGACGTCCAGCGGCCGGATTGTGCGCAGATTGATCACCTCGGCGTCGATCCCCTCGCCCGCCAGCATCTCGGCCGCCTGCAGCGCGATGTGCACCGACCGGGCGTACGAGATGATGGTGACGTGGCCGCCCTCGCGCTCGATCTTGGCCTTGCCGATGGGGATGATGAAGTCGGGATCGTCCGGCACGTCGAAGCTCTGGCCGTACATGATCTCGTTTTCCAGCACCACCACCGGATTGGGATCGCGGATGGCGGCCTTGAGCAGGCCCTTGGCGTCGGCGGCCGAATAGGGCGCCACCACCTTGAGACCCGGGCAATGGGCGTACCAGGCCGAGAAATCCTGGGAGTGCTGGGCGGCGACGCGGGCGGCGGCGCCGTTGGGGCCGCGGAACACGATCGGGCACGGCTGCTGCCCGCCCGACATGTACAGCGTCTTGGCCGCCGAGTTGATGACGTGGTCGATGGCCTGCATCGAGAAGTTCATGGTCATGAACTCGACGATGGGCTTGAGCCCGGCGAAGGCGGCGCCGACGCCCAGGCCGGCGAAGCCCATCTCGGTGATGGGGGTGTCGATGACACGCTTGGGGCCGAACTCGTCCAGCAGACCCTGCGACACCTTGTAGGCGCCCTGGTACTGGCCGACCTCCTCGCCCATCAGGAACACCGCCTCGTCGCGGCGCATCTCCTCGGCCATGGCGTCACGCAACGCCTCGCGCACG
The DNA here is from genome assembly GCA_040751765.1 of Pseudomonadota bacterium. Classification (GTDB taxonomy): domain Bacteria; phylum Pseudomonadota; class Alphaproteobacteria; order Rhodospirillales; family Magnetospirillaceae; genus CALABS01. Next base: position 2,140 of record JBFMHS010000143.1, on the reverse strand, counting down.
GTCATGCGCACGAACTTGTCGTACTGCTTGTCCTCGCCCATCGGTTTGGGAGCCGGGGCCATGGAGGTGGACGGCGCCTCGACGGCCACCGGCGCGGTGGCGACGACGGGGCGCTCGGTCACCTTGCCGAGATCGGCGGTGTCCTCGCCCTCCTCCAGCAGGATGGCGATGGGGGTGTTGACGGCCACGCCCTCGGTACCGCCCTGGACCAGGATCTTGCCGATGCGGCCTTCCTCGACCGCCTCGAATTCCATGGTCGCCTTGTCGGTCTCGATCTCGGCGATCACGTCGCCGGACTTCACCGCGTCACCCTCGTTCTTCAGCCAGCGGGCCAGCTTGCCCTCGGTCATGGTCGGCGACAGCGCCGGCATCAGCACTTCGATCGGCATCGTCCCCTCCTCACGCCTCGATCAGCACGTCGGTCCACAGCTCCGACGGATCGGGCTCGGGACTGGTTTGTGCGAAGTCGGCGGCCTCGCCGACGATCTGCTTGACCTCGCGGTCGATGTCCTTGAGCCCGGCCTCGTCGATGTGGCCGTTCTCCAGCAGGAAGGCCTTCAGCGTGTCGATGGGGTCGTGCTGCTCACGCATCTTGGTGACCTCCTCCTTGGTCCGGTACTTGGCCGGGTCCGACATGGAGTGGCCGCGATAGCGGTAGGTCTTCATCTCCAGGATGTACGGCCCCTCGCCCGAGCGGGCATGGGCCAGGGCGCGGCCGGCGGCCTCGTACACCGCCTGGACGCTCATGCCGTCGACCGCCTCGCCGGGGATGCCGTAGGCGGCGCCGCGCTTGAACAGCTCGGTTCCGGCCGAGGCGCGCTCGATGGAGGTGCCCATGGCATACTTGTTGTTCTCGATCACGTACACGACCGGCAGCTTCCATAGCGCCGCCATGTTGAAGCTCTCGTAGACCTGGCCCTGGTTCACCGCGCCGTCGCCCAGGTAGGTGTGGCAGACACCACCGTCCCCCTGGTACTTGTGGGCGAAGCCGAGGCCGGTGCCCAGCGGCACCTGGGCGCCGACGATGCCGTGGCCGCCGTAGAATTTCTTCTCGCGGCTGAACATGTGCATCGAGCCGCCCTTGCCCTTGGAGTAGCCGCCCTCGCGCCCGGTCAGCTCGGCCATCACACCCTTGGGGTCCATGCCGCAGGCCAGCATCTGGCCGTGGTCGCGATAGCTGGTGATCACCGAATCCGCCGGCTCGGCCGCCGCCATCATGCCGACCACCACGGCCTCCTGGCCGATGTAGAGGTGGCAGAAGCCGCCGATCAGCCCCATGCCGTAGAGCTGACCCGCCTTCTCCTCGAAGCGGCGAATCAACAGCATGTCGCGGTACCACTTGATCAACTGGGCCTTCGTCGGCTCGACGGCCTTGGCCCGACGCTTGGCGCTCGCCATGGTTCCTCCCGGGGCTCGCGTGTCGTTGTTCTTCGATAGGTAAAGCAGGCTACCCTTTTTTGCAAGCCTCTTAGCATAAGGAAATGCTTGTTTTGCAACGCAAAAACGTCACTTAACCGCTTTCCGGTTAACTTCTGCTTTCCGTCCAATTGGGCTGCGGCCGGCATGATGGAGCGCAACCGCGCCCCTGTCCATCCGCCCCGAAGGCCTAGACGCGCACCCCCATCGGCCGGACAAGCCCGGCCTTGGGAGGTATATCGGAAGATGGACAGGGGAATGGAAGGGGCGGAAACGGGCCGCGCTACTTCTTATCGAACACCACCACCTCGTCGTCGCGGCCCATGTTGAGCATGATGCGGGCGCGTTCCTCGAGCATGTCGGGGTCGAGGTGGTCGGGGCGGAGCAGCAGGACGCGGTGTTCGATGGCCGCGCGCTCGGTGGAGACCTTGGCGAGTTGGAGCTCGGCCTCCAGGATCTCGTTCTTCATGCGCACCCAGGCCAGCACGCCGCGGTCGCCTTCCACCGTGTGGTAGGCGAAATACGCCACCGCGCCGACCCCGATCATCGGGCCGATCATGTGGCGAAAGCGGCGATGCATCTCCTGAAGCATGGGCGCGATGGAATCACACCCGGATTCCATGCGTCAACAGCTTGTGAATCCTCGGGATTCATTTTTGTAGGTAGAGTCGCGTAGCGTTGCAAAAATGACTCAGTTTTTGCGAACACCCAGGGAACGCACACG
>JBFMHS010000142.1:0-3825 GCA_040751765.1 Pseudomonadota bacterium | reverse complement strand
GAGCGCCCCACCGCCGACGTCGACTTCAAGCGGCGCCAGTATTTGGTCTACACCCTATCGTCCGATTTCAGCCGCTACTGGTCGGCCGTCGCCAGCGCCAGCCACGACCTGACCGACGAAGGGGGCTTGTTGGGTTGGAACGGCCGCCTGATCTATTCCGACGAGTGCTTCGCCTTCGTCACCAACGTGCGCCGCTACGTCACCACCAACAGCGAGATCGGGTCGGGCTACGAGCTGACCTTCAACCTCGTCTTCAAGACCCTCGGCGAAGTGCCGATCGATGTTTTCTAGGGGTCAGGCCCGAAGGAAGGATAGCATGCTGGCACGTCTCGCCCTCCGCGTCGTCATGATCGCCCTGGCCGCCTGGGCCGTTCCCGCCCGGGCCCAGGTCGACCGCATCGCCGCGGTGGTGAATGACGAGGTGATCACAATCCACGACCTAGAGGCGCGGATGCGCATGGCCATGGCGCTGTCGAACATTCCCGACAGCCCCGAGGCCCGGCGCCGCGTGCTCCCCCAAGTGCTGCGCAAGATGATCGATGAGAAGCTGCAGCTCAAGGAAGCCGAGCGCCTGAAGATCTCCATGACCAATGCCGAGGTCGACCAGGGCATCGCCATGATCGAGCAGCAAAATCGCCAGCCGCGGGGGGCATTGCTGCGCGGGTTGCAGGCGGCGGGCGTCGACGCCTCGGCGGTGCGCGACCAGGTCCGCGCGGACCTGTTGTGGCTGCGCGTGGTGGGCCGGGTGCTGCGCCCCCAAATCAAGATCGGTGACGAGGAGGTCAACGACCGCCTGGAATCCATCAAGGCGCGCCAGGGCCAGCCGGAATACAATATCGCGGAAATCTACCTGCCGGTGGAGACACCGGACCAGGAAGCGGAGATGCGTCAACTGGCCGACCGGCTGCTGGAGCAGTTGAAGGCCGGCGCCCCCTTCCCTGCCCTCGCCCGCCAGTTTTCGCGCGCGCCCACCGCCGCCACCGGCGGCGCCATGGGCTGGGTGGCGCAAGGCATGATCGACGAGGACTTGCTGGCGGCTGTCGCAGACATGAATCCCGGCCAGGTGTCGCCGGTGATCCGGGCCGCCGACGGCTTCCACGTCATGGCCCTGATCGACCGTCGCATCGCCGGCGCCACCGCCGATCCGCTCAACGCCACCGTCTCCCTTGCCCGCCTGGTGCTGCCGGTTCCCCCCGGCGCCCCGCCCAAGGAGCAGTTGCTGGCCCGCGCCCGCGACCTGACCAAGGGCGCGAACGGCTGCGACCAACTGGACGAGGTCGCCCGCCGCATCGGCGCCCCGGCCCCCGTCCGCCAGCCGCCGGTGCGGGTCGGTGAGCTCAAGTCCGACCTGATCCCGGTGGTGGCGGCGCTTCGCCCTGGCGAGCCGGCCCAGCCGGTGATCACCGAGGAGGGCATCACCGTGACCATGGTCTGCCGGCGCGAGGACGCAGCCACCGTGCAGTTGCCCAGCCCGCAGACCGTCCGCCGGATGATCGAGGACGAGCGAGTGGACATGCTGGCGCGCCGCTACCTCCGCGACCTGCGGCGGTCGGCCTTCGTGGATGTGCGGATCTGACGCCGTGGCGCGGACGCCCGTCGCCCTGACCATGGGCGAGCCGGCCGGCATCGGCAGCGACATCACACTGAAGGCATGGCTGCGGCGGGCCGAGGGGCTGCCGCCCTTCTTCACCATCGACGACCCCGAGCGCCTGCGCCAACTGGCCGCACGCCTGGGGCTGGCGGTCCCGATCGTCGAGATCGCCGCCCCCGCCGAGGCCATGGCCACGTTCGCCGCCGCCCTGCCGGTGCTGCCCCAACGGCTGGCGACGCAGGTCGAGCCCGGCCGCCCCGATCCCGCCAACACCCCCGCCGTGCGCGACTCCATCGCCCGCGCGGTGGACCTCGTCCGCGCCGGCGAGGCGGCGGCGTTGGTCACCAACCCCATCCACAAGGGGGTAATGTACCAGGGCGGCTTCAACTTCCCCGGCCACACCGAGTTCCTGGCCCACCTGCTGGGCCTGGAGGGGCGCGAGGTGATGATGCTGGCCTGCCCCGGCCTGCGGGTGGTGCCGGTGACCATCCATGTGGCGCTGGCCGCCGCCATCCGCTCGCTGTCGCGCGACATGATCGTCGCCGTCGGCACCACCACCGCCCGGGCGCTGGAAACGGATTTCGCCATCGCGCGCCCCCGCCTGGCGGTGGCAGGGCTCAATCCCCATGCCGGCGAGGATGGTGCCATGGGCCGCGAGGACCTCGATGTGGTCGCCCCGGCGGTGACGGCGTTGCGGGCCGCCGGGATCGACGCCGTCGGGCCGTTGCCGCCCGACACCATGTTCCACGCCCGGGCGCGGGCCGGCTACGATGCCGCCCTGTGCATGTATCACGACCAGGCGCTGATCCCCATCAAGACCATCGACTTCGATGCCGGGGTCAACATCACCCTTGGGCTGCCCATCGTGCGCACCTCGCCCGACCACGGCACCGCCTTCGCGCTGGCCGGCACCGGCGGGGCCAACGAGACCAGCCTGATGGAGGCGCTGAGGACGGCCGCCGCCATCGCCGCCAACAGGGCAGGCCATGGCTGAGCTGCCGCCGCTCCGCGACGTCATCGCCGCCCACGGGCTGGCGGCCCGCAAGTCGCTGGGCCAGCACTTCCTGCTCGACCTCAACCTGACTGGCCGCATCGCGCGCTCGGCCGGCGACCTGGCCACCGGCACCACCATCGAGATCGGCCCCGGCCCCGGCGGCCTGACACGCGCGCTTCTGGATGCCGGCGCCCGCCATGTGGTGGCTATCGAGCGCGACGACCGCGCCATCGCAATCCAACAAGAAATCGCCGCCGCCTATCCCGGCCGACTCGAGATCGTCGCCGCCGACGCCTTGGAGGTGGACGTGGCCGCCCTGGGCGACGAGCCCCGCCGCATCGTCGCCAATCTGCCCTACAACATCTCCACCGTCCTGCTCTTGCAATGGTTGCGGCGGGCCGCTACCTTCGAAAGCATGACCTTGATGTTCCAGGCCGAGGTGGTGGACAGGCTCGCGGCGCAGCCGCGCACTCCCCATTACGGGCGCCTGTCGGTCATCACCCAGTGGCTGTGCGAGGTGCGGCCGCTGTTCAACGTCGACAAGCGCGCGTTCACGCCACCGCCGTCAGTGATGTCGACGGTGGTCAAGCTGGTGCCGCGCCCCCAACCACTGGCCCCCGCCCGCTTCGAGACCCTGGAGAGGGTCACCGCCGCCGCTTTCGGCCAGCGCCGCAAGATGCTGCGCTCCAGCCTCAAGCCGCTGGGTGACGCCGACGCCCTGATCGCCGCCGCCGGCTTGGAGCCGACCGCCCGCGCCGAGGAAGTGCCGGTGGCCGGATTCTGCGCCCTGGCGCGGGCCGTGGACCGGTCGCGGGAGGCGTGACCATGGGCGCCCCCCGCCTCAAGGTCAATCTAACGAAGCCCATGGTGGCCCCGGCGCGCGTGCTGGAGTATCCTGGCCGGGCTCCGCAAGCTGCCCCGGCTGTCATGCACAAGGCCCCGGCCACAGGACTGGTCGACCTTCCGGCCGACCAGTTGACCGACCTCCTCGACGACATCCTCGCTGGCGAGACCGCCGAAGAGGAAACGGCACCGCCGTGCCCGGAGCCCTCGTCCCAGCCCCGCACCGTCGAGGAAGCCTTCGCGCGCATCCACCCCCTGGCGTCGAACCTGCTGGGCGGCACGCTGGCCGAGGCCGTTCCGGAGGAAGAGGAACCGCTGCTCCTCGACGCGGCGCTGGAGGTGCCGGCCGAGCCGCCGCCGCCCGCCGAACCCGCGCCCGAGGAGCCGGAACCGCTGC
>JBFMHS010000141.1:2295-7273 GCA_040751765.1 Pseudomonadota bacterium | reverse complement strand
GCTTCGTCCGCACCGTGGCGTTCGAGCCGTTCAACATCCCCTCGGGGTCGATGATCCCGACGCTGCTGGTGGGCGACTATCTGTTCGTCTCCAAGTACGCCTACGGCTACTCGCGTCATTCCATGCCCTTCAGCATGGGGCCGGGCGGCGGCCGCATCCTCGAGGACATGCCCCAGCGCGGTGACGTGGTGGTGTTCAAGAAGCCGCCCGAGGACAAGGTCGACTACATCAAGCGGGTGATCGGCCTGCCTGGCGACCGGATCCAGGTGATCGGCGGCATCCTCCACATCAACGGCGAGCCGGTGAGGCGCGACCGCGTCGAGGATTTCGTCGAGCGTGACCGCGACGGCAACATATTGCGCGCCCCGCAGTACATCGAGACGCTGCCGGGCGGCCGCCAGCACCGCATCATCGAGTATTTCGGCGACAACGGCCCCGCCGACAACACCGGCGTCTACGTGGTGCCGCCGGGCAACTACTTCATGATGGGCGACAACCGCGATAATTCGCAGGATTCGCGCTACCTCGAGGAGGTCGGCTTCGTGCCGGCCGAGAACCTGGTCGGGCGCGCCGAGGTGATCTTCTTCTCCGGCGACGGCTCGGCCGCGCTGTGGGAGGTGTGGAAGTGGCCGTGGGCGGTTCGGTACGGACGCCTGTTCGATGGGATCATCTAGGGCCATGGGCGACGGGACGGACCTGCGCGCGCGGCTGGGCCACGACTTCTCGCGGCCCGAGCTGCTGACCGACGCGCTGACCCACCCGTCCATCGCCCAGGGGCGCTCGCCGCGCCGCGCCACGCCCTACGAACGGCTTGAGTTCCTGGGCGACCGAGTGCTGGGGCTGGTGGTGGCCCACATGCTGTTCGAACGTTTCCCCGACGAGCCCGAGGGCGCGCTGGCCCGTCGCCATGCCGCCCTGGTCCGCCGTGAAACCCTGGCCCGGGTGGCGGTCGGGATAGGGCTGCCCGAGGCGGTGATCCTGTCCAAGGGCGAGGACGAGGCCGGCGGCCGCGCCAATCCGGCATTGCTGGCCGACGCCTGCGAGGCGGTGATCGGGGCGCTCTATGCCGACGGCGGCTTCGACGTGGCGGCGCGCTTCGTGCGCTCGCGCTGGACGCCGCTGATGGACGAGGCGGCCTCGCCGCCCAAGGACGCCAAGACGGCGTTGCAGGAATGGGCGCAGGGACGGGGACGGCCGTTGCCCGCCTACACCACCGTTGCCATGGAAGGCCCGCCGCACGATCCCATCTTCTCGGTGTCGGTGGCGGTGGAGGGCGAGGGAGAGATGACGGCCCAGGGGCCGTCGAAACGGGCCGCCGAACAGGCGGCGGCCAAGGCCATGCTGGAGACTTTGACGAAATGACCGAGGTGCCGGATAGCGACAAGCGGTGCGGCTATGTGGCCGTGGTCGGCGCCCCCAACGCCGGCAAGTCGACCCTGGTCAACGGCCTGGTCGGCACCAAGGTGTCGATCGTCTCGCCCAAGGTCCAGACCACGCGCTTCCGCGTGCTGGGCATCGTGATGAAGGGCGCGGCCCAGGTCATCCTGGTCGACACGCCCGGCATCTTCCAGCCCAAGCGCCGACTGGATCGTGCCATGGTGGCGGCTGCCTGGGGCGGGGCGGCCGACGCCGACGTCGTCTGCCTGCTGGTGGATGCCGAGCGCGGCATCGACGACGACACGCGCTCCATCATCGACAAGCTCAGGGAGGCCCAGCGCAAGGCCATCCTGATCCTCAACAAGGTCGACCTGGTCCGCAAGGACAAGCTGCTCACCCTGGCCGAGAGCCTCAACGCCGAAGGCATCTTCACCGACATCTTCATGGTTTCGGCGCTGACCGGCGACGGCTTGGCCGACCTGGAGGAGGTGTTCGCCGAGCGCTGCCCGCCGGGTCCGTGGATGTTCCCCGAGGACCAGATCTCCGACCTGCCGCAGCGCCTGTTGGCCGCCGAGATCACCCGCGAGAAGGCCTTCCACCTGCTGCACCAGGAGGTGCCGTACTCGTTGACGGTGGAGACCGACCAGTGGGAGGAGCGCGAGGACGGCTCGGCCCGCGTCGACCAGACCATCTACATCCAGCGCGAGAGCCAGAAGGCCATTGTGGTCGGCAAGGGTGGCCGCCTGATCAAGGCCATCGGTGCCGCCGCCCGCGAGGAACTGGAGGAATTGCTGGAGCGCCGCATCCACCTGTTCCTGCACGTCAAGGTGCGCGAGGACTGGGCCGACAAGCGCTCCCATTACAGCGAGTTCGGCCTGGACTTCGACGTCTAGCCGGCCCACCCTGCCGCCATGGACGCGCGCGGCATCGGACTGATCCTGATCTGGCTGGGGACCATCGCCCTGGTGGCGGTGCTGATGCACCGCATCAGGACCGGCGCGTGGAGCGTCGACGCCTTCGACACCGAGCACCCGGTCGGCCGCTGGTCCAAGCGCATCGCCGTCGCCGGCATGGTTCTGGCAGCCCTGGGAACGGCGCTGACAGTGTGGGGCGTCCTGTGACCGAATGGACCGACGATGCCATCGTGCTGGCGGTGCGCAAGCATGGCGAAACCGGGGCCGTCGCCAGTCTGCTGACCCGCTCCCACGGCCGCCACCCCGGCCTCGTCCACGGTGGCGCCGGCAAGGCCCAGCGCGGCGTCCTGCAGCCCGGCAACGTGGTCCGCGCGACCTGGCGCGGCCGCCTCGCCGACCAGTTGGGCAGCCTGAGGGTGGAACTGGTCGCCGACCATGCCGGCCAGGTGCTCGATGATGCCGGCAAGCTGGCGGCGCTGGCCTCGGCCTGCGCCCTGTGCGAGGCGACGTTGCCTGAGCGTCAGCCCCACCCGGCCGCGCACGCGGCGCTGGTGGCGCTGCTGGAGGCGCTCAAAGCCGACAGCTGGCCCAGCGTATATGTGCATTGGGAACTGGCGCTGCTGCGCGACCTCGGTTTCGGCCTCGACCTCACCTGCTGCGCCGCCACCGGTGCCAATGACGGCCTGGCCTATGTCAGCCCCAGGACCGGCCGCGCGGTGTCGCTGTCGGCCGGCGCCCCTTATCGCGACAAGTTGCTCGCGCTGCCGCGTTTCCTGGTCGACGGCGGGGAAGGGGACCGTGCAGGCATCCTCCAAGGGTTGGACCTGACCGGCTTCTTCCTCGACCGCCACGTCCTGGCGCCGCACCGCACCGCCATGCCGGCGGCACGCTCGCGACTTGTTGACCGGTTTCGCCCTTGAAGTACTATATCTAGCCGTTTTCGTATGAAGGACCGGGTATGACCGAACCTGCCGTCGCGGGCGAGATCCGCGAGACGCCGTTGACCGAGGCCCTGGGCGAGCGCTACCTCGCCTATGCCATGTCCACCATCGTGTCGCGCTCGCTGCCCGACGTGCGCGACGGCCTCAAGCCGGTCCACCGCCGCCTGCTCTATGCCATGCGGCTGCTCAAGCTGGACCCAGACGGCGGATTCAAGAAGTGTGCCCGCATCGTCGGCGACGTCATGGGCAAATACCACCCCCACGGCGACGCCGCCATCTACGACGCCATGGTCCGCCTGGCCCAGGACTTCGCCGTGCGCTATCCGCTGGTCGAGGGCCAGGGCAATTTCGGCAATATCGACGGCGACAACGCCGCCGCCATGCGCTACACCGAGGCCAAGCTGACCGCCGTCGCCGCCGCCCTGATGGACGGTCTGGACGAGGACGCGGCGGACTTCCGGCCCACCTACGACGGCACCGACGAAGAACCCATCGTCATGCCGGCGGCCTTTCCCAACCTGCTGGCCAACGGCGCCGCCGGCATCGCCGTGGGCATGGCCACCAACATCCCGCCGCACAATGCCGGCGAGCTGTGCGACGCGCTTCAGCACCTGATCAAGCATCCCGACTGCGACGTCGATGCGCTGATCCAGTTCGTTCCCGGGCCGGATTTCCCCACCGGCGGCGTGCTGGTGGAGGGCCGCGACTCCATCGCCGAGGCCTACCGCACCGGCCGTGGCTCGTTCCGCCTGCGGGCCAAGTGGAAGCGTGATCCGCTGTCGCACGGAATGTACCAGATCGTGGTCACGGAGATTCCGTACCAGGTGCAGAAGTCCAAGCTGATCGAGAAGATCGCCGAGCTGCTGCAGGAGAAGAAGCTGCCGCTGCTGGCCGACATCCGCGACGAATCGGCCGAGGACGTGCGCATCGTGCTGGAGCCGCGCAACCGTACCGTCGAGGCCGAGCATCTGATGGAGCAACTGTTCAAGCAGACCGACCTGGAGGTCCGGATCGGCCTGAACATGAACGTTCTCGACAAGGACGCCGTGCCGCGGGTGATGACGCTGAAGGAGGTGCTGCGCGCCTTCCTCGACCACCGCATGGACGTTCTGGAACGGCGCTCGCGGCACCGGCTCGACAAGATCGCCAAGCGGCTGGAGGTGCTGGAGGGCTACCTCAAGGTCTATGCCGACCTGGACGCGGTGATCCGCATCATCCGCTATGGCGACGAGCCCAAGGCCGAGCTGATGAGCACCTTCGATCTCACCGAGGTGCAGGCCGAGGCCATCCTCAACATGCGCCTGCGCTCGCTGCACAAGCTGCAGGAGATCGAGATCAAGGACGAGCACGCCAAGCTGTCGGCCGAGAAGGGCGACCTCGAGGCACTGCTGGCCGACGAGGGGCGGCGGTGGAAGGTCATCGCCAAGCAGGTCGCCGAGACCCGCAAGGCCTTTGGCTCCGGTCCGCTGGGCGACCGCCGGACCGAGCTGGGCGACGCGCCGTCGGCGGTGGTGGTGCCCATCGAGGCCTATGTGGAGCGTGAGCCGATCACCGTCATCCTGTCCGAGAAGGGCTGGATCCGGGCCATGAAGGGCCATGTCGCCGATCTCGATTCCGTCAAGTTCAAGGAGGGCGACCAGCTCAAGTTCGCGCTCAAGGCCGAGACCACCGACAAGATCCTGTTCTTCGCCACCGATGGCCGCTTCTACACCGTCGGGGGCGACAAGCTGCCGTCGGGGCGCGGCT
>JBFMHS010000141.1:0-2285 GCA_040751765.1 Pseudomonadota bacterium | reverse complement strand
CCAAGGTCATCGCCCACAAGCCGGGCCGCAAGCTGCTGGTCGCATCCAGCGGCGGTCGCGGCTTCCTGGTCGAGGAGAGCGCGGTGGTGGCGCAGACCCGTGCCGGCAAGATGGTGCTCGACCCCGGCGACGGCGACAAGGCGGCGTTCTGCCTGCCGGCCGAGGGCGACGCGGTGGCCATCATCGGCGACAACCGCAAGCTCCTCGTGTTCATGGCCGAGGAAATCCCCACCATGACCCGGGGCCGGGGCGTCATGCTCCAGAAGTACCGCGACGGCGGCATCGCCGACATCAAGGTCTTCACACTGGCCGAGGGGTTGAGCTGGCCGCTGGGCGACCGCACCCGCACCGAACAGGACCTGACGCCCTGGCTGGGCAAGCGCGCCTCGGTCGGCCGCCTTCCGCCCACCGGCTTTCCGCGCAGCAACAAGTTTTCTTGACACCGAAAAAGGGGGAAACACAGCATGCAGCGTCGCAAGTTCCTGACCGCCGCCACCGTGGGCGCCGCCGGCGCCACCCTGGCCGCGCCCAGCATCGTCAAGGCCGCGCCCAAGGTGGAGTGGCGCATGGCGTCCAGCTTCCCCAAGAGCCTGGACACCATCTACGGCGGCGGCGAGTTCATCGCCAAGCGGGTGGCCGAGATGACCGACGGCCAGTTCCAGATCCGCGTCTTCGCCGGCGGCGAGATCGTGCCGCCGCTGGCGGTGCTCGACGCCGTGCAGGCCGGCACCGTCCAGTGCGGCCACACCGTCAGCTACTACTATGTCGGCAAGGACCCGACCTTCGCCTTCGAGGCGGCCATGCCGTTCGGCCTTAACGCCCGCCAGCAGAACGCCTGGCTGTACCACGGCGGCGGCCTCGAGTTGGTCCGCGAGTTCTTCAGGGACTACAACGTCATCAACTTCCCGGCCGGCAACACCGGCGTTCAGATGGGCGGCTGGTTCCGCAACGAGATCAAGTCGGTCAAGGATCTGGACGGCCTGAAGATGCGCATCGCCGGCATCGCCGGCCGCGTCATGCAGAAGCTGGGCGTGGTGCCGCAGCAGTTGGGCGGCGGCGACATCTATCCCGCGCTGGAAAAGGGCACCATCGACGCCACCGAGTGGGTCGGTCCCTATGACGACGAGAAACTGGGCTTCTACAAGGTCGCCAAGTACTACTATTACCCGGCCTTCTGGGAGGGCGGCCCGACCATCTCGGCTTTCGCCAACATCGAGGCCTTCAAGGCGCTGCCCAAGCATTTCCAGGCGGCATTCGAGGCCGCCTGCGCGGAATCCAACCTGGACATGCAGGCCAAGTACGACACCAAGAACGTCGTCGCCATCAAGAAGCTGGTGGCCAACGGCGTCCAACTGCGCCCGTTCCCGCAGGACGTGCTGGTCGCCGGTCAGAAGGCCGCCTTCCAGCTCTATGACGAGATCGCCGCCGAGAACCCCAAATTCGCCAAGATCTACAAGCCTTGGCGCCAGTTCCGCGACGATATCCACCAGTGGTGGAAGGTCGCCGAGTTCAATTACGATTACTTCACCCTGACCAATCCGGTGAAATAATTGGAAGGCTGGGAGGCGGGCGGGCCGCCCGCCTTCCTCCCTATTGCCCGAACGCCGGGGGTGGCGGTGGAGGCAGAGCGCCGGGCATCTGGACGTCGATCTCGATCTTGTCGAGGTCGATCTTTTCCTTCGCGCCCAGGCCGGAATCCACCATCCCGGGGAAGGCCAGGACCAGCGCCACCATCACGATCTGGATCACCACGAACGGTACCGCGCCCCAGTAGATCTCGCCGGTGGCGACCGCCTTCATGCGCTTGCCGGTGACCTTGTCGGTGTAGTCCTCCTTGGCGGCCACACTGCGCAGGAAGAACAGCGCGAAGCCGAAGGGCGGGTGCATGAACGAGGTCTGCATGTTGACCGCCAGCAGCACCCCGAACCACACCAGGTCGATGCCCAGCTTCTCGGCCACCGGCGCCAACAGCGGTACGACGATGAAGGCCAGTTCGAAGAAATCGAGGAAGAAGGCCAGCAGGAAGACCAATAGGTTGACCACGATCAGGAAACCCAGCTGGCCGCCGGGCAGGCTGGTCAGCAGGTGTTCGACCCACAGGTCGCCGTTGACGCCGCGGAACACCAAGCCGAACACCGTCGAGCCGATCAGGATGAACAGCACGAAGGACGACAGCTTGGCGGTGCTTTCCATGGCCTGCCTGAGCAGGTCCACGTTCAGCTTCCGCTTGGCCAGGGCCAGGACCAGGGCGCCGGTGGCGCCCATGGCGCCGCCCTCGGTGGGGG
>JBFMHS010000140.1:7861-17267 GCA_040751765.1 Pseudomonadota bacterium | reverse complement strand
GGCCGCCTGGGGTTGGCCCTGCGGCTTGGCGGCCTGGGGCTGGCCCTGGGGACGGGCCGGGCGCTTGGGGGCGCCGGGGCCGCGGCCGCCACGGGTCTCGTACAGGCGCTGGGTATTGGCGCAGTGGAAGCGATGGCCGTCCAGCACCGGCACCACCTGGCGGGTGGTGCGCTCGATGGCCTTGAGGTAGGCCACCTCCTCGGCGTCGCACAGCGACAGGGCGATGCCGTCGGCGCCGGCGCGTGCGGTGCGGCCGATGCGGTGGACATAGCTTTCCGGCTCGTTGGGCAGGTCGAAATTGATGACGTGGGTGATGCCGTCGATGTCGATGCCGCGCGCGGCGATGTCGGTGGCGACCAGGGCGCGGACGCGCCCGTCGCGGAAGTCGGCCAGCGCCTTCTGCCGCGCGTTCTGCGACTTGTTGCCGTGGATGGCGTCGGCCTTGACGCCGCCCTTCTGCAGGATCTCGGCGATCTTGTTGGCGCCGTGCTTGGTGCGGGTGAACACGATGGCGCGGGCCACCGCGCGGTCGGACAGCAGCTCCAGCAACAGGTCGCGCTTCTTGTCGCGGCCGACGAACAGCACCTTCTGCTCGATGCGTTCGGCAGTGGAAGCCACCGGGGTGACCTCGACGCGCACCGGCTGGTTCAGCAGGCTGGCGGCCAGGTCGGTGACGCTGTCGGGCATGGTGGCCGAGAACAACAGGGTCTGGCGCTGCTTGGGCAGGCGGCTCGCGATGCGGCGGACGTCGTGGATGAAGCCCATGTCCAGCATGCGGTCGGCCTCGTCGAGAACGAACACCTCGACCGAGTCCAGCACGCAGTGGCCTTGGTTGATCAGGTCCAGCAGCCGGCCGGGGGTGGCGACCAGCACGTCGAGCCCACCCATCAGGGCCTGCACCTGCGGGTGCTGGCCGACGCCGCCGAAGATGACATGCTTCTTGATGCGCAGATTGGCGCCGTAGGTGGCGAAGCTCTGGCCGATCTGCACCGCCAGCTCGCGGGTGGGGGTCAACACCAGCACGCGGGCCGACTTGCGCTCGGGGCGGCGGCGCTGGGTGCCGAGATGGTTGAGGATGGGCAGTGAGAAGGCTGCGGTCTTGCCGGTGCCGGTCTGGGCCAGGCCCAGCACGTCGCGCCCCTCCAGCAGGTGCGGGATGGCCTGCGCCTGAATGGGGGGGGGGGGGGGGTAGCCTTCGGCGGCGACCGCCTTCTGGATGGGGTCGATGAGGCCGAGGCCGGAGAACTGGATGGTCAAGTGGCGGATCTTTCAGCAATGGACATCGCGCCCCGACCTGGATGGCGGGCGGCGATGGGTTGATGGGTGCCCGGGGGGCACGCGGCCATCGGGGAAGCGGGTTGGGGGGAGTTCGGCGGATAAGGCTGCCGTCCGGGGCCCTGTGGGCCGGCGGCGCCCGCGTGCAATCGCGGCGAAATCCGTGGACCGACACCGGTCCTTGGCGCTGCTTATAGCAGGTCGGGCGGCCGAAAGCACGTCATATCCGCTTGATTCGCAACGCAGGCGCACTAACCCTAATGGAGACGCCTAATCAGGAGCCGCCCATGACCCTGTCCGCCCTTTCCGAAGCCCTGTCCCGCTTCCTGCGCCTGGAAGCAGCGGGCGGCATCCTGCTGGTGGCGGCGGCGGCGCTGGCCATGGCGCTGTCCAACACCGGCGCCGCCGACGCCTATGTCGGCCTGCTGGACACGCCGGTGGCGGTGCTGGTCGGCGGGTTCGAGATCTACAAGCCGCTGATCCTGTGGATCAACGACGGCCTGATGGCGGTGTTCTTCCTGCTGGTCGGCCTGGAGATCAAGCGCGAGGTCCTACAGGGCGAGTTGTCCAGCCTGGGCCAGGCGGCGCTGCCCGGCATCGGCGCCATCGGCGGCATGGCAGTGCCGGCGCTGATCTACACCGCCTTCAACGTCTGGGACCCCGAGCGCATGGCCGGCTGGGCCATCCCGGCCGCCACCGACATCGCCTTCGCCCTGGGCGTGCTGGCGCTGTTGGGCCGGCGCGCCCCGGCCTCGCTGAAGCTGTTCCTGCTGGCGCTGGCGGTGATGGACGACCTGGGGGCCATCGTCATCATCGCCCTGTTCTACACCGCCGACCTGTCGACGCTGGCGCTGGGACTGGCGGCGGCGGGCGTGGCGGCGCTGGCGGCCCTCAACGTCCTGGGCGTGCGCCGGCTGGCCCCCTACATGCTGGTCGGCGCCTTCGTGTGGGTGTGTGTATTGAAGTCGGGCGTGCACGCCACCCTGGCCGGAGTGGTGGTCGGCCTGTCGATCCCCTTGCGCGGCGTCGCCGACGAGGAGCCACCACTGTCCAAGCTCGAGCACATGCTGCACCCGTGGGTGGCCTACGCCATCCTGCCGGTGTTCGCCTTCGCCAATGCTGGCGTTCCGCTGGCCGGGCTGTCGCCGTCGGCGCTGGTCCAGCCGGTGCCACTGGGCATCGCGCTGGGGCTGTTCCTCGGCAAGCAGCTGGGCGTGTTCGGCTTCTGCTGGGCGGCCATCCGGGCCGGCTGGGCCAGGCTGCCCGAGGGCGCAAGCTGGGCGCAGTTCTACGGCGTGTCGGTGCTGGCGGGCATCGGCTTCACCATGAGCCTGTTCATCGGCACCCTGGCCTTCCCCGAGGAGGGCGGCCACGGCGCCGGGGTGCGGCTCGGCGTGCTGGCCGGCTCGCTGCTCTCGGCGACCGTGGGCTATCTCATCCTGGCGACGGCGCGCCGGCCCCAAGACGATAGCGCCACCTGACGCCGATATTGTCGACCCCCTCGTTCTGCTCTGCGAACCAGCCGGCATGCGAGATGTGGTCGACCACCAGGGCCACCGCGTTGCGCTCGTCCAGGCGCCAGCCGATCTCGGCGGCGATGTAGATGGTGGCCCGCGACCCGAAGCCGCAATTGTCGACGCGGCAGGCCTCCTCGCTGCGCTCCAGCCGGCCGGTATGGGCGGCCAGACCGAGGGCGCCGGCCACCAGCAGCCGGTCGGACGGCTCGACCTCCCAGCGCAGCCCGGCATAGGCGAAGCTGGTGTCACCCACCAGGTTGATGTCGGCGCCGATCATCGGATAGGGCGACAACAGCCAGCGCCAAGCCCGCCAGTTGGGCCGACGGAACACGGCTTCGACCGCAAGGTCGACGCCATCCTCGTTGTAGTCGGAGAAATACGAACTGTCGTGCAGCAGCACGCCGGCCGCCACTTCGCGCACCACGCCCCCGGCGGCGGCGGCCGGGCTGGTGGCCAGGACGGCGACGGCAACACAGGCGGCGGCGGGCCGCATGAAGCCCCTCCCTCTCGCTGACGGAGGGAATGTCGCCGCCGCGCCGCCCTCGCGCAACGGTTCGTCCGGGTCCCGCTAGTGTTCTGTCGGGTGCTCCGGATGGGTGGTGGCGACACCCCGCCACACCGTCTCGACCATCTCGGGATCGCCTGCCACTTCGGGATGGCCGCGCATGAAGGCGGTTACCAGCGCCCGGAGTTCATCGTCTGTATCGGCCACGGCGCCGATCTCGCGTCCACGGTTGAAGGCGAAGTCGCGTACCTGCATGGTAAAGCCCTCCAGCCTGGGTCACCTTTCAAGACTGCGCGATTGCGCCGCCCAGGAGTACGGTGTTCCGTGCATGGCTGGGTCACGGAGGAGGTCACGATGACGGTCAAGGATGCCTTCGACGCGGGTGCGCGCGATTACGACGCCGGCCGGCGCAAGCTTATTCCGTGCTTCGACGACTTTTACGGCGTCGCGATTTCCCTGTTGGACTTCCCAACCGATGCCCCCATCCGGGTGCTCGACCTCGGCGCCGGCTCGGGCTTGCTGGCGGCCTTCGTCGCCGCCCGTTTCCCCCGCGCCCGCCTGACCCTGGTCGACCTGTCGGGGGCCATGCTGGCAGTGGCGCGCGAGCGCTTCGCCGCCCTGGGCCGCGACGCGGACATCGTCGAGGCCGACTACGCCCGGGGTCTGCCCGAGGGCCGCTGGGACGCGGTGGTGTCGGCGCTGTCCATCCATCACCTCGACCACGCCGCCAAGCGGGCGCTGTTCGGCCGGGTGGCGGCGGTGCTGGAGCCGGGAGGACTATTCGTCAACGCCGAGCAGGTGCTGGGCGAGACCCCGGCGGTGGAGGCCCGCCACGACGCGTGGTGGCACCGCGAGATCCGCCGCCTGGGCGCCGGCGAGGACGAGATCGCGGCGGCGCTCGGGCGCATGCGCCATGACATCATGGCCACCGCCACCGAGCAGATGGAGTGGATGCGCGAGGCCGGCCTGGCCGAGGTGTGCTGCCCCTACCGCCACCACCGCTTCGCGGTGCTGGCCGGTCAGCGGGCGCCGCAGAGCGTGTCGTAAAGCGCCTTAGGCTCTCCGCCCGCCACCCAGGCCTCGGCGGCGGGCAGGCCCTCCTCTGTGAAGTGGACCTCTCCGGTGACCGGAGCGCGGCGGCGCTGGACGCAGTCGACGAACTGCCGGAGCGCCAGCGTCTCGGTGTTGCGCTCCACCAAGAGGGTGGTGACCAGGCTGACATGCGGATAGGCAGGGTTGGTCAGGGCCGAGGCCTTGTCCACCACCAGCAGCCGGTCCGCGCGCGGGAACACCAGCGCCCACGGTTCGGCGATGCCCTCGTAGGGGAAGCTGGCGATCACCGCCGAGCCCTCGGGCAGACTGGAGGCGTAGCGCTCGGCCCAGGTGTAGCGGTCCCACTGCACATAGGCGAACATGGCGAGGCCGGCGGCCACCAGGGCCAAGGTCTTGGGGGTCTTGCGGCGCAGCAGCTTGGCGGGAAGCACCACCACGCCGGCTCCGGCGAAGGCCACGCAGACGACGATCACGAGCTCGAAAAGCATTGTCCACCCAGGTCAGTTGAAAAGGTCGCGCAGTTGGGCCGGCTTGGCGCCGCCGACGGTGGTCGCCTGGACCAGGAACAGCTCGGCGCATGCGAGGGCATCGGTCAGGGCGTCATGCGGCCGGTAGCGTGGCAGGCCATGGCGCTGGCGGCAAGCATCCAGGCGCAACATGCCCTCGGCCAGGGGCTTGTCGGCGCGCTCCAGCAGGCGGCGCTCCAGCTCCAGGGTGTCGAGATAGGGCACCTCGAGCGGATGGCCGTAGAGCCGCTGGCAGGCCCGCGACAGGAATTCGCGCTCCACCTTGGCGTGGTGGGCGACGGGCAGCCGCCCGGTCAGGGCCGCCAGCACCTCGGGCATCACCTCGGCCAGCGGCTGGGCCGAGGCCAGGACGTCGTCGAGCAGGCCGTGGACCGCCGCCGCCCGGTCGCCGACCGGCCGGGTCGGCCGCACCAGCCGCCTGAGCGCGCCGGCCATCACGGCGCGGCCGCCGAGGATGGGCACCAGGCCGATGCTGACGATCTCATCGGCCTCCGGATCGAGGCCGGTGGTCTCCAGGTCCACCGCCACGAACTCGGCCCGGGTCCACGGGGTGTCCTCGGTGGGAGTGTCGGTGCGGTAATAGTCCTTGAGCGGCCCGGGCGGGCAGCGCGCGGCCAGCCACCAGCGGCGGAGGTCCGACCCGAACCAGCCCATCGCCCCCCCTAGAACCGGCTGAGGTGGTAGGCCGCCGCCATGGAGGCCTGCAGCGTCTTGACCACCGAGAAGGCGTTCTTGAGGTGGCTGCGCTCGAAGCTCGACAGGGTCTCCGGTTCCAGGAAATTGTCCGGCTTCTTGCCGTCGCGGATCATGCGGGCCTGATGGCGCAGGCGGGTCATGGAGATGAACTCCAGTGCGTCGATCAGGTCGCGGGCGCCGTCCTGGCTGATGGCCTTGGCCTCGGCGGCGGCCAGCAGTCGGTCGTGGGTGTTCACCTGCTCCAGCCCGGCCGACAGGGCGTAGACCCGGGCCAGGTCGATGATGGGGACGACGCCGTTGTGCTTGAGGTCCATGGTGTGGTCGTGGTCGCCGCCCCGCGCCAGCACGAAATTGCGGAAGAACCCGATCGGCGGCTGGTGGGTCATGGCGTTCGACGCCATGTGGGCCAGGAAGATGCCGTTCTTGCGCGACTTCTCAAGCACCAGCGCGTGCAGCTCGTCGAACAGGGCGACGCTGCCGTCGATCAGGCGCAGGTCGAAGAAGATGCACGACAGCATCAGCGCCTTGGGCTGGGGCTGGTCGATCCACTTGGTGAAATAGTCCTTCCACACCTTGAGCGGCTGCCGCCACTGATCGGTCTGGGCCATCATCTCGCCCGGGCAGTAGACATAGCCGCAAGTGTCCAGCCCGGCGTTGACGAAGCGGGCGAAGTCGCGGAACCAGGCGCCGTGGGCGGCCTCGTCGTAGCTGTCGTGCAGGATCAGGCAATTGTCCTGGTCGGACAGCGCCGTCTGCTCCTGGCGGGCCTGCGACCCGGCGGCCAGCCAGGCATAGGGGATGGGCGGCGGCCCCAGCTGTGCCTCGGCCAGGCGGATCAGGCGGTGGGTGACGGCGTCGGTCAGCGTCGAGACGATGTGGCCGATGCCACGCGAGGTGGCCCCCGCGTCGGCCAGCTGGTGGACCATGTCGGGCACCCGCGCCACCACCTCTGCCAATTCCTGGGCGCCGTCGCAGCCGTGAATCTTGCGGGCGAGGTACAGCGGCGAGGTCGTCTGGCTGTTGATCAGGGTGGTGGCGGTCAGGCAGCCGCGCACCGCGCCCCGTTCCATCACCGGCAGGTGGTGGATGTTGTGGCGGCTCATCATCAGCATGGCGTCAAAGGCGATGGCCGAAGCCTCGACGCTCATGGGGTCGGCGGTCATCACCGCGGTCACCGGCGCCCCGGTGGGCAGATCCTCTGCCACCACGCGGTTGCGAAGGTCGCGGTCGGTGAGGATGCCGGCCAGCCGCTCGTCGCAGGTGACCATGACGCAGGACACCTTCTCGGCCCGCATGGCCCGGGCGGCCTCGCGTACGGTGGCGGTGTCGGGAATGGTGACGGGCCCGCGCACCAGCAGGTCGCCGACCCGCTTGGACAGCAGGTCCAGGTTCTTGTTGCCAAGCGCGGCATCGGCCGAATCAGCCAGGCGGCCGCCGTCGAAGGCGGCGCAGAAATAGGCGAAGGGCGGATGATCGCGGCGCAACTGCTCGAAGGTCTCGCGCGGCAGCAGGAACAGCAGCGAATCCTCGATGGCGGTACTCTGGTTGACGGCGGTGCCGCCGCGCAAAAGCGCGCGGATGCCGAACATCTCGCCCTCGTCGAGGCGGGCCAGCAGTTGACCGTGCGGGTCGCGGGTCTCGACGGCGCCGCTGCGCACCAGATACAGGTGGCGGACGTCGTCACCGGGCTTCATCACCACCTGGCCCTTGCGGGCGTAGGTGATCTCGACCGACCGCGCGACCTCGGCCCGGGTCTGGGCCGGCAGCAGGTCGAACGGATGATGGGCCGCCAGGAAGTCGCGGATTTCGATGATCTCGGTGCTGTCCAAGACGTTTCCCCCGTCTGCTTGAACATTGCCCCAAACGGAATACGGACCCCGTGTCCCCACGGGGTCCGCACCCTTACTCTACCACGTCATGCCTGTCGGCATCAGTGGGCCTGAGCGGTACCCGCGCCCTGGGGCAGACGGATGTGCTCGATGAGCTCCTGGACCTCCTTCGGCGGCGGGGCGGTCACCTTGGACACACCGAACGCCACGATGAAGTTGAGGACCATGCCGACGGTGCCGATGCCCTCCGGCGAGATGCCGAACAGCCAGTTGGCCGGGATGTTCTCCGCCATCGGGGTGATGAAGATCCCCTTGAAGTAGAGGATGTAGCCGAAGGTGAAGAACAGGCCGGTCAGCATGCCGGCAATGGCGCCCTCGCGGTTCACGGTCTTGGAGAAGATGCCCATGATGATGACCGGGAACAGCGACGAAGCGGCGAGACCGAAGGCGAAGGCCACCACCTGGGCCACGAAGCCCGGGGGGTTGTAGCCGAGATAGCCCGCGATGCACACCGCCACGGCGGCGGCGATACGGCCGGCCATGAGCTCCTGCTTCTCCGAGATGTTCGGGGTCAGGGTGCCCTTGAGCAGGTCGTGCGAGATGGCGGCCGAAATGACCAGCAGCAGGCCGGCGGCGGTGGACAGCGCGGCGGCGATGCCGCCGGCGGCCACCAGGGCGATGACCCAGTTCGGCAGCTTGGCGATCTCGGGGTTGGCGAGCACCATGATGTCGTTGTCGACCTTGAGCTCGTTGCCCTTCCAGCCGAAGGACGCCGCCTTCTCGGCGAAGGCCTTGTTCTTGTCGTTGTAGTACTGGATGCGGCCGTCACCGTTGAGGTCCTGGAACTTCAGCAGGCCGGTCTGCTCCCAGCGCTTCATCCAGTCGGGACGCTGCTCGTAGGCGAGGTTGCCCTCGGGCGAGCCGACTTCGCCGGTCTGGATGGTGTTGGTCAGGTTGAGGCGGGACATGGCGCCCACGGCGGGGGCCACGGTGTACAGCAGGGCGATGAACACCAGCGCCCAGCCGGCCGACGAACGGGCGTCGCGCACCTTCGGAACGGTGAAGAAGCGGACGATGACGTGCGGCAGGCCGGCGGTGCCGACCATCAGCGCCACGGTGATGGCGAAGACGTCGATCATCGACTTGTTGCCGGCGGTGTAGGCGGCGAAGCCCAGGTCGGTGACCACCTGGTTCAGGCGGTCGAGCATGTAGCCCGAGCCGTCGGACAGGGTGGAACCGAAGGCCAGCTGCGGGATCGGGTTGCCGGTCAGCTGCAGCGCGATGAAGATCGCCGGGATGGTGTAGGCGGTGATCAGCACGCAGTACTGGGCGACCTGGGTGTAGGTGATGCCCTTCATGCCGCCGAGCACGGCGTAGAAGAACACCAAGCCCATGCCCACCAGCAGGCCGGTCACGATCTCGACTTCAAGGAAGCGCGAGAACACGATGCCGACGCCGCGCATCTGGCCCGCCACGTAGGTGAACGAGATGAAGATCAGGCAGACCACGGCCACCATGCGGGCGGCGCTGGAGTAGTAGCGGTCGCCGATGAACTCGGGCACCGTGAACTTGCCGTACTTGCGCAGATAAGGCGCCAGCAGCATGGCCAGCAGCACGTAGCCGCCGGTCCAGCCCATCAGGTACACCGAGCCGCCGTAGCCCAGGAAGGCGATCAGGCCGGCCATGGAGATGAACGAGGCGGCCGACATCCAGTCGGCGCCGGTGGCCATGCCGTTGACCACGGGGTGGACGCCGCCGCCGGCGATGTAGAACTCGCCGGTCGAGGACGCACGCGACCAGATCGCCACGCCGATATACAGCGCGAACGACAGGCCGACGATGATGTAGGTGAGTGTCTTCAGATCCATTTTCGCGCTCCCTCCGCTCAGTCCTCGTGGACGCCGTGGTCGCGGTCGATCTTGTTCATACGCGAGGCGTACCAGAAGATCAGCGCGACGAACACATAGATCGACCCGTTCTGAGCAAACCAGAAGCCCAGCTTGA
>JBFMHS010000140.1:0-7851 GCA_040751765.1 Pseudomonadota bacterium | reverse complement strand
GAAGCCATAGGAAACGACGAACCAGATGGCGAGACACGTGAAAATCAGACGGATCGAGGCCTGCCAGTAGTCCCTGGCGTTAGCGTCTGAATCCGTGGAAATGTTGTAGTCTTTCATAAGACCAAACCCTCCCGTCTTCGTTTTTGTTTTCAAATCCCCGGCTTGCCCGGAAGTGCGGGGCCCTAGGGCAGCCCACATCCCGCCTTTGGAGGTGTCTCCGCCCTCCTCCGGCGGTCAAACCATGGGATACAGGATTCCATGAGGCTCGTCGAGAAAAACGGAAGTCACGTCACTCGAAAACCAGAAAAATGCCGCCATCACGTCACTTTCAGGTGGCGCAATGCATGACGAAGGCCTGGGAATCTGCGGCATTCCCGATGGATATACATATTAACCGAAACAGTCTTCGCGGTTTTGCACCGCGGCATGTCAAAAGCCATGCTTGGGCAGAAGCATTCTATGCACATAGGTATAACTACGTATTCCGAGGATCCATAAGTACTTATCCGTAGTGGTTATCACGGAAGCCTTGGGAGTTGACTCGGCGACATAGGCAACACTAGGCTTCTGTTACGGGAGAACGCGATTTTTTCCAGCTTTGCTTGCGATCTCCGCCACGTCGATTTCAGTCCATCGACAACAGGCAAGCTGAAGTGTATGAGAATTTGTTTGCGGTCAGGCATTCAAGGCCAAGCACGAATTCATTCGTTAGCCGATTTTTACTCGGCATCTTGTCACTTTTTCCTTCGTGACTAGACGGCCCCGGCGGCATCGCCGGGGCCTTTTTCTTTTTGCGGTGCAAAAATTTTCATGCCGCACCGCAACCAGGGGGCGGAATGACTTGCCGGAAAGGGTGGGCTTTCAAATCAGCAGATCCACCCGGGGGGCGGTGCCGGCCTCCTCGGAGACCCGGGGCCGGCACAGGAACAGCCGGCCGGGGTCGACTCCGCCCTGGTCCACCAGCCATGCCTTGACGGTCTGAGCCCGGCGATCGGCGAGTTCGGCGAGCGCGTCGCGGTCGGCGGTATCCTCGGCGGGGACGGCGGACTTGCCGACCATGGCGCGCAGGCGCGCCAGCAGGTCGGCCTGGGCACGCCGGCGGCGTTCGGCGAGCACCGGCCAGTCCGCCGAGGCCGTGGCGACGCCGCAGACGTTGAGCTTGACCCCCGGCCGCTGGCGCAGCAGCGCCGCCACCGTTCGCAGGCGCTCCACATGGGCCGGCGCAAGGTCGTGCTCGCCGGCCGGGAAGGCCAGCGGCTCCAGCGACAGGCGGGGCGTCGACGCCTCGTCGATGACGAAGCCGATCAGCGCCACCACCGGAAAGGCCACCTTCAAGGTGGTGACCACCGTGCTCTTGAGCGCGCCGCCCACCGCCTGCGACACCGCGTCGCTGACGTCGAAGTCGGGACGTGACAGGTCGCCGCGCACCGGGATGGTCAGGCGGATGCGCTGCTCGGAATCGCGGAGCAGGTCGAGCACGGTCTCCACCGGCATGTCGGCCTGCACCGCCAACGGCGCCTTGGGGTCGGGCTGGGCGACGAACAGCTTGGACAGCACGATGTCCATGCGCCCGTCCAACTCGCCCCGTTCCAGGCTGACCGCCAGTTCGCCGTCGAACTGGCCGGTGTGCAGGTGGACGCCCAGGCTGTCGGCGGCATAGGGCGACAGCGGCGGCAAATCCAGCGCCTCGATCCGCCCCTTCACGCTGCCCGACGGCGACGGCGCGAAGGGGCGCAGGGCGCCGCGCGCCTCGACGCTGGCCCCCTGCAGCCGCGCCGACAGCCGGAACGGGCTGTCGCGGCCAGGCTGGCCGGTGTCGAGTCCGCGCACCGATACCTCGATCCCGTCCAGCCGCAGGCGCACCGGCTCGCTGGGGGTGCGGTCCTCGAAATCCACCGTGCCGCCGGCCACCTTCAGCCGCCCCAGCGCCACCCTTGGCGGCTCGCCGCCGCCCTCGCCCTCGGCGGCCGGAAAGCCCTCGAAACCGTCGGCGGTGCGGACCAGACGGGCGGAAACTCCCTCCAAAGCCAGCGATGCCACCGTCACCCCGCCGGCGGCGGACAGGACGCCGTCCTCGGCGACGCCGCGGGCGACGCGCACCCGCCCGTCCTTGGCGGCGAGGCCGGCGGCTTCGATGCGTGCCGCCCTGGCCCCGCCGGAGGGCGAGAAAACCACTCCTGCCGCAGTCACCTTGTCGGCGGCAGCAACGGCACGGCCATGCGCCGGGTCCTCAACCCGCAAGCCCTCGACCCACGCCTCCACCGCCCCCTCCAGCGGCGGCATCACCGTGTCGGCGGCGGATGTCTCCACCATCGCGAGAGTTCCCGCGAATCCCGCACGGGCGTGGTCGACACGGTGCTCACCCAGCCGCCCGACCATTCCTGTGAGGTCCAGCCGCCCCTCGGCGGTGAACGGCCGCGCGCCGCCGCCAGCCCGCGACAGGCCCGTCCATTCCGCCGACTGGATGTCGACGCCGCCGTCGGGATGGGTGACGCGCAGCGCCTCCGCGCGCAAGGTGCCGTCGGCCTCGATCGACCCGGGGCTCCAGGCCAGCACGCCCGTCCAGTCCAGACCGCCAGCCATCGTCACCGCCCCCGACGCGGCGGCGGCCTTGGCCACGCTCGCCGTGCCCTTGGCGCGGACCGGGCCGTCGCCGGCGACCACCGCCATGCGGGCCGACAGTTTCCCGGACAGCCCCTCGATGCCGGTCCGCCGCGCCGGTGCCCGCAGCGAGGCGAGGTCGAACCCCTCGACCATGGCGGTCAGAGCCAGGCGCGGCTTGGCGGCGAAGGGGGTGGCGGTGCCCTCGGCGGTGACGGCGGCGCCGTTGACCCGGCCTTCCAGCCGCCACGACAGCTCCGCCTCGGGATCCCAGGCGCGCAGGTTGTCGATGGTCAGCGCGATGATGTCCACGTCGAGGGTGACGCCGGCATCCACCACCACCAGACGGCTGTCGGCGAGGCGCAACGCGTCGGCCTCGAAGCTCCAGCCGCTCCCGGCCGCGTCGCCCATGGGCAGCGGCAGGCCGTTGACCACCCAGGTGTCGCCGTCGCGGCGGGCGTCCAGGCGCACGCCTTCCAGCTCGGCGGTGCGCAGCGACAACCGCTTGTCCAGCAGCGGTCGCCAGCGGAAGTCGAGAAGCGCGCCGGCGAGGTCGAGCGGCGTCCCCGTGCCGGCGCGGGCCGACACCCCGCGCACCACCACCCGGCCCTGGAACAGCGACAGGTCGGCCCCGCCCAGGGCCACCTCGGCCATGCCGATGGCGCGCAGCCCCTCGACCACTCCCCAGCGCAGGCCTGCATCGGGCAGCCAGCGGCCGCCGGCGACGGCGAGCGCCAGCAGGGTGAATGCCGCCAGCCAGGGAACGGCGCGGCGCAAGGATGTGGGCCGGGGCGAAGCATCCATGCCCCGGAGTCTAGCGGAGCTTGGCCCCGGCGTCAGCCGGTCTCGACGAGGTCGCGACCTCCCTGCTTGGCGCGGTAAAGCGCCTGGTCAGCGCGGGCCAGCAGTTCCTCGATGTCGCGGCCGTGGCCGTCGCGCGCCGCCACGCCCAGGCTGGAGGTGAAGGACAGCAGCCCATCGCCGGGCACCGGCAGGCGGATGGCGGCGATGGCGGCGCGCAGTCGCTCGGCGACCTCCACCGCGCCCGGCAGCCCGGTCTCGGGCAGCAGGACGGAGAACTCCTCACCGCCCAGCCGGCCCAGAACGTCCATCTCGCGCAGGGCGGCCTGGATGGTGGCCACCAGCGCCTTCAGCGCTTCGTCGCCGACGGCGTGGCCGTGGGTGTCGTTGATGCGCTTGAAGTGGTCGATGTCCAGCATGATCACCGACAGGTCGTGGCCGTAGCGGAGCGCGCGCTCCAGCTCGGTGGCGGCGCTGTGCATGAACTGGCGGCGGTTGGCGGCGCCGGTCAGAGGGTCGGTGGTGGCCAGGCGGCGCAGCTCGCGCTCCAGCGCCTTGCGCTCGGTGATGTCGGTGATGACGCCCAGGATGCCCACCGGCCGACCCTCGTCGTCGCGATAGGCGCATTTGGACACCATCAGGTGATGGACGTCGCCACCGGCGGTCGGCACGTCGGCCTCGAACACCACCTGGTCGATGGTGCCGCCCAGGATCTCGGCATCGGAGTGCCGGTCCTCCTCGGACATCACGATGCCGTCCGCGCCCTCGGCCCGGCGGGTGGGGTCGCCGCCGAACAGGTCGCGGAAGGCACGGTTGCAGGTTTGGAAGCGGCCGCGGGCGTCCTTGAACCACACCGGGCCGGGGATCATGTCGAGCAGGCTTTCGGTGAAGCGCCGCGACGCGTCGGCGATGGACTTGTTCTCCTCGGCCAGCCGGCGCTGCTCGGCCAGTTCGCGGGTGCGCTGGACGACGCGCATCTCCAGCGTTTCGTTGGCCGAGCGCAGGGCCACCACGGCCCGGTTGTGGGCGGTGATGTCGCGCGCCTCGACCATCATCTCGACGCCGCAATGGGACGGCAGCGGCGACACCATCACCAGCACGTCGACCGGCGCCCCGTCGAGCCGGCGGAGCCGCATGGGCACGCCGGTGCTCTCGGCAACCAGGAAGGCCAGGGTGTCGGGAGTGAACACCTCGGCGTAGTCCTCGTGGAAAATCTCGGCCAGCGCCCGGCCGCTGACCGCCTCGCGCGTGGGCGCGCCCAGCATGGCGAGACCGGCGCGGTTCACGTAGCGCAGCCGCCCGTCGACCACGTGGCAGACCATGTTCATGGCGTTCTCGACCAATAGCGAGAAGCGGGCGTCGGTCTCGTGGGCGTAGTCGACCAAGCGGGAGTGGTCGGTGACGTCGCGGCAGACGATGACGGTGGCGTCGGGGGCGATCTCGCGGGCGCGGTAGACCTGCATCTCGACGTCGCGGGCGGCACCGTCCAGCGCCAGCAGCCGGGTGGGCACCGCCTTGTCCTCGCTGGCCTTGCCCGCCAGGAACAGGCTCATCACCGAGGCGTATTCGGGGATCAGGAAGTCGGTCAGCTTGCGGCCCAGGAGCTGCTCCGTCGTGGGCGCGCCCAACAGGCGGGCGCCGGCCCCGTTGATGGCGGCGATGGCGCCACCCCGGCACAGGCAGACGAGGTCGCGGCTGACCTCGAGGATGTCCATCAACCCGCCGTCGAAGCGCGGCCCGCGACGGCGGCGCTCCTTGGCCAGATCGATGATGTTGCCGGTTTCCATCCCCATGCGCGCTTTCTTGCCCTTTCCAGTGGTACCTTTTCCGCGGGAGCGGTTCAACCTGGGAGAGTCATCACGGCGCGGACGGTCACGGTGGGCGCGGCGGTGCCTGGCCGCACGGCTCGCCCCCGGGGCGCCGACCTGGTCGCGCCATTGTCGCGTCGACGGCGCCTGTTCTCCCACCCGCGCATCCCGTCACATTGTGACGAGTTGTGGCGCCATGGCCGTCCAAGGCTCTGGACGGCGGAGCGGCCCTTGCCCACAATGGCGGACGACGTGGTCCCCTCCGCCCGAACGGACAAGCATTGACCCACAGCCGGATCGAAACGGCGGCCAAGCCGAGCGCGCCCGGGGCCTTCCAGGTCCGGGTCCTCGACGGCCTGTCGTTCAAGCAGGCCTTCCTGACGCTCGCCATCGCGCTGGCGCTGGGCCTGGCCTCCAGCGCCTACGAACTGCTGACCGACTACCGGGCCATGCACCGTCAGGTCCAGCGCGAGATTACCGGCAGCCTCCAGTTGGTGCGCGGGCTGGCGGTCGAGGCGGCCTACCAGCTGTCGTCGGAACTGGCGGGCGAGGTGGTCGAGGGACTGGCGCAGGAGCCGGCCGTGCTGGCGGTGACCCTGGTCGACAACTACGGCGGCACGCTGGCCAGCGTGCGGCGCCCGGCCGAGGAGACGCCGCTGCCCGCCGTCGGCACCGTCCTGTTCGGCGACTTGACGGTGTTCAGCCAACCGCTGCAGACCCACACCAACGACGGCACGCCGATCCCGGTCGGCACACTGGAGGCGCGCCTGGACGCCGCCTCGCTGATGAACCGCTATCTCGACCGCGTGCGTGCCAACGTCTGGACCAGCCTGGTGCGCGCGGTGGCGCTGTGCGTGCTGGTGGTGGCCGCCTTCTACGCGCTGATCACCAAGCCGCTGCTGCGCATCACCGCCGACATCGCCCGCGTCGACCCGGCCCGGCCCGGCGCCTTCCTGATCGGCCTGCCGCCGCGCCACGAGAAGGACGAACTGGGGGTGCTGGTGGGCACCGTCAACGCCATGCTGACCGGCTCGCAGGAGGGCCTGGACGGGCGCGACCGCGCCGAGGCGGAGCTGGCCGCCCTGGCCCGTGACCTGGAACGCCGGGTGACCGAGCGCACCAACGAGCTGGCGCGCGAGAAGGAAGGCGTCGAGCGGGCGTTGGCCCAGCTGAACCTCGCCAACACCGAGCTGGAAAAGGCCAACCGCTACATCAACGACGGCATCCGCTACGCCAGCCGCATCCAGACCGCGCTGCTGCCCGACCAGGGGGCGATGGTCGGGCTGGTCGACGAACTGGCGGTGGGCTGGCAGCCGCTGGACATCGTCGGCGGCGACTATTATTGGGCGGGGACGTTCGGCGCCAAGGGCGTGATCGCGGTGATGGACTGCACCGGCCACGGCGTGCCCGGCGCCTTCATGACGGCGGTGGTGGCGTCCAGCTTCTCGCGCATCCTGCACCACCACGGCCACGACGACCCGGCCGAGATGCTGACCCAGCTGAACCGGCTGGTGAAGACCGCGCTCAGGCAGGACCGCGACAGCGCGGTGTCCAACGACGGCCTGGACGCCGGCATCTGCGTCATCGACCGCGAGGCCGGCACCGTCACCTATGCCGGCGCCAGCCTGCCGCTGCTGGTCCACGACCACGGCGGCTTCCAGCTGCTGCGCGGCGACCGCATGAGCCTGGGCTACCTGGACAGCCCCGAGGACTTCCACTTCGCCTCGCACCGGGTTCCGATCGTGCCCGGTCGCGCCTTCTACCTGTACACTGACGGCGTCACCGACCAGGTGGGCGGCGATGCCCGCCGCCTGTTCGGCCGCCGCCGGCTTCAGGAGGTTCTGGAGGAGGTGTCCGACCGCCCGCTGACCGAGCAGATGGACGTGCTGTTCCAGCGCCTGTCGCGCTGGCGCGGCGACGAGCGCCGCCGCGACGACATGACCTTCCTGGCCTTCAGGCCGGTCAGTCGGGGCTGATTCCCTCCTCGGCCACCAGCGGGAAAATCAGGGTGAAGGTCGAGCCGTGGCCCAGGGCGCTGTCCACGGTCAGCGTGCCGCCCAGCGAACCGCGCACCAGGTTGTGGGCGATGTGCAGGCCCAGCCCGGTGCCGCCCGAACCGCGCCGGGTGGTGAAGAACGGGTCGAAGACGCGGTTGCGGTTCTCCTCGGGGATGCCCTTGCCGTCGTCGGAATAGACCAGGCGGACGGTAGCCGGGTCGGGCTGGTCGACGGTGATGGTCAGCCGACCCGACACCCCCTCGTCATAGCCGTGGACGACGGAGTTCATCACGAAATTGGTCAGCACCTGGCTCAGCGCGCCGGGATAGGTGTCGGCGACCAGCCCCGCCGGGCACGACACCGCCACCGCGTGGCCGGCTTGGCGCAGGCTGGGCCCCAGGGCGGCCAGGGTCTCGCCGATGGAGGCGGCCAGGTCGAAGCGGCGGCGGTCCGAGGTGGTGCGGTCCACCGCCACCTGCTTGAAGCTGCGGATCAGTTCGGCGGCGCGCTCGCAATTGGCCTGAATCAGCCGGGCGGTGTCGGAGGCGGTGTCCATATAGCGCTGGAAGTCGTCGACGCCCACGTCGTCGGCCTCGAACAGCCGGCGGATGCCTCCGGTGGCGTCCGACAGATGCGAGGCGCAG
>JBFMHS010000014.1:0-4960 GCA_040751765.1 Pseudomonadota bacterium | reverse complement strand
ACGAGCCGAACGGCTGGGCGACCCAGGTGAAGGCGCCGTAGGTCATGATGCGGTAGATGATCGGCTGCCACGTGAAGGAGATCTCCACGTAGTCCTCGCTGTCGAAATAGATCAGCGGGTAGCCGTTCCAGATGGCCGGCACCAGCAGCAGCAGCGCGACCGCCAGCACCAGCCCGGCATGCCAGCCGAAGCGGACCGCGAACGGACGCTCGGCGAGGCGCACCGCCCTCAGGCCCGCTTCCAGGTGGTGCCCTGGGCCGAATCCTCCAGCACCACGCCCTTGGCGGCGAGGTCGTCTCGGATGCGGTCGGCCTCGGCGAAGTCGCGGGCCTTGCGGGCTTCGGCGCGGGCCTGGATGGCGGCCTCGATCTCGTCGGCCGAGGGACCCTCGCCCGAGCCGGCCTGGAACCACGCCCCGGGGTCCTTGGTCAGCACGCCCAGCAACTGGGCCGAGGCCAGCAGCCGGCCCTTGGCGCGCGCCTTGTCGGCTTCCGTGGAAGCCTTGTTCAGCGCGGTGGCCAGTTCGTGCAGATGGGCGATGGCCAAGGGCGTGTTGAGGTCGTCCTCCAGCGCCGCCATCATCTCGATGGGCGCCTCGCACTCCTCGGCGGCCACGTCGGCCACGGCGCGGAGGGCGGTGTACAGGCGGTCCAGCGTCGTCTTGGCCTGCCTGAGACCCTCGGCGGTCCAGTCGAAGGGCTGGTGGTAGTGGGTCGACAGCATGGCCAGCCGGATGGCCTCGCCCGGCGCCTGGTCCAGCAGCTCGCGCACGGTGAAGAAGTTGCCCAGGCTCTTGGACATCTTCTCGCCCTCGACCATCAGGTAGCCGTTGTGCAGCCAGACCCGGGCGAAGGGGGCGCCGTTGGCGCAGACCGACTGGGCGATCTCGTTCTCGTGGTGGGGGAACACCAGGTCCTGGCCGCCCCCGTGGATGTCGAACGTCTGGCCCAGATACTGGCCGCTCATGGCGCTGCACTCGATGTGCCAGCCCGGGCGGCCGCGTCCCCACGGGCTGTCCCAGCCCGGCAGGTCGGGGGTGGACGGCTTCCACAGCACGAAATCGGCTGCGTTGCGTTTGTAGGGGGCCACCTCAACCCGGGCGCCGGCGATCATCTCATCCATGCTGCGGCGCGACAGCGCGCCGTATTCGGGCATGGAGGGCACGCTGAACAGGACGTGGCCCTCGGCCTCGTAGGCGTGGCCCTTGGCGACCAGCGCCTCGATCATGGCGATCATCTGGGCGATGTGGGCGGTGGCGCGCGGCTCGATGGTCGGCGGCTGCGCGTTCAGCTCGGCGATGTCCTCGTGGAACATCCGGGTGGTGCGGGCGGTGATGGCGTCGATCGGCTCGCCCGATTCCTTGGCGCGCGCGTTGATCTTGTCGTCCACGTCGGTGATGTTGCGGACATAGGTCACCGACGGATACAGCTGCTTCAGCAGCCGGTACAACACGTCGAACACGATGACCGGCCGGGCGTTGCCGATATGGGCGCGGTCGTAGACGGTGGGGCCGCAGACATACATGCCCACGTGGTCGGGCCTGAGCGGCTCGAACACCTCCTTCTTGCGGGTCAGCGTGTTGTACAGGACCAGGGGCATAAGGAACTCCTAGGCGGTCTCCCCGGCCAGCCTCCGGGCGGCCTTCTCGCGGCCGATCAGAGGTAGCAGGTTCTTCAGTTCGGGTCCATGGTCGCGGCCGGTCAGGGCCAGGCGCAGCGGGTGGAACAGGCCCTTGCCCTTGCGGCCGGTGGCGTCCTTGACCGCACCGGTGAAGGCGCCCCACGTGGCGGCGTCCCACGGCTCGGGCGGCAGCAGGGTGAGTGCTGCGGCGGCCAGCTCGGGGTCCTCGATCACCGGCTGTATCGGGCCGCTGACCACCGCCCACCAGTCGCGGGCGTCGGCGACGCGGTCGAGATTGGGGCGCACGGCGTCCCAGAAGGCGGCCGGCACGTCGCGCAGCCCCACCGCCTCCAGGCGCGGCCGCGCCTCCTCGTGGTCGAGGCCGTGCAGCAGGCGCGAGTTCAGATGGCCCAGTTCGACGGGGTCGAACTTTGGGGTGGCGCGGGAGAAATGGCGGATGTCGAACTCGTCGACCAGTTGGTCGAGCCCGGTGCGCAGCTCGATGGCGTCCGAGGTGCCCAGCTTGGCGAGCAGCGAATTGAGCGCCATCGGCTCCACCCCGTCGGCGCGCATCTCGCGCAAGGACGCGGCGCCGTGGCGCTTTGACAGCCCGCCGCCGGCGATGTCGGTCATCAGCGGCAGGTGGCCGAAGGCCGGCGCCTCGGCCCGCAGCGCCTTGAACAGCTGGAGCTGCGGGGCGGTGTTGGCGACATGGTCCTCGCCACGGATGACGTGGCTGACGCCGAGGTCGATATCGTCGACCACGCTGGGCAGGGTGTAGAGGAAGGTCCCGTCGGCGCGGATCAGCACCGGGTCGGACAGGCTGGCGCAGTCGATGTGGCTGTCGCCGCGCACCAGGTCGTCCCAGCGCTCGACATGGTGGTCCAGCTTGAACCGCCAGTGCGGGCGCCGCCCTTCCTCCTCGAGGCGCCTGCGGTCGGCCGGCGGCAGGTGCAGATGGGCGCGGTCGTAGACCGGCGGCCGGCCGCGCGACAGCAGGATCTTGCGCTTGACCTCCAACTCCTCGGGGGTCTCGTAGCAGGGATACAGCCGGCCGGCGGCCTTCAGCCTCTCGGCCGCCTCGGCATAGGCCAAAAGGCGCTTGGACTGGAATGCCTTCTTGTCCCAGGCCAGCCCCAGCCAGCGCAGGTCCTCGGCGATGGCGTCGACATATTCCGGCTTCGAGCGCTCGGCGTCGGTGTCGTCGTAGCGCAGCACGAAATAGCCGCCATGGGCCTTGGCGAACAGCCAGTTGATCAGCGCCACCCTTGCGTTGCCGACGTGCAGCAGGCCGGTGGGGCTGGGTGCGAAGCGGACGGTGACGCTCATATCGCCTTCGTGAATCCGTTGGTGATGGGATAACGGCGGTCGCGGCCGAACGAGCGGGCGGTGATCTTGACCCCGGGCGGGGCCTGGCGGCGCTTGTACTCGGCGCGGTCGAGCATGGTCCACACCCGCCGCACGGTGGCCTCGTCGTGGCCCCTGGCGACGGTGGCGCCGACGCCCAGCTCGTCCTCGATCAGGCATTTGAGAATGCCGTCCAGCACCTCGTAGGGGGGCAGGGTGTCCTGGTCCTTCTGGTCGGGCTTCAACTCGGCCGAGGGCGGCTTGGTGATGACGCGCTCGGGCATGACCGGGCCGTCGGGACCCAGGCCGCCATGGGGGCGGTTGGCATTGCGCCAGCGGCAGACGTCGAACACCGTGGTCTTGTAGACGTCCTTCAGCACCGCGTAGCCGCCGCACATGTCGCCGTAGAGGGTGGCGTAGCCGGTGCTCATCTCGCTCTTGTTGCCGGTGGACAGGACCATGGGGCCGAATTTGTTGCTGATGGCCATCAAGGTCATGCCGCGGGCGCGCGACTGCAAGTTCTCCTCGGTGATGTCGGGCGCCTTGCCCGCGAACACGGGCGCCAGCATGGCGCCGTAGGCATCCATGGCCGCCTCGATGCCGATGGTGTCGAGCCGGCAGCCCAGCAGCGCGGCGATGCCGGCGGCATCCTCCAGGCTTTCCGGGCTGGTATAGGGGCTGGGCATCATCACGCACCACACCTTGTCGCGGCCCAGGGCGTCGGCCGCGACCGCCGCGGCCAGCGCCGAATCGATGCCGCCCGACAAGCCCAGAACCACGCCAGGGAAACCATTCTTGGCGACGTAGTCCCTGAGGCCCAGCATCATCGCCTGGTAGATGCCTTCCTCGCGGCCGGGTTCGCGGGCCAGCGGGCCCTCGGCGGTCCAGCCGTCCGCGCCGCGCCGCCAGGTGGTGGTGGTCACCGCCTGCTCCCAGGCCGGCAGGCGCGCCAGCACCTTGCCCTTGGCGTCCAGCGCGAAGGAGGCGCCGTCGAACACCAGTTCGTCCTGGCCGCCCAGCTGGTTGACGTAGACCAGCGGCAGGCCGGTCTCGGTGACGCGGGCCACGGCGCGGTTCAGGCGCACGTCCTGCTTGTCCACTTCGAAGGGCGAGCCGTTGGGCACCACCAGGATCTCGGCCCCGGTCTCGGCCAGGGTCTCGGCCACGTCCGGGTACCACATGTCCTCGCAGACCATCACGCCGAGCCGCACGCCCCGGAAGGCGATGGGGCCGGGCGCCGGGCCGGGGGTGAACACCCGGGCCTCGTCGAACACGCCGTAATTGGGCAGGTGGTGCTTGAGCCGGGTGGCGGCGACCTTGCCGTGGTCCAGCAGCAGCACCGCGTTGCGCGCCTTGCCGTCCACCCGCCACGGGGCGCCGATCAGCAGGGCGGGGCCGTCGTCGGCGGTGTCGGCGGCCAGCGCCTCGACGGCGGCCTCGACCGCGTCGAGGAACGCGGCCTTCAGCACCAAATCCTCGGGGGGATAGCCCGACACGGTCAGTTCCGGGAATACCACCAACTGGGCGCCGTCGCGTGCCGCCTTGGCGCGCGCCTCGCGGATGCGGGCGACGTTGCCGACGATGTCGCCGACCACGGGATTGATCTGCGCAAGCGCGATGGAAAGGGCGTCGGACATGGGGGGCGCCTGACCGATGGGGAATGGCCTGTCGTACGGCACCGGGCGGAGGCTGTCAATTTATGAACCATCAAGACACCACGACACCAGGAAGGACGTCCTTGGTGTCCTGGTGTCTTGGTGGTGAATCCCTGTTATCCTTGCGGGGTGGATGGGAGGACAGCCATGACCGCCGAATTCGACCCCAAGTCCGCCCCCGCCGGCCCCAAGGCCTGCGAGGCCATCGGCCCCACCATGGTCGGCCACTTCGCCACCCGGCTGGAGACCGAGGCCCGCAAGGCCGGCGGGGCGCTCTCCGCCGATCAGATCCGCGCCCTGGCCGACCGCTTCCTGGCCGAGGAGCACGGCCGCTTCGG
>JBFMHS010000139.1:0-7452 GCA_040751765.1 Pseudomonadota bacterium | reverse complement strand
AACGAGGGCAAACTGATCTGCGTCTGCGATCCCTCGGACGCCGACGCCCTGCTCGATGCCATGCGCGCCCACCCGCTCGGCGCCAACGCCGCCCTGATCGGCCACTGCCGCCCCGACGACCATCACTTCGTCCAGATGGAGACATCGGTGGGCGGCACCCGGGTGGTCGACTGGCTGGCCGGCGAGCAGTTGCCGAGGATCTGTTGATGAAGCGGACGACCCCGGGCACCTGGTCGAGCGCCGCGAGGACACAGCCAGCGCGCGGATGCGCATGCCCGGCGCTTGAGGGCGAACCGATATGAAAATCCTCCTGCTCACCCACTCCTTCAACTCACTCACCCAGCGCCTGTGGGTCGAGCTCACGCGCCTGGGCCACGACTGTCCGATCGAGTTCGACGTCAACGACGCGGTGACCATCGAGGCGGTGGAACTGGCCCGGCCCGACCTGATCCTCGCCCCCTTCCTCAAGCGCGCCATCCCCGAGCAGGTGTGGCGGAACCAAGTCTGCCTGGTGGTCCATCCCGGCCCGCCGGGCGACCGGGGGCCGGCGGCGCTGGACCGGGCGATCCTGGAAGGCGTCGAGGAATGGGGCGTCACCGTGCTCCAGGCCGAGGCGGAAATGGACGCCGGCCCGGTCTGGGCCAGCCGGACCTTCCCCATGCGCCCGGGCACCAAGTCCAGCCTGTACCGCAACGAGGTCACCGAGGCGGCGGTCGAGGCGGTGCTGGAGGCCGTCGCCAGGTTCCCTGGCCCAGTCACCGACCGCGCCCCCGACCGGGGCTTCCGGCCCGCCCTCGGGCAGGCCGACCGCGCCATCCATTGGATCAACGACGACACCGCGACGATCCTGCGCAAGATTCGCTCCGCCGACGGCACGCCCGGCCTGCTCGACCGCATGGCCGGCAAGCCGGTCTATCTGCACGACGCCCACCCGGCCGAGGGTCTGGAGGGCACGCCCGGTGCCGTCATCGCGCGTTCGGGCGGCGCGGTGGCCCGCGCCACCAAGGACGGCGCCATTTGGATCGGCCATCTGCGCCGCCGGCCGGACGGCCTCAAGCTGCCGGCCGTCGAGGTGCTGGGCGAGGAGTTCCTCGACGGCCTGCCCGAACTGCCCGGCTACCACGACCTGTGGTACGAGGAGCTGCACGGGGTCGGGTACCTGCACTTCCCCTTCCTCAACGGCGCCATGAGCACCTCCCAGTGCCGGCGGCTGGAACGCGCCTTCGTCGAGGCCGCCAAGCGTCCGACCAAGGTCATTGTGCTGATGGGCGGGCCCGATTTCTGGTCCAACGGCATCCATCTCGGCACCATCGAGCACGCCGCCAGCCCCGCCGACGAGAGCTGGGCCAACATCAACGCCATGAATGATTTGTGCCGGGCCATCATCACCTGCGACAGCCACCTGACCGTCGCCGCCATGCACGGCAATGCCGGCGCCGGCGGGGTGTTCATGGCCCTGGCCGCCGATCTGGTCCTGGCCCGCGACGGCGTTGTGCTGAACCCCCACTACAAGGGCATGGGCAACCTGTACGGCTCGGAATACTGGACCTACCTGCTGCCCCGGCGCTGCGGCGCCGAGCAGGCTGACAAGGTGGTCAAGGCGCGGTTGCCGGTAGGCGCCCCAGAGGCCGCCGCGCTGGGCCTGATCGACGCCCATTTCGGCCGCGACCCCGCCGAGTTCCGTGCCGGCGTGGTGGCCCTGGCCGAAGCCGCCGCCGCCGATCCCGGCCTGGAGCAGCGCGTGGCCGAAAAGCGCCTGTCCCGTCTCGCCGACGAGCAGGAGAAGCCGCTGGAGGCCTACCGCACCGCGGAACTGGAGCACATGAAGCTGAATTTCTACGGCTTCGACCCCAGCTACCACGTGGCGCGGTGGAACTTCATAAGGAAGGTGCCGAAGTCGCGAACGCCGCTGTACCTGGCGACGCACCGGAAATGAGAAGGGGCGCCGCTTGGGCGCCCCTTCCGCCAGGCCGCTACTTGGCGGCCGGCTTGTTCCACGGGCAGTATTCTTTCTTGGCCCGGGGCGTGGTGAACTCGCCCTTGTCGTTGGACAGCTGGCGCAACGCCACCGAGCCGTCCGGCATGCACACCGGATCGAAGAACGACCCCTCGGGTTCGCCACGGCCGGCGCAACCGGCCACCAGCAACACCGCGCCAAGCATCGCAAGCTTCTTCATCGGACCCCCTCCATCGGATATAAGCCGTCCGACAAGGGTGCGCCTATTCCGCCGGATAGGCAATGCCAGACTGGGGGATCGCCCCCTCGCCCGCTTGGCTCCAGGTGATGGCGTCGACCTGCCGGCTCATCCACTCGCTCCACAACGAGATGGCACGTGGGCCATGGCGGCCTGGCGGGATGCGGGCCAGTTCCTCGGCCAGGCGGCGGTTGATGGAGATCATCGCCTCGACCTCGTGGTCGTCGACGCCGGCGCGGGCATGCCCGGTGGCGGCGGCGACGAATTCGGCCATGGCATCGGGAATCCGGCATCCCAAGGCATGTCCGACCGCCAGCATGTCGCGCCAAAGCCGCCCTTGGTCCTGGAGCGCGGCGACGAAGCTGGCGGCGTCGCGGCAATTGTCGAGTCGGTCGGCGATTTCCGCCAGGGCGGATGCAAAACGATGGGCGACGAAGACCACGTCGTCCGGGACCCTGTGCGCCATGGGCGTGTCCCCCCTCTTGTCTTCTGCCGAGTGAATCGACGATACACCCCTCCCGGGCTGGATTGCCATAGGAACAGATGGCCGGCAAATAACGCCATTTTGGATATTTGTTATCTCATGTTGCACTGCAACATCATCGCGGGTTTTATTGTAGAATTTCCAATCATCCTGTGTCGCACCTTCTCGTCCACGCCCCTTGACCCCCCTCCCCGATCTGGAAAACAATGTGCCATCCGGTGGAAGCGGAGTTGGCATTTGACGAACCTGCCGATCATCCTGGTGATCGACGACGAGAAGCAGTCCCAGGACGCGCTGCGCCGGGTGTTGTCCGACGAATTCCGGGTGCTGACCGCCTCCAGCGCCGAGGAGGCGGAAACGCTGCTTTCCGAGGAGATGGTCCACGCCATCCTGTGCGACCAGCGCATGCCGGGGGTCCAGGGCGTGGATTTCTTGCGGACCGTGCGCGAGCGCTGGCCAGACGCGGTTCGGATGATCATCTCGGGCTACACCGAGTCCGACGACATCATCTCGGGGGTCAACGACGCTGGCATCTATCGCTACATCACCAAGCCCTGGGAGCCCGACGCCCTGGTCGCCACGCTGAAGGAGGCGGTCAAGCTGTGGGAACTCCAGCGGGCGGACCGCAGCGCGTCGCTGGACCTCAAGGTGGCACCGGGCATGCTGGCCGCCTCGGTGGCGAAGAAGACCGGAGCGCTCAAGCAGGCGCACCATTTCAGCCGCATCGGCCACGCCCCCGACTCGCCGCTGGCCGAGGTGATCGAGTTGGCCCGCCGGGTAGCCGCCTTCGACATCTCGGTGCTGCTGACCGGCGAGTCGGGCACCGGCAAGGAGCTGCTGGCCCGCGCCATCCACTATTCCAGCCCGCGTGGCGACAAGCCCTTCGTGGTCGAGAACTGCGGCGCGCTGCCCGACCAGTTGCTGGAATCCGAACTGTTCGGTTGCAAGAAGGGCGCCTTCACCGGCGCCTACGAGGATCGCATCGGCTTGTTCGAGCAGGCCAACGGCGGCACCATCTTCCTCGACGAGATCGGCGAAACTTCGCCCGCCTTCCAGGTCAAGCTGCTGCGCGTGCTGCAGGAAGGCGAGATCCGGCCGCTGGGCGCCCGGCTGACCCGCAAGGTCGACGTGCGCGTCATTGCCGCCACCAACCGCAACCTCGAGGACGAGGTGCGCGAGAAGCATTTCCGCCGCGACCTCTATTACCGCCTGGCCGCCTTCCC
The DNA here is from genome assembly GCA_040751765.1 of Pseudomonadota bacterium. GTDB lineage: Bacteria > Pseudomonadota > Alphaproteobacteria > Rhodospirillales > Magnetospirillaceae > CALABS01. The sequence continues at coordinate 3,550 of JBFMHS010000139.1, read as the reverse complement.
CATCCACATCCCGGCCCTGCGCGAGCGCCCCGGCGACGTGACGGTGCTGGCCGAGCGCCTGCTCGACGAGACCCGCAGGACCTTCGGCAAGCCCATCAACGGCTTCGACCCCGAGGCGCTGGCGGTGCTGCGGGCCTATGACTGGCCAGGAAACGTGCGCGAGCTGCAAAACGAGATCCAGCGCATGGCGGCGCTGGCGGAGACACGGGTGCTCGGCGTCGACCTGGTCTCCCCGCGCATCCGCGCCCGTGCCTGCCCGGGCGGGCGCGCCATCGCCGACGGCGACGACGCACGCACGCTCAAGGACCACGTGGAGGCGCTGGAGGCCTCCCTGCTGGGCGAAGCGCTGTCCCGCCATCGCTGGAACATCAGCCGCGTGGCCGAGGAGTTGGGGCTGTCGCGGGTGGGGCTGCGGGCCAAGATGCACCGCTACGGGCTGGAGCGGGCGTGACCGACCTCCCCGAGGACCTCCAGGAGACGGCGTGGATCGAGGTGATCCGCAAGATGGAGGAGGTCTATTCGGATCTCATCCAATACGAGATCGAGCTGGAGGAGAAGAATGCCGCCCTGGAGGAGGCGCAGCGCTTCATCACCTCGGTGCTTTCCTCGGTCTCCGACATCCTGCTGGTCTGCGACCCCAAGGGCCTCATCCTCCAGGTCAACCTGGCCTTCCTCAAGCTGACCGACCTGTCCGAGGCCGACATCCTGGGCCGCCAGGTGACGGAATTGCTGGCCGAGGAGGCGGGGTCGCCCTGCGCCTGGCTGGGCGGTGGCGACCACGAGGTGCGCTTCCTCGCCCGCGACGGCCTGACCGATCCGGTGGCCCTGACCTGCGCCACCCGCCTGGACCATCGCGGGCTGCCCGCCGGCCTGGTGCTCACCGGCCGCCCGGTGGGCGAGTTGCGCCGTGCCTACGAGGCGCTCAAGCGCGCCCAGGCCCAGCTGGTGCAGCAGGAGAAGATGGCTTCGTTGGGCCGCCTGGTGGCCGGCGTCGCCCACGAGCTCAACAACCCCATCAGCTTCGTGGTCGGCAACGTCCACGCCCTCGCCAAGTACCGCCAGCGCCTGGCCGCCTATCTCGATGCCATCCACGGCGGCGCCGGCGACGCCGAGCGCGAGCGGCTGCGCGCATCCTTGCGCATCGACGCGCTGATGGCCGACCTGCCGGCGCTGGTGGAAGGGACGGTCGAGGGCGCCGGCCGGGTCGCCGACATCGTGAAGGCTCTGAAAAGCCTGTCCTTCCCCAACAGCGGCCCCGCCGAGGACTTTGACCTGGGCGCCGTGGCCGCCAAGGCGGTGCAGTGGGCGGCCAAGGGGCGCAAATCGCGCGCCCGCCTGGCAGTGGACCTCCCGTCCGGCCTGACGGTGCGCGGCCATGCCGGCCAGATCCATCAGGTGGTGGTCAATGTGGTCGAGAACGCGCTCGACGCCACCGAGGGCTCGGCCGCGCCCGAGGTCGAGGTGGTGGCCCGCGCTGCCGGCACCCGCGTCGTCATCGAGGTCGCCGACACCGGCCCCGGCATCGCCGCCGACCACCTGCTCAAGGTCTTCGACCCTTTCTTCACCACCAAGCCGGTGGGCCAGGGCACCGGTTTGGGGCTGTGGATCTCCTACGGCATCGTCCGCGACCACGGCGGCAGCCTCGAGGCCGCCAACCGCGCCGAGGGCGGCGCGCTGTTCCGGATCAGTCTGCCGGCCGCAGGGTGAAGCGGAAGGTCGCGCCCTCGCCTTCCCCCGACTCCACCCAGATGCGCCCGCCATGGCGCGAGACGATGCGCTTGGCCAGCGCCAGGCCGATGCCGGTGCCCTCGGCATGGCCGCCGGCCTGGAGGCGCTGGAAGATCATGAAGATGCGCTCGTGATATTCGGGCGCGATGCCGGGACCGTCGTCGGCCACCGACACCAGCCATTCGCCATCGCCCCGCTCGGCGGCGATCCGGACATGGGGCGGCCGGTCCGGGTGGCGGTACTTGATGGCGTTGCCGATCAGGTTCTGGAACAGGCTGGTCAGCTGCGAGGCGTCGCCGGTCACCACCGGCAGCGGGCCGATCTCGACCACCGCTCCGGCATCGTCGATCGCTTGGCGCAGGTTGACCAGCGCGTTGGCCGCCGCCCCGGCGCAGTCCACCGGCCCCATCTGGCCGCCGGCGGTCTCGATGCGGGAATAGGCCAGGAGGTCGCGGATCAGGCGGCTCATGCGCTTGGCGCCTTCGACCGCGTAGGTGATGAATTCGTCGGCCTCGGCATCCAGGCGGTCGCGGTAACGCCGCTCGATCAGTTGCAGATAGCTGACCACGGTGCGGAGCGGCTCTTGCAGGTCGTGCGAGGCCACGTAGGCGAACTGCTCGAGATCGGCGTTGGACTGCTCCAGGGCGGCCGTCTTGCGCTCCAGCTCCCGCTGGTAGCGTTCTCGGTCGGTGACGTCGTGGATGATGGAGTGAAGCAAGACCCGGCCCTGGTGCAGCACGGGCCCGGAATAGACCTCGACCGAGCGCACCTCACCCGAGGCGACCCGGTGGGGAAAGCGGAAATACAGGCGCGCCTCCGCCTTCGCGCGCTGCATTTCCTCCAACACCTCCCCGGGCGCCAGGACGTTGATGTCGGTGATGCGCATGGTCCGCAGGGTTTCCAGCGGCCAACCGTAGAACAGCTCGGCGGCGTGGTTGGCGTCGACGATTTCCCCTGTTTCCGGGTCGATCAGCAGCTTTACCGCCCGGTTGGTCTCGAACATCTGCCGATAAAGCGTCTCGCGCTCTCCCAGCGCCCGCTCGGCCTCCACTTCGCGGCTGATGTCGCGAATGGCCACCGCGCGCATTTCCTCGCCATGGTGGACATGGGTCTGGCCGCGGGCCTCCGCCGGCAGGGTGCCGCCGTCCCTGCGCCGCAGCACCAGCCGGTAAGGGGCGTCGGAGCGCTCGCGCACGCGGCGCATCGCCTCGTCGGCGGAACTGGGATCGATGACGGCCAGAAAGGACTGGCCGATCAGCTCGTCGCGTTCCCAGCCGGTCATCTCGCACAGCGAGTGATTGCAATCCACCACGACGCCGCCGGCATGGATCATCAGTCCCTCGCGACTGAACTCGGCCAAATGTTCGGCGCGCGCGACGGCCTCCGCCAGGTCCTGCTCGGCCAGCAGGTGCTCAGTGACGTCCACCACCACAGTCAGCGTGCCGCCGCCGGGGGCCGGCGAGCGCCGGAGTTCCAGGTAGAAATCGCCGAACCACCCCTCGGCGGTGGCGGCATGGGGATTGGTCCGGGCAAGCGCCATGAATTCGTCGTGGTGGGCACCGGCCAGGGCCTCGTAGCGGCCGTTGCCCGCGGTCACCCGCCCGCCGTCATCGATCACGAAGGCCGGTAGCGGCAGGGCATCGAGTAGCAGGGCGAGGCCGGAGACCGCGCCCGGACGGGGTGAACGAGGCATGACGAAAGTCTGCCCCCGCCGGGTCCTGCCCGCAAGCGGATTACATGCTGCCTATTGGTGGGTTTGGAACCCGTAATGGTTCCGGACCACGTAAAGGGGACGCTGCTTGACCTCGGCGAACACACGGCC
>JBFMHS010000138.1:0-8526 GCA_040751765.1 Pseudomonadota bacterium | reverse complement strand
TGGCGCAGCACGTGCGGCGACAGCCGGCGGGGATCGATGCCGGCGACCATCCCCACCCTGAGCAGCATGCGGGCGAAGCCCGACCGGGTGAGGTGGCCGCTTCGGCCGTGGGAGGGAAACAGCCATTTCGACGGCTTCCTGCCCAGCCGCGCGTCGCGCGCCGCCTTCCAGTCCTTCAGTGCGTCGCGGGCGGGATCGGACAGCGGCACCATGCGTTCCTTCGACCCCTTGCCGCGCACCACCAGCATGGCCGGGTCGCGGGCCACCGCGGCGAAGGGCAGCCCGACCAGCTCGGACACCCGCAGGCCGGTGCCGTAGAGCAGTTCGAGCAGTGCCGTCATCATCACCCCGTCGGCGCCGGGCAGGGCGCGGCCGGCGGCCAGCAGCGCGTCCACCTCGGCTTCGGACAGCAGCTTGGGCAACACCCGGCCCAGTCGGGGGGCGTCGAGGCGGGAAGTGGGGTCGTCGGGGCGCCAGCCCTCGGCATAGGCGAAGGCGTAGAACTGCCTGAGGCAGGACAGCCGGCGCGCCTGGGTGCGCGTCGCCATGCCGGCCAGCGACCGCAGGTAGCCGCGCAGGTCGTCCTCGGAGGCGGCCACCACCGCGCGGCCGCGTAGATGGCCGGCGAGGTCGAGGAGATCGCGGCGGTAGGCGTCGAGTGTGTTGGTCGCGGCACCCCGCTCGACCGCCATCATCTCCAGGAAGGCCTCGACGTGACGGGACATCAGATCCCGTTGGCCACCAGCGCCTCGACCGCCAGCCTGCGGGCATCATCGGCGAGGCCGACCACCGTCAGGGCGCTGACCGCCTCGGACACCGCCAGCGGCTCGGCCTTGTCCAGCGGCACGTCGCCGATTGCGGCCAGCGCCGCCAGAACGGTGATGCCGGTGCGGGCATCCAGCGCCCCGCCCTGCATCAACGCGAACAGGCCGGGTTGGGGACCGCCGGGCGGCAGCGTCAGGGTGTCGAGCCAGGCGGCATCGGGCACCCGCGCCCCCAGGCCGGCCAGCACGCCCAGCACGATCGCGGCGCGGCGGGCCGACAATTCGGGGGCGACCCCCGCCTGGGCGGCCCGCCAGCCGGCATAGCCAGATCCGGCGATGGGCTGGCCGCCGCCGGCGGCGGCCACGGCGGCATAGGGCCACAGGGCGTCCACCGCGGTTGGCGCCGGACCCATGCGGGCGACGTCCAGCCACTTGGCGGCCGCCTCGGGGCGTCCGAAGGCGTACAGCGCCCGCGCCGCCGCGATGGCGAAGGGATGTTGTTCCGGGACCGGACGGATCGCCTCGATGAGCGGCTGGAACACCCGCATGGCCGAGGCGCGCTCGCCCTTGGCGGCGGCCAGCTCCAGCGCCTTGGCGACGATCTGGGCACGTACGCCCTCGTCGGGAATGTCCCGGGCGGCGCGGAAGAGCAGCGCGCGGGCCGTCGCTCCGCCGGCCTCGGCCTTGGGAATGGCCGCCGACAGCTCGGCGGGGGTGAACTGCTGCTCGCCGTAGAGCTTGCGCACCACCTCGGCATCCAGCGCCCCCAGGGCCTCGGCCCGCTCGGCGGCGGCCAGCCGCTGTTCGGCGGGCAGGCCGGACAGGGCCATGGCCTTGAGGGTGGTGGCGCCAGCTCCGGCCAGGGCGTCGGCCGGCAACGGTTGCTTGGCGGCGGCGAAGGCGGCCACGTGGACCGGGGCGGGCTGGGGCAGCGACAGCTTGTCGGTGGGAATCGGCGGCAGGCCGGCCATCACCTCGGCGGCGGCGACGAAGGCGGGATCCGCTTCCTTCCGCTCGCGCAACAGATCCAGCGCCAGATTGCCCTGCAACGCGTTGCCGGCGGCGAAGGTGCAGTAGACCTGGACCATGGCCAGGGCGCCGTCGTGACCGGCGGCCAGGGCGGTGGCGGCGGCGGCGCAGGCCTTGTCGGCACGGCCGGCGGCAAGGTCGGCGTCCACCGCCAGGCGCGTCAGCAGCGGGCGGGTGGCGGCACCGGGGGCGGCGGCGGCCAGCGCCGCCATGCCGTCGGTGTCGCCCAGGGCCATCAGCCGCTCGGCGCGCATCTCCACCAGCGTCGGCCCGCCGGCCGCGGCGGCGTCGGCCCCCTCGGGGGCGGCGGCGGCGGTCAGCAACAGGCGCCGCGCCAGGTCGCGCATCACGTGCGAGCCGTTGGCGGCGGGCAGCAGCGGCAGCAGCCGGCGCACCACGGTGGCCGGAGTACCCTCCCACAGGCGCGGACCCAGGCCGCCCTGACGGGGGTCGAGCACGCCGATGGATTCCATACTGGGCGCCCGCAGCTCCTGGACCTGGATGCCGCCGCCACTGGCCCAGGCGGGGGCGCGGGCGGGCGCCTCCAGCGGCCGCTGAGCCGGGGCCGGCGGATCGAGGGGAACCAGCCGCAGCGGCTGCTGCTGGGCCAGGGCCGGCAGGGCGGCGACGGAGAACAGGCCCGCCGCCATCAGGCGGAGGACCCTGCGGTCAGCGCGGCAGACGCTCATCCGGGATCACTTTCTCGACACGGGCGGAGGGCGGCGGCACATCCCAGGTCGCCAGTACCACGCCACCGCCGACGACGACGGCGAGAAGCAGGACGACCAGCACACCAACTACCTTGCTCATGGGCGTTCACGTTTCCTTGTCGACGATGGGAATACGCCCGGACTGGACAGGGCCGGGCCCGGGCGGATAAAAGCGGCGGGACGAAGCCCGAACCGATCCTAGGCGACCCGATGCTAGGGACGGACCGTGGCGAAACTGGGGCAGTGTATCGGCGACGCCCCGGGCGATCAACGAACCAATGGCGCGGTGGATGAAGCCTTTGGGTGACGACATGGCCCCCGGACTGGACCGGCCGGTGGTGCTGGTGGGACTGATGGGAGCCGGCAAGTCCTGCGTCGGCCGGCGGCTGGCCGCCCGCCTGGGCGTGCCCTTCCTGGATTCCGACCACGAGTTCGAGGCCGCCGCCAACTGCGCGATCAGCGACTATTTCGCCCGCTACGGCGAACCAGCCTTCCGCGAGGGCGAGCGCAAGGTGATCTCGCGCCTGCTCGACGGTGCGCCTTGCGTGCTGGCCACCGGCGGCGGCGCCTTCTGCGATCCCGAGACCCGGGCCCGCATCAAGGAAGGGGCGGTCAGCGTGTGGCTGCGCGCCGATCTCGACCTGCTGGTCAAGCGCACGGCGGGGCGCGACCACCGCCCGCTGCTCAGGACCGGCGACCCCCGCCAGATCCTGGCCGGGCTGATGGCGACGCGCTATCCCCTCTACGCGGAAGCGGATATCGTGGTCGACACCACCGACGAGCCGGCCGACGTGACCGTGGACAAGGTGGAAGCGGAACTGGCCCGTTACCTGGAGCGCACGCCGACATGACCACCGACATCCTGAGCGTCGACCTGGGCGAGAGGTCCTACGACATCCATATCGGCCAGGGCCTGATCGACCGCGCCGGCGAACTGATGGCGCCCCTGATGCGCTCGAGGCGGGCCTATGTGGTCACCGACGACCACGTGGCGCCGCTGTTCCTCGACCGCCTCAAGGCGTCGCTGGACAAGGCCGGCGTCGACCACGCCGAGACCGTTCTGCCCAACGGCGAGCACACCAAGGACTTCCCCCATCTCGAGGCGCTGCTGGACGCCATGCTGGACGCCCGCGTCGAGCGCTCGACCATGGTGATCGCGCTGGGCGGCGGCGTCATCGGCGACCTGACCGGCTTCGCTGCCGCCGTGCTCCAGCGCGGCGTCGACTTCGTGCAGGTGCCCACCACCCTGCTGGCCCAGGTGGACAGTTCGGTGGGCGGCAAGACCGGCATCAACACGCGGCACGGCAAGAACCTGGTCGGCGCCTTCCACCAGCCCCGGCTGGTGCTGGCCGACACCGGCGCGCTCACCACCCTGCCGCGCCGCCAGGTGCTGGCCGGCTATGCCGAGGTGGTCAAATACGGCTGCATCGACGATCCCGCCTTCTTCGCCTGGCTGGAGGAGAACGGCCCCCAGGTGGTGGTCGGCGACGAGGCGGCGCGTCGCCACGCCGTCGGCGTCAGCTGCCGGGCCAAGGCCCGCATCGTCGCCGCCGACGAGCGCGAGGGGGGCGTGCGCGCCCTGCTCAACCTGGGCCACACCTTCGGCCACGCCCTGGAGGCCGAGGTGGGCTTCTCGGACGAGATCCTGCACGGCGAGGCGGTGGCGGTGGGGATGGTGATGGCCTTCCGGCTGTCGGCGCGGCTGGGCCTGGCCCCGGTGGCCGACGCCGAGCGGCTCGAGCGCCACCTGGCCAAGGTCGGCCTGCCCACCGGCCTGTCGCGCCAGCGCAAATGGGACGCCGACCGGCTGCTGCACCACATGGCCGGCGACAAGAAGGTCAAGGACGGCAAGGTCACCTTCGTCCTCGCCAAGGGCCTGGGCCAGGCCTTCCTGACCCGCGACGTGCCCGCCGAGGCGGTGCGCGCCATGCTGGAGGATTTCGCCCGCCAGGGCTGACGGGACACCGCCATGGACTCGACCCTGATCTTCTCGCTCGCCGCCATCGTGCTGCTGCTGGTGATGTCGGCGTTCTTCTCGGGCTCGGAGACGGCGCTGACCGCCGTGTCGCGTCCGGTCATGCACCAACTGGAACAGGACGGCAGCCGGCCCGCGCGGCTGGTCAATCGCCTGATCGCCGCCCGCGACCGCCTGATCGGCGCCATCCTGCTGGGCAACAACCTGGTCAACATCCTGGCCTCGGCCATCGCCACCCATGCCCTGACCACCCTGTTCGGCGAGGCCGGCATCGTCTACGCCACCGCCGGCCTGACCGCCATCGTGGTGCTCTTCGGCGAGGTTCTGCCCAAGACCTACGCCATCTACCACGCCAACAAGATGGCCCTGGTGGTGGCGCCGCCGGTGGCCGCCATCGTGTGGGTGCTGTCGCCGGTGGTGCGCGGCATCGAGGTGGTGACCCGGGTCATCTTCCGCATGTTCGGCGCCAAGTTCGCCACCGAGGCCTCCATCGAGACCGCGATGATGGAGCTGCGCGGTGCCATCGAGGTCCACGCCACCACCGAGGAGATCAAGGAGGAGCGTCGCATGCTGCGCTCGATCCTCGACCTCAACGACGTGGAGGTGAACGAGGTGATGACCTACCGCCGCAACGTGGTGGCCATCGACGCCGCCCAGCCGGCCGCCGACATCGTCGACCAGATCCTCAAAAGCCCCTATACCCGCATCCCCATCTGGCGTGACACCCCCGACAACATCATCGGCGTCGTCCATGCCAAGGACGTGCTGCGGGCCGTGCGCGCCTTGTCCAACGAGGTCGAGCGCCTGGACGTCACCGAACTGGCGGCGCCGCCGTGGTTCATCCCCGATTCCACCACCCTGCTGGAACAGCTGACCGCCTTCCGCCAGCGCCGCGAGCACTTCGCCCTGGTGGTCGACGAATACGGCGCGTTACAGGGCGTGGTCACGCTGGAGGACATCCTGGAGGAGATCGTCGGCGACATCGCCGACGAGCACGACGTGGCGGTGGCCGGCGTGCGGCCGCAATCCGACGGCTCCTATGTGGTTGACGGCTCGGTGACCATCCGCGACCTCAACCGCGAATTCGAATGGCGCCTGCCCGACGAGGAGGCCGCCACCATCGCCGGCCTGGTACTGCACGAATCCCGCCAGATCCCGACCGTCGGCCAGACCTTCCTGTTCCACGGCTTCCGCTTCGAGATCCTGCGCCGGCACCGCAACCAGATCACCTCGATCCGGCTGACCCCCCAAAGCGGGCAGGCGGTGACCGAGGAAGACTGATTGCGCACAGGCCCCGCCCCGGGGCATCATCCTCCCATGCGTGCGAAGATCATCCCCGACGTGGTGGAGCGGCGGGAGCTGCTGGCGGTGGAGCCGGCGGCCACCGCCCGCGAGGCCGCCCGGCTGATGGCCGAGCGCCAAGTGGCGGCGCTGCTGGTGATGGAGCGCCGCGCCCTGGTCGGCATCGTCACCGAGCGTGACGTCACCGCCCGGGTGGTCGCCGCCGGCCGCGACCCCGACCGCACCTCGGTCGAGGCGATCATGACCCCCGACCCCCGCACCCTGGCCCCCGACGACAGCGTTCCCGAGGCGTTGGAGCTGATGCGCCTGCACGGCTTCCGCCATCTGCCGGTGGTCGAGGACGGCCGGCCGGTGGCCATGGTGTCGGTGCGCGACCTGCACGCCGCCGTCCAGAGGCAGCTGGAAACCGAACTGGTCAACCGTGACGCCTGGATCATGGGCCTGTCCGACGCCTGGGGCGGGATATAGCCGGTGGTTGAGGACCCGCCGTGAATATTTACGGCCGATAGCGGTGGCCCAGGCCCGCGCATTGGCCTAGGATATTGGATGCGCCGAATCGGGGGGATGGTAATGCGCATCCAATCGCGGCTGATCGCCGCCATCCTGATCGCCCTGCTGCTGACCGTCGCCCTCGATGGCTGGATCGCGTTCGATCACGAGCGCCACCAGGCCATCGCCACCATTCGCGCCCAGGCCGAGACCCTGCGCAACGTGCTGATGTCGGTCCGCCGCGTCTATCACCGCGAGTTCATCGCCTCGGGGCTGGAGGTCAACGACAGCACCGTCGGCCTGCTGCCGGCGCATGCGATGAACGAGGTATCGCGGGACCTGGGCAACTGGGACACTTCGGGGATCACGGTCAACAACGTCTCCGACCGACCGCGCAATCCACGCCAGCGCGCCGACGCGGTGGAGATGGAGGCCATCACCCATTTCCGCGCCAATCCGGGCGAGGAAGTGCTGTTCCGGCCCTTCACCGGGCTGGACGGAAAGGCGTGGTACCTGTATGCCCGGCCCATCGTGGTGGAGGAGTACTGCCTGGGCTGCCACGGCCGTCCCGAGGACGCCCCCGAGGCGGTCCGCGCCCGCTACGACGACGCCTTCGGTTACCAGGTGGGCGACCTGCGCGGCATCCTCAGCATCAAGCTGCCGGCCGCCGATCTCGATCGCCGGGTGTGGAACGGCTTCCTGGGGCACTTCGCCCTGCACGGCCTGTCCTTCGTTGTGCTGGCGGGGGTGGTCGCGCTGATGTTCCGCCTTTATGTCCATCGCCCCATCGGCCGGCTCCAGTCCGCCATGGCCGGGCTGGCCGAAGGCCGGCTCGACACCCGCCTGGGCGGGGTCGAGGGCGAGCTGGGCCGGTTGCAGAAGTCCTTCAACCAGTTGGCCTCGCGGCTGGACAGCCAGAACACCGAGTTGCGCCACCTGGGGCGGGCGGTGGAGCAGGCGCCGGTCTCGGTGGTGATCACCCGCCCCGACGGCACGATCACCTACGTCAACCCCTTCTTCGAGACGGTCACCGGCTACCGCCGCGACGAGGTGGTCGGCCACCGGCCCAGCGTCCTGAAGTCCGGCCACATGCCCGACGAGATGTACCGCGACCTGTGGCGCACCATCTCGGGCGGCGGCGTCTGGCACGGACAGTTCGTCAACCGGCGCAAGGACGGCTCACTGTACTGGGAGCAGGCGGTGATCTCGCCGGTGCGCGGCGACGACGGGACCATCGTCAATTTCGTCGGGGTGAAGGAGGACGTCACCAAGGCCCGGCACCGCGACGAGCAACTGCTGCGCTCGCTGACCGAACTCAACCGCGCCCACGGCCGCCTGCGCCGCTTCGCCTCGGTGGCGGCCCACGACCTCCAGGAGCCGCTGCGCACGGTGATCAGCTTCGCCCAGCTTCTCTACAAGCGGCATCACGGCCGGCTGGGCGCCGATGCCGACGAACTGCTGGCTCACGCCATGGCCGGCGCCCACCGCATGAAGGACCAGCTGTTGGGGCTGATCCGCTACCTGGAGCTGGATACCGGCGAAATACCGGTCACCGACGTCGACCTCGCCGAGCTGGCCGCCACGGTGCTGCGCGACCTCGGACTGGTTCTCGGCGAGGCTGGCGCCGTCGCCTGCGTGGGCGGACTGCCGGTGGTGCGCGGCGACCCGGTGCTGCTGGCCGACCTGCTGGCGCAGTTAGTGGAGAACGCCGTCAAGTTCCGCGTTCCCGGTCGCCCGTGTCGCCTGTGGATCACCGCCGAACGAGGCGACGGCGAATGGGGCGACGGCGAATGGACGATCCGCGTCGCCGACAACGGCCAGGGCGTGCCGGTCGAGAACCGCGAGGCGGTGTTCGACATCTATGTCCGGCTGCACCCCGAGGGTCGTTACCCCGGTGCCGGCGTCGGCCTGGCGCTGTGCGCCCGCATCGTCGAGCGCCACGGCGGCTCCATCCGCCTGGATCCGCCGGTCGGCGAGCAGTCGACCGTGGTCGCCTTCACCCTGCCTGCCTGAGCCGCTGCGGAGGCAGGCCAAGCCGCCGCAGGCGGCGCCCGGCGCCTGAAGGCCCCCCAAAATGACGACGGCCGGCGCGAGGGGGGCGCGCCGGCCGTCCGGACCCGTCCGCCGGCGGACAAGATGGGGGCAATCCGGCCGGCGGCACCCTAAGGTGCCGGATGGTCCTATCAAGCGCCGTGAATGTGGCGAATTTATGGGGAATTGCCACGATCCCGGTCATCCCGGGGCGGGTAGGTCGCCA
>JBFMHS010000137.1:1671-8269 GCA_040751765.1 Pseudomonadota bacterium | reverse complement strand
ACGGCCTGCATGCCCATGGAACCGAACAGGTACGGCAGCAGGCCGCCAATGAACAAGCCGACGACCACGAAGGGGTCCTCGAGGCTGAAGGTGACCTTCAGGTCGGGGAAGTAGTGCTTCAGGTCCTCGGTGTAGGCGGCGAACAGCACCAGCGCGGCCAGGCCGGCCGAACCGATGGCATAGCCCTTGGTCACCGCCTTGGTGGTGTTGCCAACGGCGTCGAGCGCGTCGGTGGTCTTGCGGACCTCCTTGGGCAGCTCGGCCATCTCGGCGATGCCGCCGGCGTTGTCGGTCACCGGGCCATAGGCGTCCAGTGCCACGATCATGCCCGCCAGGGCCAGCATGGTTGTCGCCGCCACGGCGGTGCCGAACAGGCCGGCCACCGAGTAGGACAGCAGGATGGCGACGCAGATCACCAAAACCGGCAGCGCGGTCGATTCCATCGACACCGCCAGGCCTTGGATGACGTTGGTGCCGTGGCCGGTCTCCGAGGCCTTGGCCACCGACTTCACCGGACGGAAGTCCGTGCCGGTGTAGTATTCGGTGATCCAGACCATCAGGCCGGGCACCGCCAGACCGATCAGGGAGCAGAGGAACAGGTCGGTACCGGAGATGACCCGCGTCCCCATCTCGAAGGTGGCGCCAAAGCCGCCGAAGCCGACGACGATGGTACCGGCGATCAGCAGGGCCGACAGCACGCCGGTGACGATCAGCCCCTTGTAAAGGGCCCTCATGATCTTCTGCGACTCGTCGAGCTTGACGAAGAAGGTGCCGATGACCGAGGCCACGATGCACACCGCGCCCACAACCAGCGGGAACAGCATCATCGCTTCCTGGGCGGCGCCGGTGAAGAAGATGGAGGCCAGCACCATGGTGCCCACCACCGTCACCGCGTAGGTCTCGAACAGGTCGGCGGCCATGCCGGCGCAGTCACCCACGTTGTCGCCAACGTTGTCGGCGATCACCGCCGGGTTGCGCGGGTCGTCCTCGGGAATGCCGGCCTCGACCTTGCCCACCAGGTCGGCGCCCACGTCGGCGCCCTTGGTGAAGATGCCGCCGCCCAGACGGGCGAAGATCGAAATCAGCGACGCGCCGAAGGACAGCGCCACCAGGGCCTCGATCATGTGGCGGGAATCCAGGCCCATGCCGCGCAGCAGGACATAGTAGCCGGCGACCCCCAGCAGGCCCAGGCCGACCACCAGCATGCCGGTGATGGCGCCCGACTTGAACGCCACGTCCAGCGCCGGCTGCATGCCCCCCGACCGCGCCGCTTCAGCGGTGCGGACGTTGGCGCGCACGGAGACGTGCATGCCGATATAGCCGGCGATGCCCGAGCACACCGCGCCCAGGACGAAGCCGATCGCCTGGAACATGCCCAGCCACACGGCCAGGATGACGGCGATGACCACGCCGGCGATGGCGATGGTGGTGTACTGGCGGTTCAGATAGGCCTTGGCGCCTTCCTGAACGGCGCCGGCGATCTCCTGCATGCGCGGGGTACCCGCGGAGGTCGCCATGACGGACTTGATCGCGTATGCCCCATAGAGCAACGCCACCACGCCGCACGCGATGACGAAAAAGTAAGCCATGGTATGGATTTCCCCTCAGCAGCTTCTTTTTCTTTGCCGATTTCCCAGGCGTTCCGGGCCTTGATCTCTGCCGGTTGGGATGGGAAAGCCGACGAAGCGCGAAAAAGCTGCCAGAAGAATAGACCCGATGCAATAAAATGCTTGGGCGACCATGCCGTTAGGCTGATTATAAGTAAACCCTAATAGAACAATTGTTCTAAACAACAACGTGGTATCACCGGTGGGGAAGCAAATGGTCACTTCACCGCCGACTGCTCGATGATGACGTCCTCCACATGTCCGGGGCCAAGGGTCTTCTCGGCAACGGCGGTCAGCCTTCGTGATATGGCGACAGTGTCCAATCCGGCGTCGCCGCGCAGCCGCACCGGCAGAAAGCTCATCATGTCCTGGAGAAAGGCGTGCTGCAGACGCGGCAGGTTCGACGCCACCTTCTCCTTCTTGTCATAGGGAACCTGTAGCCGCAGCACCATCTCGGCCTGCTTCTTGACCTCCCGGTCCTGGATGACCGGGACGATCAGGATGCCGAAATCCACGTAGCTGGCCTGAGCGGCGTTGGTTTGCTGGGCCTTGCTGGGGTCCTCGGGTGCCTGGCCGAGCATGAGGTTCAACTGCGCCAGCGGGTCGACGCCCCAGAAATAGAGGCCGCCGATCAGGGCACCGATCATCATCAGGAAGGCGACGACGATGAAGATGAGACGGACCAAGAGCCGAACCCCCGCAAACGGCTAGAAATGGCGCCACCCGCCGTGGCCGAGGGCCAGGGGGGTGCCGTCGCCGTCCACCACCGCCACCCCCTCCCCGACTGCCATGGCTCCGATCCGGGTCAAGGCGGTCCCCGTCGCCGCCGCGACCGCGGCGATGGCGTCCTCTTGTTCCGGCGGCGCGGTGAACAACAGTTCGTAATCATCGCCTCCCGTCAGCGCGGTGGCAAGCAGGCTGTGATCCGAACCGATGGCGGCACGGGCGGCGTCGGACAGCGGCACCAAGTCGGCGCGGATGGTGGCGGCCAAGCCCGAGGCACGACAGATGTGGCCGAGATCCTGCACCAGCCCGTCGGATACGTCCATTCCTGCCGAGGCGATCCCCACCAGGGCCGGGCCGGTCTCGACGCGCGGCCGCGGCAGCCGGAAGCGATCCTCGAGGATGGCATCGGCCGCCAAACGGCCGGTGGCCACCAGCAGGCCCAGGGCGGCGTCACCGATGGTGCCGCTGACCCACACCCCGTCGCCGGCCCTGGCGCCGGACCGCAGGATGGCCCGCCCCTGCCCCACCTGGCCGAAGGCGGTCAGCGACAAGGTCAGCGGCCCTGGGGTGGCGACGGTGTCGCCGCCCGCCAGCGCCATTCCGAACAGGCGCAGGTCGTCGCCCAGTGCGGTGGCGAAGCGGCGCAGCCAGTCGGCGTCGGCGTCCTTCGGGAAGGCGGCGGCCAGCAGCGCCGCGACGGGGCGGGCTCCCTTGGCCGCCAGGTCTGAGACATTGACCCGGACCAGCCGGCGGGCGACCTCCTCGGGGGGGGCGTCGGGCAAGAAGTGGACGCCGGCGACGATGGCATCGACGGTGACCACGGTGTCCGTGCCCGGCGGGCCCGGCAGCAGCGCGGCATCGTCCTGGAGGCCAAGGGCGCCGGGGAAACCGGCGGCCAGGGGCGCGAACAGGTCGGCGATCAGCCGGAACTCGTCATCGGGCGCGCCCATGGCGGGCGTTCAGCCCGCCCCGAACTCGGCGGGCCGTAGCTCGCGGGCCACCTTGTCGAGGACGGCGTTGACCAGCCCGGGCTCGGGGCCGGCATAAAACGCGTGCGCCACGTCCACGTATTCGGAAATGGCGACGCGGGCGGGAGTCTGCGGCCGCGACTTGATCTCGAAGGCGCCGGCGCGAAGGATGGCGCGCAGCACGGCCTCCAGACGGTCCACCGACCAGTCGCGCGCCAGCGCGCGGCCGATCAGCTCGTCCAGGGGCGTGGTCTCGGCGGTGGTGCCGGTGACCAGGAACGCCACCAGGTCGCCGTCGGGCGCCGCCATGCGGCCGCGCGGCTCGTCCTGGCGGTGGCGGAACTCGTCCATCGCCTCCTGGGCGGTGACGCCGGTGATTTCCATGGAATACAGCGCCTGGACGGCGGCCAGGCGGGCGGCGCTGCGGCGGGCGGCGTTGGGATTGGGCTTGTGGGGGGCTTTGCTCATTTATTCTTTTACAGCTTCAGCTCGCGCTTGAGATCCATCATGCGGAGACAGGCGCGCGCGGCCTGGCCCCCCAGGTCCTTGCGGGTGGCGTCGGCCCGGGCCAGGGCCTGGGCTTCATTGTGGACGGTCAGCACGCCGCTGCCCAGCGCCAGGCGGTACTTCATGGACAGCTCGGTCTGGCCGCGCATGCACTCGGCGGAAACGTGGTGGTAGTGGTCGCTCTCGCCGCGGATGGCGGTGCCCAGGGTGACGTAGCCGTCGTAGCGGGCGTCGATGGTGCCCTTGTCCTGGGCGGCAACCATCATCTCCAGCGCGGCGGGAATCTCGTAGATGCCGGGAACGGTGATCTTGTCCCAGGCCACGCCCTCCGCCTCCAGCGCCTTGACGGCGCCGTCCAGCAGCATGTCGGCGATGTGGTCGTAGAACCGGGCCTCAATGATCAGCACTCTGGCCTTCATGGTGCTTCCTCCTCAGGCGGCCGGGATCGGCCGCTGCTCGACCACTTCCAGGCCGAAACCTTCCAGGCCGACCAGGGTCTTGCCCTTGGTGTTGGACAACAGGATCATTTCGCGCACCCCCAGGTCCAGCAAGATCTGGGCGCCGACGCCGTAATCGCGCAGCGAGGCCGGCGCCGGCTGCGCCGCCAGTTGGGCGCGCACCTGGTCGGACAGGCTGGTGGCACGCGGCTCGCGCACCAGCACCACCACGCCCCGGCCGTGGCCGGCAATCATCTCCATGGCGGAATGAAGCTGGCCGGCCTTGCCCGAGCCCTGGTCGCCGAGCACGTCGTCGAGGATGTTGACGGCGTGCACGCGGACCATGACCGGATCGTCACCCTGCATGATGTTGCCCTTGACCAGGGCGATGTGCTCGGCATAGGCGACCGTGTTCACGTAGACCATCATCTTCCAGTCTCCGCCCCACTTGGAGTGGAACGGTGCCTCGATCTCGCGGCGCACGATCTTGTCGTGGCGGCGGCGATAGGCGATCAGGTCGGCGATGGTGGCGATCTTGAGGCCGTGGTGCTGGGCGAAGGTTACCAGGTCCGGCATGCGGGCCATGGTGCCATCGTCATTCATGATCTCGCAGATGACGCCCGACGGATTGAGCCCGGCCAGACGCGAGATGTCCACCGCGGCCTCGGTGTGCCCGGCGCGCACCAGAACGCCGCCCTCTCGCGCCTGCAGCGGGAAGACGTGGCCCGGGGTGACGATGTCGTGGCGGCTCTTGCTGGGATCGATGGCCACCTGGATGGTGCGGGCGCGGTCGGCGGCCGAAATGCCGGTGGTGACGCCCTCGCGCGCCTCGATGGAGACGGTGAAGGCGGTCTCCATGCGGGTGCCGTTGTTGCTGCTCATGGGCCTCAGGCCCAGTTCCTCGCAACGGGCGCGGGTCAGGGACAGGCAGATCAGCCCGCGCCCATGCTTGGCCATGAAGTTGATGGCATCCGGGGTCGCCATCTGGGCGGGGATGACCAGGTCGCCCTCGTTCTCGCGGTCCTCGTCGTCGACCAGGATGAACATGCGGCCCTGGCGGGCTTCCTCGATGATGTCCTCGATCGAGGAGAGATACTGGTGATATTCGGACACGGCCGCTCAATCCTTATCCAGAAGGCGGGCAACATAGCGCGCGAGCATGTCGATTTCCATATTCACGCGGCTGCCGACGCTGTAGGTGCCGAAAGTGGTCACCGCCTGGGTATGGGGAATGACGTTGATGCCGAAGCGGCGCCCGTCAACCTCGTTTACGGTCAGGGACACGCCATCCAGCGCCACCGACCCCTTGGGGGCGACGAATTTCGCCAGCGACTCTGGCGCCTCGAAGGTGAAGCGCAGCGACTGGTTCTCGGGGGTGATGGCGGTGACCACCGCCACTCCGTCCACATGGCCCGAGACGATGTGGCCGCCCAGTTCGTCGCCGACCTTCATGGCCCGCTCCAGGTTGACGCGGGTGCCCTCGGCCCAGTCGCCCAGCGTGGTCTTGGACAGGGTTTCGGCCGAGGCGTCGATGGCGTACCAGCCGGGGCCGACCTCGACGATGGTCAGGCAGACGCCGTTATGGGCGATGGAGGCGCCGATATCGATGGTCGCAGTGTCGTAGGCGGTGTCGATCTCGAAGCGGGTTTCCCTGCCCGCCCCCTTCACGACCCGGCGCACGCGGCCAAGATCGGTGACGATTCCCGTGAACATCGTCCCGTCGTCCTCCTTCCCTAGATCTTCTTGTAGGTTTCCATCACGTCGTCGCCGAGGGCGCGGACGTCCATCCTCTCGAACCTGGGCGTCGCCGCCAGATGGTCGATCCCGAATGCCTGGGCCGCCGGCAGGCCGTCGCCGCCGATCATCCGGGCCGCCCGGAACCAAATCAGCCGGTCCACCAGTCCGGCACGCAGCAGCGCGGCGGCCAAGTGCGAGCCGCCCTCGACCAGGACCCGCGTGACGCCGCTCTCGGCCAGGGCCGCCATGGCCTCGGCCATGTCGAGCGTGTGGTCGGGTCCGGCGGGAATCTCGATCAACTCGACGCCGGCATCCTGATACGCCTCGCAACGGCTTTCGTCGCCACCCTCCTGGGTAATCACCCAGGTGGGCACGTCGTTGGCGGTGGCAACCAGCCGGCTGGTCAACGGCAGGCGCAGGCGACCGTCGACCACGACGCGGACCGGCGAGCGGTCCTCCAGCCCCGGCAGGCGGCAGGTCAGCTCGGGGTCGTCGGCGATGGCGGTGCCGCTGCCGACCATGACCACGTCGTTCTCGGCCCGCAGCAGGTGGGCGGCGGCGCGGGCCGGCTCGCCGGTGATCCACTTGCTCTCGCCGGTGTGGGTGGCGATGCGGC
>JBFMHS010000137.1:0-1661 GCA_040751765.1 Pseudomonadota bacterium | reverse complement strand
CCGTCCAGCGTGGTGGCCAGCTTGAGGGTGACCAGCGGCCGGCCCTCGCGCAGTTTGAGGAAGAAGCCGGCGTTGACCTCGTCGGCCTCGGCCCGGCAGACGCCCTCCACGACCTCGATGCCGGCGTCGCGCAGCATGCCGAGGCCCCTGCCGGACACGCGCGGGTCGGGATCGCCGGTTGCGACCACGACCCGCGCCACGCCAGCGGCGATCAGCGCCTCGGCGCAAGGCGGCGTGCGGCCGTGGTGGGAACAGGGTTCAAGGGTCACGTAAGCGGTGGCGCCACGCGCCGCCTCGCCGGCCATGGCCAGCGCCTCGGTCTCGGCGTGGGGGCGGCCGCCCGGCTGGGTCCAGCCGCGCCCCACCACCAGCCCGTCGCGCACGAGGACGCAGCCGACCGCCGGATTGGGCCACACCGTGCCCAGGCCACGCCGGGCCAGGGCCAGCGCGGCACGCATATGGGCGCGGTCGCCGTCAGTCGTCGTCGTGTGAGCCACCGACCATCTTACCTAGGAAGTCCTCGAAGTCCTTGGCTTCGCGGAAGTTGCGGTACACCGAGGCGTAGCGGACATAGGCGACCTTGTCGAGGTCCATCAGCACGTCCATGACCAGCTCGCCGATGTACTTGGACGGAACCTCGTTCTCACCCATGCTTTCCAGGCGGCGATGGATGCCGTTGACGATGCGCTCGATCTGCTCGTCGTCGACGGGACGCTTCCTCAGTGCGATGCGCAGGGACTTGAGCAGCTTCTCGCGGTCGAACGGCGAGCGCGAGCCGTCCTTCTTGATCACCACCAGGTCGCGGATCTGCACCCGCTCGAAGGTGGTGAAGCGCGACCCGCATTCGGGGCACGAGCGGCGCCGCCGGATGGCCGAGTTGTCCTCGGTCGGGCGAGAGTCCTTCACCTGGGTGTCGTCATGGCCGCAGAACGGACAACGCATCGGGAAATCCCCCTGGAAACCGCCGGAGACCGCCCCCTGGGGTCCCCGGCGCTGGGTCAACTCACTGATAGATCGGGAAGCGCTCGCACAGCGCGGCGACCTCGGCGCGGGCCTTTTTCTCGGCCGCCGAATTGTCGTCGGGATTGGCGGCCAGACCGTCCAGCACGTCGCCGATCAGTTCGCCAACCTTCCGGAACTCCTCGACGCCGAAGCCGCGGGTGGTGGCGGCCGGGGTGCCCAGCCGGATGCCGGAGGTGATGGTCGGCTTCTCGGGGTCGAACGGGATGCCGTTCTTGTTGCAGGTCATGCCGGCATGCTCAAGGCTGGCCTCGGCGGCCTTGCCGGTCAGCTTCTTGGGACGCAGGTCGACCAGCATCAGGTGCGAGTCGGTACCGCCCGACACGATGGCCAGGCCGCGGCGGACCAGCACGTCGGCCAGGGCGCGGGCGTTCTCCACCACCTGGCGGGCGTAGTCCTTGAACTCGGGCCGTAGCGCCTCGCCGAAGGCCACGGCCTTGCCGGCGATCACGTGCATCAGGGGCCCACCCTGGATGCCGGGGAAGATGGCCGAGTTGACCTTCTTGGCGATCGCCTCGTCATTGGTCAGGATCATGCCGCCGCGCGGGCCGCGCAGGGTCTTGTGGGTGGTGGTGGTCACCACATGGGCGTGCGGGAACGGGCTGGGATACTGGCCGCCCGCCACCAGGCCGGCGAAATGG
>JBFMHS010000136.1:0-7557 GCA_040751765.1 Pseudomonadota bacterium | reverse complement strand
AAGGGCCCGGTAGGGAGTTATACGCTTGAGGAGATAAAAAAACTGGATGCCGGCAAGGGTGAGCGGATACCGACCCTCGAAGAGGTGATCGGGCTTGTAAAAGGCAGGGTAAAACGACGCCGCATGTAGCCGATCAGCGACTGGAACAGTCGCCAACCCTTGGGGTGCCAGAACACCGCGCCGGGCGCTTCTTCCTGGAAGTGGAACAGATCCATCTCGCGGCCCCGGCGACGGTGGTCGCGCTTCTCGGCCTCTTCCAGCATGTGGAGATAGGCCTCCAGGTCCTTCTTGTCGAACCAGGCGGTGCCGTAGATGCGCTGGAGCATCTCGTTCCTCGAATCGCCGCGCCAGTAGGCGCCGGCCAGCTTCATCAGCTTGAAGGCCTTGCCCAGCTTGCCGGTGGACGGCAGGTGGGGACCGCGGCACAGGTCGATGAAGCCGCCCTGGCGATAGAGGGTGATCTTCTGGTCGGCGGGGATCGCGGCGATCAGCTCGGCCTTGTACTTCTCGCCCTGGTCGAGGAAGAACCTGACCGCGTCGTCGCGGTCCCAGACCTCGCAGGTCACCGGCTCGTCACGGTCGACGATCTCGCGCATGCGCTGCTCGATCTTCTCCAGGTCCTCGGGCGTGAACGGGGTCGGTCGCGCGAAGTCGTAGTAGAAGCCGTTCTCGATGGCCGGGCCGATGGTGACCTGGGTCTCGGGATACAGCTCCTTGACCGCCTCGGCCATGACGTGGGCGGCGTCGTGACGCAGCAGCTCCAACGCGTCGGCGCCGTCCCGGTGGGTGACGATGGCCAGGGCGGTGTCGGTGTCGATGGTGGTCGAAAGATCCTTCATCGCGCCGTCGATGCGGATGGCCAACGCGGCCTTGGCGAGGCCGGGGCCGATGTCCTTGGCGACGTCCAGGCCCGTGACGGGGCCTTCGTACTGGCGGACGCTGCCGTCGGGAAGCGTGATGGCGACCATGGATCTCTCTCGATCAGTCAGGAAAACGGGAATCCGGGGAGAGTAAGGGGTTTGGCCCCTAAGTCAAGGCGGCCAGCGCCCCTTCGACCTCCGCCACCGGCAGGCCTGCCAAGTCGGGAACGCGCAGCAGGGTGACCTTGCCCCTTGGAGCACACAAGGTGGGGTCGGACTCGTGGGAGAACAAGACCACGGCCGGGCAGCCCGAGGCGGCGATCAGGTGCATGGGGCCGGTGTCGTTGCCCACCGCCGCCATCGCCCCCTGGCCGAGGGCGACGATGTCGAGGAAGCCGGTCTGGCCGGCCAGCGACACCGCCCGCGGGCAGGCGGCGGTAATGGCGGCGATCTCGTCCTGCTCCGTGGCGGTGCCCAGTAGCACCGGGGTCACGCCGCGCTCGGCCAGCCAGACGGCCAGGGCGGCGAAATTGGACGCCGGCCAGCGCTTGGCCGGCCGGTGCGGCGCGCCGCCGGGGCACAGCAGCACATGAGGGCGCGGCAGGCCGAAACGGGCGGTATCGGCCGCCACCCACGACAGGTCGGACGGCGGCACCTCGGCGATGCCGGCCATGGCCAGTTGTTCGGCCTGGCGGTCGATGGTGTGCATGCGGTCGCGGTCGGGATTGGCGTGGGGGTGCGAGCAGCCCGAGGCGATGCCCGACCATTCCGGCTTGCCCCCCAGGAGCTTGAAATACCAGCTCGAGCGGTCCGAGGTCTGCAGGTCGTAGACCCGGGAGAAGCCGCCGCCGTTCAGCCGCTTGCGCAGCTTCAGCACCCCGGCCACGTTCCACGCCTTGGGCTTGTCGTCGATCCACACATGGTCGAACCAAGGGCAGGCGGCGGCCAGCTCGGCATAGGGGCGGGTGGTCAGCAGGGTGATATCGGCGTCGGGGTGGGCGGCGCGGATGGCCTGAAACGGCCCGAAGGCCTGGACGAAATCGCCCAGGGCGCCGAGCTTGATCACCAATATCCGGGGTTTCACGCGCCCTCCACCGGCAGACCCAGCACCTCGCGGTAGACGTCGAGGGTGCGGGCGCACATGCGCGCGGTGGTGAAATTCTCGCGCACGAAGCCCTGCGCCAGGTCGGCCATGTGCTTGCGCTCGTCGGCGTCCAGGGCCAGGAAGCGATCGAGCGCGTCGGCCAGCGAGCGCGGGTCGCCAGGGGTGGTCAGCCAGCCGGTTCGGCCGGGCAGGATGGTTTCGCGCGGGCCGCCGTGGTCGCTGGCGATGACCGGCCGGCCCATGGCCTGGGCCTCGACCACCACGCGGCCGAAGGCCTCGGGGTCGGTGGAGGCCGACACCGCGACGTCGGTCAGCATGTAGGCGGCGGCCATGTCGTTGCACTCGTCGGCGATGTGGACCACGTCGGTGAGGTCACGCTTCTTGATCAACTCGACCAGCTCCTGGCGGTAGCCGGTGCGCCCCTGGTCCGAGCCCACCAACAGGCAGCGGACATCGTGGCGGCCCAGCAGCGCCAGCGCCTCGATCAGCACCGACTGCCCCTTCCATCGTGTCAGCCGCCCCGGCAGCATGATCACCGGGTAGCCGTCGGGCAGCCGCCATTTCTGGGCCAGGGCGATGATGCGCTCGGGGCTGACGCGGGCGGGGTCGAACTTCCTGAGGTCGACACCGCGCGGCACCACCCGCAGCTTCTCGCGCGGGCAGTGGTAGACGCGCTCGGCGTGCTCGGCGATGAATTCCGAGATGGCGATGACCCGCTCGCCCCGGGTCATGACCGAATTGTAGACATGCTTGAGCCCGAACCAGCCCAGGTTATAGGTGCCGTGGAAGGTGGTGACGAAATGGGCGCCGGCGCGATTGGCGGCGGCGAAAGCGCTCCAGGCCGGGGCCCGCGAGCGGGCGTGGACGATGTCCACCCCGTGCTCGCGGATCACCGCTTCCAGCCGGGCGACGTTGGCGCGCATGATCAGCGGGTTCTTGGCGGCCAGCGGCAGCTCGACATGGAGGGCACCGGCGCGGGCCAGCTCGCGCGTCATCGGGCCGCCCGAGGACGCCACCACGGAGGTCCAGCCGGCCTCGGCCAGCGCCTGGGCGACCTCGACGGTCCCGCGCTCGACGCCGCCGGTGACCATGGCCGGCAGAACCTGGAGAACGACAGGCTTCCTGTCGCCTTCAGCGAGGGGCGGTTGACGCGCCGCGTCGGGAGTGTGAACTGTGTCTACCATGATCGATCGAGAAGGAAACCAGCCGATGAGCCAGAACGGGGCCGGGATATTAGCACGCACCGACGGCGCGTCCATCGCCTACCGACGCACCCCCGGCAAGCAGCCGACGGTGGTGTTCCTGCACGGCTTCCATTCCGACATGGAGGGCGGCAAGGCGGTGGCGCTGGAGGCGTGGTGCGCCGCGCGCGGCCAGGCGTTCCTGCGCTTCGACGCCTTCGGCCACGGGAAAAGCTCGGGAGACATCCTGGACGGCTCGATCGGGCGCTGGGCCGACGACGCCGAGGCGGTGATCACCGAGCTGACCAAGGGGCCGGTGGTCATCGTCGGCTCCAGCTTCGGCGGCTGGATCGGCCTGCTGGCGGCGCTCAGGCTGCGCGGGCGGGTGGCCGGCTACATGGGCATCGCCGCCGCCCCCGACTTCACCGAGGATCTGATGTGGGCCACCTTCACCGCTGAGCAACGCCGCGCATTGATCGAGGCGGGCCGCGTGTCCCTGCCCAACTGTTACGCGCCCGAAAAGCCCTGGGTGGTACCACGCCTGCTGATCGAGGAGGGCCGCAACCACCTGCTGCTGCGTGACGCCGTCAACCTGTACTGTCCGGCCCGGCTGGTCCAGGGCATGCGGGACGACGACGTGCCGTGGGAGACGGCGCTGAAGCTGGCCGACGCCCTGGCCGGCGGCGACGTCGAGGTGCATCTGATCAAGGACGGCGACCACCGCCTGTCACGGCCCGAGGACATCCGGAGGCTGGAGCGGGTGCTGGAGGGGCTGCTGGAGACGGTATCGCGCTGATCATCAGGGGTTGCCGTTCGGGCGGACGGCGCGCTACGATTCCTCCGCCCACAAAAAACAGTCACCAGCCGCCAAGGGCCGGCATCATCTGCTCCGTCCGGAGCTGGAGGGGTTCTTGCGTTCTCGGAAGCGGTCATGCTGATCGCGGCGCCGCTGGTGGCGCTGCCGGCGCTGGCGTTGTTCGCCGTGGTGGCGCGACGCGCGGCATGGAGCCATGCGATCGTTTACGGCGGCTGCTTCCTGGCCGCCGTGGCGCTGCTGGCCGGCGGTCTCGACCAGTTGGGCGGCGCCGCCCCGGTCGGAGTGACGTTGCCCTTTGGGCTGCCGTGGCTGCACGCCCATTTCCGGGTCGACAACCTGTCGGCGCTGTTCTTGGTCATCGTCAACATCGCCGCCGCCGCCGCCTCGGCCTTCGCGGTGGGCTACGGCCCGCATCTGCCCGACCAGCGCCGGGTCACCCCGTTCTTTCCGCTGTTCCTGTTCGGCATGAATGCGGTGCTGGTGGCCGACGACGCCTTCATGTTCCTGGTGTCGTGGGAGTTCATGTCGCTGTCGTCGTGGCTGCTGGTGCTGTCCGACCACACCCGGCCCGAGAACCGCAAGGCGGGCATGGTCTACCTGACCATGGCGGTGTTCGGCACCTTCTGCCTGCTGCCGGCCTTCGGCCTGTTGGCGGGGCCGGGCGGCGACTTCACCTTCGCCGCCATGCGCATGAAGGAGCTGGCGCCGGCCTCGGGTTTCCTGGTGATCCTGCTGGCGCTCTTGGGCGCCGGTTCGAAGGCGGGGCTGGTGCCGTTGCACGCCTGGTTGCCGCTGGCCCATCCGGCGGCGCCCAGCCACGTCTCGGCCCTGATGAGCGGGGTGATGACCAAGGTGGCGCTCTACGGCCTGATCCGCATCCTGTTCGACCTGCATGGCGAGGTCGGCTGGCAATGGGGCGCGGCGATGATGGTGGTGGGCGGCGTCACCGCCGTCATGGGCGTGCTCTATGCGGTGATGCAGGACGACCTCAAGGTGCTGCTGGCTTATTCGACGGTCGAGAACATCGGCGTGGTGGTCATCGGCCTGGGCCTGGCCGTGGCCTTCAAGGACAACGGCCAGCCGGCCCTGGCGGCGCTGGCGCTGGTGGCGGGGCTGTACCACGCCCTGAACCACTCGGTGTTCAAGAGCCTGCTGTTCCTGGGTGCCGGCGCGGTGACCTCGGCCACCGGCGAGCGGGCGCTGGGCGCGCTGGGCGGGCTGCTCAAGCGGCTTCCGTGGACCGGCGCGGCCTTCCTGGTCGGCGCCGCCGCCATCTCGGCGCTGCCGCCCCTGAACGGCTTCGTCTCCGAATGGTTGATCCTGCAAAGCCTGTTCAAGGGGCCCACCCTGCCGCACTGGGCGATGAAGTTCGGCGTCCCCGTGGTCGGTGCCCTGCTGGCGCTGGCGGCGGCGCTGGCGGCGGCCTGCTTCGTTCGGGCCTATGGCATCGCCTTCCTGGGCCGGCCGCGCACGCCGGCCGCCGCCGGAGCCGAGGAAGCGGCCGTCACCTTCGGGATGCGCGCCGCCATGGTGGCGCTGGCGGTGCTGTGCGTGGGGCTGGGCGCGATGCCGGTGACCATGACAAACGCGCTGTCGGCGGTGGTGCGGCCGTTGACCGGCATCGAGGTGCCGGTGTCGGCCGACCTGGGCTGGCCGTGGCTGTCGCCGACCGGGCCGTCCAGCGGCTCCTATTCCGGCACCATCCTGGTGGCCATGGGCCTGCTGCTGTGCGGGCTGGCGGTGATGCTGGTGCATCGCCTGGGGACCCGGGCGCTCAGGGTGTCGCCGGCCTGGGACTGCGGCCATGCCGAGGACATCCCCCAGACCCAGTACACCGGCCACAGCTTCGCCCAGCCCATGCGGCGCGCCTTCGCCGCGACGGTGTTCCGCGCCCGCGAGACGGTGGAGATGCCCGAGCCCGGCGACGATTCGCCCGCCCGCCACCGGGTGAGCATGATCGACCCGGTGTGGGACGGGCTGTATCGCGGCCTGGCGCGGCTGGTCGACCTCCTGGCCGACCAGGTCAACCGCATGCAGTTCCTGACCGTGCGGCGCTACCTGCTGATGATGTTCGCCACCCTGGTGGTGTGGCTGCTGGTGGTCGCGGTGAGGCAACAGCTATGACCGCGGTGGTCTGGCAGGTGGCGCAGATCGTGCTGGTGGCGGCGTTGGCGCCGTTGGCGACCGGCTATGTCCGCTTCGTCAAGGCGCGGCTGCAGGGACGCCGGGGGGCGCCGCCGTGGCAACCCTATCGCGACCTGCTGCGGTTGCTGAAAAAGGAAGCCATCGTCGCGCCGACGGCGTCGTGGCTGTTTCGCGCCGCCCCCTATGTCACCTTCGCCGCGGTGTGGCTGGCCGCCTGCGTGGTCCCCACCTTCACCACCGCCATCGCCCTGGCGCCCGCAGCCGACCTGATCGCCCTGGTGGCGCTGCTCGGCCTGGCCCGGTTCTGGACCGCCTTGGCCGGCATGGACGTGGGCACGGCCTTCGGCGGCCTGGGCTCCAGCCGCGAAATGCTGATCGCCAGCCTGGCCGAGCCGGCGATGCTGATGATGACCTTCTCGCTGTCGCTGGTCGCCGGCACCACCCAGCCGGCCCAGATCGCCGCCTTCATCCTGGGCGGCAACATCGGGGTCGAGGTGTCGCTGGGCCTGGCGCTGGCGGCGCTGGTGATGGTGGCCATCGCCGAGAACGGCCGCATCCCCATCGACAACCCCGCAACCCACCTGGAGCTGACCATGGTCCACGAGGCCATGGTGCTGGAGTATTCCGGCCGCCACCTCGCCATGATGGAGGCCGCGGCCATGCTGCGCCTGACCCTGTTCATGGCGCTGATCTCGTGCCTGTTCTTTCCGTTCGGGATGGCGCTGCCCGGCGCCGGCGCGGTGGCCGCGTTGGTGGGTCTGGCCGCGTTCCTTGCCAAGGTGGCGGCGCTGGGCACGGCGCTGGCGGTGTTCGAGACGATGATCGCCAAGATGCGGGTGTTCCGCTACGCCGACTTCCTGGGGGGCGCCCTGCTGCTGGGCCTGCTGGCGACCATCTTCCTCTACGTGTCGGAGGCGGTGTGATGGGGCAGATCAGCTACGAGGTCGCCCACCTGCTCGGCGCCACCATGCTGATGGCCGGGTTCGGGCTGCTGTACCAGCGCCGCCTCTACGCGGTTCTCAACACCTTCGCCTTCCAGGCGTTGGCGCTGGCGGCGGCAGCGGGCTGGCAGGCCCATGTCCAGGACGCGCCGCACCTCTACGTCACCGCCGGCATCGCCCTGGTGTTCAAGGGCATGCTGGTGCCTTTCGCCCTGCACTGGCTGGTCGAGAAGCTTGGCATCCACCGCTCGGTGGACACCGCGCTGTCCATCGGCTGGACCATGATCGTCGGCGTGGTGCTGGTGGCGCTGTCCATCCTGCTGGTGCTTCCGGTGACCGCCAACGCCGCCGCGCTGACCCGCGAGAGCCTGGCGGTGGCCATGAGCGTGGTGCTGCTGGGCATGCTGATGATGATCACGCGGCGCAACGCGGTGACCCAGGTGGTGGGCTTCATGGCGCTGGAGAACGGGTTGCTGCTGGCCGCCGTCTCGGCAAAGGGCATGCCGCT
>JBFMHS010000135.1:0-6380 GCA_040751765.1 Pseudomonadota bacterium | reverse complement strand
CGGACCCAGCCGATGCCCGCGCGCCGCCCCCGCCAGCAGCACCGGGATCAGCGGCAGCACGCAGGGCGACAGGGTGGACAGGACTCCGGCCAGGAAGCTGGCGAGGACGGCGGACATGGCGATGCCCCTACATCTTCTTGTCCATCATGGCGCCGGCCATGGTGGCCTTGCCGGCCAGTTCCCTGATCCTCACGGGATCGGTGACGCCGGTGGAGCGGCCGGTCTCGGCCTTGCCCGCGAAGGCGATCAGGGTCGATTGCTGGGTGACGTTGAAGGCCTGCAGAGCGTCCTTCTGGCTGTCGAAGTCCACCTCGTAGACCATCAGGGCCGGATTGTCCTTCTCGATCATCGCCACCACCGGCTTCTGTGCGCGGCAGGTCGGGCACCACGGCGCGGTGACGTGGACCAGGATCGGCTTGCCGGCCTGCTGGGCGGCCATGAAAGCCTGCTTGGTATAGGCCTCGGCGCCCTGGGCGGCTCCGGCGGCAAGACCGACGGCGAGGGCGAAGGCGATGGAAACGGCACGCTTCATGGGATGGTCCTCCTGTGGTCCGGGGCCTTTTTGACGCGGCCCGATGAAAGGTGGTTCGCGCCGCGCGCCGGCGCGGTTACGCCAAAAAAGAAAAATTTCCGGTTTGCCTGTTCGCCCGCCCGCCCCACATGCTGTCCGCCATGGATCGACGCGAGCAGGCGGCGCGATGGGCGGAATGGATGGCAGCGGCGCAGGACGGCGACGCCGCCGCCTACGGGCGCCTGCTGTCCGAACTGCTGCCGGTGGTCCGCCGCATGGTCGGCCGCCGCTGGCCCCGCGCCGAGGATTCCGAGGATGTGGTCCAGGATGTGCTGTTGACCTTGCATTCGGTGCGCCACACCTACGATCCCCACCGCCCCTTCCTGCCCTGGCTGACGGCGATCGTCGCCCATCGGGTGGCCGACGCGCTGCGGCGCCACGGCCGCCAGGGCGGGCGGGAACGCGCCCTCGACGATGTGCCCGAAACCTTTCTGTCGGTGGAAGCGAATACCGAGTCAGCGGACGCCCCCGCCCTTCGCGCCGCCGTCGCCTCGCTGCCCGAGGGCCAGCGCAGGGCGGTGGAACTGGTGAAGCTGAAGGAAATGTCGCTGGCGGAGGCGTCCGCCGCCTCGGGCATGACACCCGGGGCGCTGAAGGTGGCGGTGCACCGGGCTCTCAAGTCGCTGAAGGCCATCCTGGCGAGGGACGACACATGAAGACCGAAGCCCTGATCGAGACCCTGGCGAAGGACGCGGCGCCGGTACGGCGCCTGGAACCGCCGTCGCGGCGGACGGGTTGGTGGCTGCTGCTGGCCCTGCCGGTGGTGGCGGCCGGAGCCGCCGTCGACGGCCTTCGCCCCGACCTCGCCCAATGCTTGGCCGAGGCGCGCTTCGTGCTGGAGCAAGGCGCCGCGCTGCTGACCGGTATCCTGGCCGCCTGGGGGGCGCTGGCCTCGACCGTCCCCGGCACCCCGGCCTGGCGGCTGGCGCTGCCGCTGGTCCCTGCCACCGTGTGGCTGGCCTCGGTGGGCGAGGGCTGCTGGCGGGAATGGCTGTCCTGGGGCGCCGGCGGCCTGGCCGACAAACTGTGGACACCGGTCTGCCTGCCCGAGGTGGTCGCCACCAGCGTCGTGCCCATCGCCGTGATGGTCGCCATGGCCCGCCGGGGCGCCGGCTTCCACCCCGCCCGCACCGGCGCGCTGGCCGCCCTGGCCGCAGCCTCGCTGGCCTCGGCCGGACTCAGCCTCAGCCACGGGAACGACGCCGCCATCACCGCCCTGGTCTGGCACCTGGGCACCGTGGGATTGCTGACGGGACTGGGGGCGGTGGCCGGCCGGCGGTGGCTCAGACCGGCCAAATCTCCCTGAGCCGGCCACCCAGGCGCAACGGCACCACCCGGGTGGCCAGCCCGGAGCGGTCGTCGGTCTCGACGAACACACCGCACACCGTGGCCTCGCCGTCGGCCGGCGACAGCCGCTCGCCGGGGATCTTGCGGACGAATTTGTGGATGGCGGCCTCTTTCTTCATGCCGATGACCGAGTCGTAGTCGCCGCACATGCCGGCGTCGGTCTGGTAGGCCGTGCCGCCATTGAGCAACTGGGCGTCGGCGGTGGGGACGTGGGAGTGGCTGCCCACCACCAGCGACACCCGGCCGTCGCAGGTATGGGCCATGGCCATCTTCTCGCTGGTCGCCTCGGCGTGGATGTCGACGATGACCGCGTCCACCCCGCCCGCCCCCATGCGGAGCTTGACCAGTTCCCGTTCCACCGCCGCGAAGGGGTCGTCGAGGGGATCCATGAACAGCCGCCCCATCACCTGGATGACCGCCACCTTCTTGCCGCGCGGCGCCGGATAGACGCCGACGCCCTTGCCCGGCGTGCCGGCGGGATAGTTCAGCGGCCGCAGCAGACGTGGATCGGAATCGATATAGGCCAGCACCTCGCGCTGATCCCAGGCATGGTTGCCGGTGGTGACCACGTCGGCTCCGGCGGCGTAGAAATCCTCGGCGATCTTGGGGGTGATGCCGAAGCCGTGGGCGGCGTTCTCGCCATTGACCACCACGAAGTCCAGTTCCAGGCGCCGCCGCATCTCGGGCAGCCGCTCGATCACCGCGTCGCGCCCCGCCCGTCCCACGACATCGCCCAGATACAGCAGTCTCACGCCTTCACCTCGATCAAGCCGGTTTCAGTGGCGATCCAGTCCAGGCGCTGGTCGTGCCGATCATGGGGCACGTCCGCCACCTCCTGGGCCGCGAAGCCAATGCCTATGGTGGTCACGTGGGCGGCGCGGCGCAAGCTTTCCAGCGTGCGGTCGTAGTAGCCGCCGCCATAGCCCAGCCGGTAGCCAGCGCGGTCGAAGGCCAGCAACGGCACCAGCACCACACCGGGAACCACCAGTGGCGCCGAGGCGAACGGATGCCAGGTGCCGTGGTCGCCGGGCTCCAGTTCGTCGCCGGGAGCCCAGGCGCGGAAATCCAGGTGGCGGTCGCGCTCGACAACCACCGGCAGCGCCAGCGGCCGCCCCAATCCGCGCAGGGCCAGCATCAGCGGCCGGGGATCGATCTCGTCGGGAAACGGCCAGTAGCCGGCCACCGCGCCCGGCGGCAGCAGCGGTGCCAGGGCGGCGAGACGCTCGCCGGCGGCCGCTCCCGCTTCCGCGAAGGCGCGGGCGCGGACGGCGCGGGCCTGAGCCCGCAGGCGCTTCTTTTCGGTGTCGATGTGGTGGTGGCGTGTCATGGAAGGAGCGAGCGGTGCCGCCACGGCCGTTGGCGTTTGCGTGTCCTCTTGTGGCCTGCAAGTGCAGGTGGGCGCCATGTAACCGGACCACGGCCCGGTCAGGGACAGCTCCCAAGAGGTACAATTATCGGCCCCAGGGACATGACTGCCTGACGTACCGTGCAGCAATCCGCTCCTGGGATGAATCTAGGACCTTTCCAGGCGTTCCGCAATGCCTTCGATGCGCGCCGCCAGGGCCTCGATGCCTTCGGCCAGGCGGGCGTCGCCGTCCACCGCCGCCGACACCTCGTCGCCGACGCGGCCCAGGTCGGCCTTCGCCTCGGCCAGTTCGTCGGCCAGCATCAGGGCCACCATCACCAGCAGGCGGGCGTCGGGAACGGCGCCGACCTGGCGGAGCAACGTCTGGGCGCGGGCGTCCACCTCGCGGCCCAGCTCGGTGATGCGCTCGACGTCGTTGTCGTCGCAGGCGATCTCGTGGACACGGCCGTTGATGGTGAGGTTGACGAAGGCCACGCCTAGTCCTCCAGCAGGGTGCGCAGGCGGTCGATGGCGGTGTCGAGCCGCTGCGCGACCACCCGGGTGGTGTCCTCGAGGGCGGCGAAATTGTCGCGGGCGTCGCGCAGCTCGCCGGCCAGCAGCAGATCGCCGGCGCCGACGCGGGCGGCGGCGGCTTCCAGCCGGTCGATGGCGGCGCCCAGCCGCTTCACGGCCGCGTCGGTTCGTTGCAACGAGCTCAAGTGAAGCCCCCAAAAGGTTCCCTTCCGGCGGCGAGGTTAGGACCGAAGCCAGCCCAAGTCAAACGCTTGAAGGGGTTGCGGGGCGACGCTAGCCTGGGAGCGCAACTTCGCCCTCGACACGGGATGCCCATGATCGTCGCCTCGCTGGAGGAAGCCCGGGCGGCGCTGGCCGCCGGCGCCACCGTGCTGGAAAGCCCGCCGGCCGCAGCCGCTCACCAGGGCATCGGCTGGTGGCGCGAAATGCTGGCGGCGCTGGACGCCGAGCACGGCTCCTTCGACTCGGTCCTCGACTGCGGCCCCTTCGTGGGCCTCGCCCTGGCCGCCATCCGCGACGGCATTCCCTGCATCCGCCTGGACGCCCCCGGGGCGGTGCTGGACCGCGTCCGCGCCATCGCCCGACAGGCCGGAGTGCGCGTGGTTCAATAAGCGCGTTGCCGCTCCCATCTGCGCTGTCAGGCACAGCACGGAGCAGACGCCATGCAGACCACCGAGACCGTCCGCCGCATCCTGTCCTTCTATGAGAGCGACAATCCCGGCACCAAGACCAACCTGGCCCGCATGCTGATGGCGGGCCGCCTGGGCGGCACCGGCAAGATGGTGATCCTGCCGGTCGACCAGGGCTTCGAGCACGGCCCGGCCCGCAGCTT
The DNA here is from genome assembly GCA_040751765.1 of Pseudomonadota bacterium. Lineage (GTDB taxonomy): Bacteria > Pseudomonadota > Alphaproteobacteria > Rhodospirillales > Magnetospirillaceae > CALABS01. The sequence continues at coordinate 1,751 of JBFMHS010000135.1, read as the reverse complement.
CGCCGCCAACCCGCCCGGCTACGACCCCCACTACCACTACCAGTTGGCCATCGAATCCGGCTGCAACGCCTATGCCGCGCCCCTGGGCCCGCTGGAGGCCGGCGCCGACACCTTCGCCGGTCAGGTGCCGCTGATCCTCAAGGTCAATTCGGCCAACTCGCTGTCGCGCGACAAGCAGGGCGCCACCCAGGCGGTGACCGCCGGCGTACGCGATGCGCTGAGACTGGGCTGCGCCGCCATCGGCTTTACCATCTATCCTGGCTCGGACAACGCCTACACCATGTTCGAGGACCTGCGCGAGCTGATCGCCGAGGCCAAGGAGGTCGGCATCGCCAGCGTGGTGTGGTCCTATCCGCGCGGCGGTACCCTGTCCACCAAGGGCGAGACCGCCGTCGACGTCATCGCCTACGGCGCCCACATGGCCTGCCTGCTGGGCGCCCACGTGGTCAAGGTCAAGCTGCCCACCGAGCACATCGAGCAGGACGAGGCGCGCAAGGCCTACGAGAAGAACGGCATCGACGTCTCGACGCTGTCCAAACGGGTTGCGCATGTCGTGCAGTCGTGTTTCAACGGGCGCAGGATCGTGGTCTTCTCGGGCGGTGCCGCCAAGTCGGACCTGAACGCCGTCTACGACGAGATCAGGGCCATCCGCGACGGCGGCGGCTGTGGGTCGATCATCGGCCGCAACAGCTTCCAGCGCCCGCGCGACGAGGCGCTGTCCATGCTGGGCACGATCCAGGACATTCTAGCCGGAAAGGCCTGACTTGAGCGACTGCCGCCTCTACCTGATCACCCCGCCCCGGATCGACGACCCCTTCGCCTGGGTCAAGACCTGGGAGGCCGCCCTGGACGCCGGCGACGTCGCCAGCGTCCAGATCCGGCTCAAGGACCTTGACGACGACGCCCTGGCGCGCGCCATCGACGTTCTGCGCCCGCCGGCCCAACGCCGCGGCATCGCGGTTATCCTCAACGACCGTCCCGACCTCGCCTTCGAGACCGGCTGCGACGGCGTCCACATCGGACAGGAGGACGCGTCCTATGCCGAGGCGCGCAAGGCGGTCGGCCCCGACGGCATCGTCGGCGTCACCTGCCACGACTCGCGCCACTTGGCCATGGAGGCCGGGGAGCGCGGCGCCGACTACGTCGCCTTCGGAGCCTTTTTCCCCACCTCCACCAAGGAAGCCCGGTTCAAGGCCGAGCCGGAGCTGCTGTCATGGTGGCACGACCTGTTCACCGTGCCCTGCGTCGCCATCGGCGGCATCACCGTGGACAACTGCCGCCCGCTGGTCGAGGCCGGCGCCGACTTCCTGGCCGTCTCGGGCGGCGTGTGGAACCATCCCGAGGGGCCGGCGGCGGCGGTCAAGGCGTTCAACAGGATCTTCGAGGGCAAGTGACCGTGCAGGGGGGACGATGAAAAGAGTGTGCGTCTTCTGCGGCTCCAGCATGGGAAGCCGCCCGGTCTATGCCGAGGCTGCCCGTGCCCTGGGCCGGATGCTGGCCGGGCGCGGCATCGGGCTTGTCTATGGCGGCGGCAATATCGGCCTGATGGGTGAGGTCGCCAACGCCGCCCTGGCCGGCGGCGCCGAGGTGATCGGCGTCATCCCCGAGGCGCTGATGAAGTTCGAGGTGGGCAACCTGGACCTCACGGCCCTGCACGTGGTCGGCTCCATGCACGAACGCAAGGCGCTGATGGCCGAGCTGTCCGCCGGCGTCGTGGCCCTGCCCGGTGGCATGGGGACCATGGTGGAGCT